>NZ_JBSUQM010000039.1:0-31881 GCF_054065835.1 Nocardia citri
CACCATCTCACGGGGCTTAACCCCGGTTGATCGGTGAGGCAACTTTTCCAGCTTAGCTCAACCAGCGGCCCAATTCAAAATCGGGGTCCTGCTCGAGCTAGTGTGATCGCCAGGCGCTCGACGTCCTACCTCGTTTCCCTGGCCCTTGCCCAGCCTTTCGGCTCAGCGTGTCGGCCCCGGGTCGGTGTCCGTGTCGCTCTGACTCGAATAAAGTTACGTGTCGGTGTGCACGATGTCAAATCGCCTGGTCAGAAACGCTTTTCAGCGCGAGGGGATAGTCGTCTGCCGTTCACATGATCAATCCGCGGCGCCGACTCGCTCCACCTGACCACCCAACGCCTGCAGCTGCTCAACGAATTTCGGGTAGCCGCGATCGATATGGAAGACGTCGTGCACCTCGGTGGTGCCATCGGCAACCAGACCGGCAAGTACCAATCCGGCGCCGGCCCGAATATCCGACGACCACACGGGCGCACTCGACAACCGCGGAATTCCGCGTACCACCGCATGATGTCCGTCGGTGCGCGCATCGGCGCCTAGCCGGATCATCTCCTCCACGAAACGGAAGCGCGCCTCAAAGATGTTCTCGGTGATCATCGAGGTACCATCCGCGATCGCGGCGAGACCGATGGCCATCGGCTGCAGATCGGTCGGGAATCCCGGGAAAGGCAATGTCGAGAAATTCACCGCGCGCGGGCGATCGGCCTGGATCACCCGGAAACCGTCCGGTTCGAACGAAATACGCGCACCTGCGGAGCGCAATTTGTCCAGCACAAGGGACAGGTGCTTGGGGTTGATGCCGGAGACCCGGATATCGCCCATGGTCATCACCGCAGCGATTCCCCAGGTCGCGGCGACGATCCGGTCGCCGATCACCCGGTGCGTCGTCGGCCGCAGGCGCTCGACCCCCTGAATTGTGAGCACCGACGTGCCCGCGCCACTGATGCGCGCGCCCATCCGAACGAGCATGTTGCACAGATCGACGATGTCGGGCTCCCTGGCCGCGTTATCGATGACCGTCTCCCCCTCGGCCAGTACGGCCGCCATGAGGATGTTCTCGGTCGCGCCCACCGAAGGAAAGTCCAGCCTGATCCGCGCACCCTGCAGTTCATCCGCGCGCGCCACCACGCAACCGTGCTCGATTTCGCTGGTCGCGCCGAGGAGCCGCAGACCGGCCTGATGCATATCCAAAGGCCGTGAGCCGATCGCATCACCGCCAGGCAGTGCGACAACGGCTCGCTTACACCGGGCCATCAGCGGACCGAGCACACAGACCGAAGCGCGGAACTGCGTGACCGCCGGAAAATCCGCGTGGTACTTGGGTTCCGCGGGTGTGTTGATCGTGACGACCGACCCATTGATGGTGACGTCGCAGCCGAGGCCGCGCAACACATCACCCATCAACGGCACATCGAGGATGTCCGGGCAGTTCGTAATGGTGGTCATGCCTTCGGCCAGCAATGCAGCCGCCATCAACTTGAGGACGCTGTTCTTCGCACCCCCGACCGCGACCTCACCGACGAGTCGATTCCCGCCAGTAACCAAAAACCGTTCCATGCCGCCTCTCCGCGTATTCGGCGCACTGTTGGTGCAAAGGATAGTGGCGTTGCGGGCCGGGGGTAGCAGTGCCAGGGGTATATCCAGGTAACTGGGACGCCTTCGGGGGTGTCCAGCAACTTTTGCGTGTCTCGTGCCGCCCCTATTTACCGGCGGACGGTCGGTGATACTCCTGTGCGGGGTCTCGCTCAGAAGTTACCCACACCTGGACAGATCAGTCGCGCGGATCGGACAGTTCACGAACCACCTTGTTCGCCGCCAGGCTTCCACAACACGTCGCCGCCCGGGTTGGCGACACGGCTGAGGATGAACAGCAGGTCAGAGAGGCGGTTCAAGTACTTCGCCGGAAGAATATTCGTATCGTCCGGATTCGCCTGCACCGCGGCCCATGCCGAACGCTCCGCGCGCCGCGCCACCGTACGGGCGGTGTGCAGCAGGGCGGCAAGCGGCGTGCCACCGGGCAGAATGAACGAATTCAGTGCGGGCAGTTCGGCATTGAACTGATCGCACCAGGCTTCGAGGCGGTCGATATACGGCTGGGTGATGCGCAGCGGCGGATACTTCGGCTCCTCGACCACCGGGGTCGAAAGATCGGCGCCCGCATCGAACAGATCGTTCTGCACCTGCCGCAATACCTTCAGCAACTCCGGACCGGGGTCACCGAGCGCGACGGCCACACCGATGGCGGCATTGGTCTCGTCACAGTCGGCGTAAGCGACGAGCCGTGGATCGGTTTTGGCCACCCGCGAGAAATCGCTGAGGCCAGTCGTTCCATCGTCGCCGGTCCGCGTATAGATCCGCGTCAGGTGCACATTCACGAGTTCAGCCTAGAGTCCGGGGAGCCGGCGGGTGCGATCCGACGGTCGGGATTCGACCCAGGAGAGAAAGGCGGCCAGCGAACCGCGATCCAATGCCAGTTCGTAATTGCCGTCATTATCGGAAACCGCGGTCACCGCGATCTCGTCGGTCATGATGTCGTATTCGTCGCCACGCGGGCCACGCCGATCACCGACCTCGATGCCCCGGCGTCGAATGGTGGAATCCGGGCCCAGTTTCAGACTGGAGAGTTTGTAAAAGACGAGGCGATCCTCGTCATATCGAATCAGGCCGTGCCGCCAGCCCTGGCCGCCGCGCGCGGGGAGCACCCGCAGAATCGCGGCGGTGCCGCCGCGGCGCAACATGATCAGTCGGTACGTGGAGGCCAACGCCAAGAGAACGAGCGTGAGCACCAGAATGATCAGGAGAACCATCCCGGTCTGCAATGCCGTTCGTCCCTTCGTTCCGCCGCCGAGTCGACGACGCGGTAATTCGATAGCAGTGTTCGCACGCCCTCCGGGGCTACGCAGACCGCCCCCGCCGGGCCTGATGCTTACATCGCGTCCGGCCATTCAACCATGGCCCCGAGTTTACAAATGGTCGGGCCTTGTCTTTGCAGATTCGAAGCCGGAAACGGCGCTGTCGGCGGCGAATACCTTCGCCGCCGACAGCGCCGAGCTATCGGGTTGTACCCAATCCTGGTGCGGTCCTACGCCTTCGCCTCTTCGACCGCGCGCACCTGGCCCTGGGCCGCGATCTTCGCCTCCTCAGAGGCATCGGCGTCCGCCAGCACCCGACGGGCCGCCTCTATGTCGATCTCATCGGCGAACTCCGCGGATTCGGCCAGCACCCGGACCGAGGTCGCGGTCACCGAGAAGAACCCACCGTGCACCGCCGCGGTGATCCGCTCACCCTCGGTGGGCACGATGCTCACGATGCCGCCCTCGACCAGCTGGCCGAGCAGCGGCTCGTGACCCGCCATGATGCCGATCTGCCCCTCGGTGGTCTGCGCGCTGACGAACGTCGCCTGGCCGGACCAGAGCAGACGTTCGACGGCGACCAGATCAACTGACATCTCCGCCATAGGTGACTACTTTCCGGCGATCTTCTTCGCGGCCGCCTCGACGTCGTCGAGACCACCGCAGGAGTTGAACGCCTGCTCCGGGAAGTGGTCGAACTCGCCCTTGCAGACGCGGTCGAACGCCTCGATCGTGTCGGTCAGCGGCACCACCGAACCCGGCTGGCCGGTGAACTTCTCGGCCACGATGAAGTTCTGGCCGAGGAACTTCTCCAGACGACGGGCCCGGCCGACGAGGACCTTGTCCTCTTCGGAGAGCTCGTCCATGCCGAGGATGGCGATGATGTCCTGCAGTTCCTTGTACTTCTGCAGGATCCGCTTCACTTCGTTGGCGACCCGGAAGTGCTCCGCACCGACGATCGAGGCCTCCAAGATGCGGGAGGTCGAGGTCAGCGGGTCGACTGCCGGGTAGATGCCCTTCTGCGAGATCGGGCGGGAGAGCTCGGTCGTCGCATCGAGGTGGGCGAAGGTGGTCGCCGGGGCCGGGTCGGTGTAGTCGTCGGCGGGCACGTAGATGGCCTGCAGCGAGGTGATGGACCGACCACGGGTCGAGGTGATGCGCTCCTGCAGCTCACCCATTTCGTCGGCGAGCGTCGGCTGGTAACCGACGGCCGAGGGCATACGGCCGAGCAGGGTCGATACCTCGGAACCGGCCTGGGTGAACCGGAAGATGTTGTCGATGAACAGCAGCACGTCCTGGTGCTGCACGTCACGGAAGTACTCGGCCATGGTCAGGGCCGAGAGCGCGACGCGCATACGGGTGCCCGGCGGCTCGTCCATCTGGCCGAAGACGAGGGCGGTGTCCTGGAGCACGCCCATCTCTTCCATTTCCAGGTGCAGGTCGGTGCCCTCACGGGTGCGCTCACCGACGCCGGCGAACACCGACGTACCGGAGAACTCACGCGCGATACGGGTGATCATCTCCTGGATCAGCACGGTCTTGCCGACACCGGCACCACCGAACAGACCGATCTTGCCGCCCTTCACATATGGGGTCAGCAAGTCGATGACCTTGATACCGGTCTCGAGGATCTCGGTCTTGCCCTCGAGCTGGTCGAAGCTCGGCGGCTTGCGGTGGATGCCCCACTGCTCGCCGTCGCGGCCGGTGCCCGGCGCGTCGAGGCAGTCGCCGAGCGCGTTGAAGACGTGGCCCTTGACGACGTCACCGACGGGCACCGAGATCGGCTTGCCAGTGTCGGTGACGGTGGCACCGCGGACCAGACCATCGGTGGGCTGCATCGAGATGGTGCGCACGATGTTGTCACCGAGGTGCTGGGCGACCTCGAGGGTCAGGGTCTTGGCCACCGACGTCAGGGTGATCTCGGCGTGCAGAGCGTTGAACAGCTCAGGGATAGAACCCCGCGGGAACTCGACGTCCACGACGGGGCCGATGACGCGGACGACGCGACCTGTTTTCGCGCCGGTCCGGCTCTCTTGTGTGACTGCTGCGGTCATTTTTCTCTTCCGTGTCCTATTCGCGGCCTTCGGGGGCCCTCCGTGGTTACGCTGCGCTTCCGCCTCCGGGCCCTGACCTCAGGCCGCGGGCAGCCGTTAGTCGCGGTCCGAGCTCGAAGCCAGCGCGTTCACGCCGCCGACGATTTCGCTGATTTCCTGCGTGATCTGGGCCTGTCGCACCGAATTCGCCTGCCGGGTAAGCACATTGGCCAGTTCGTTGGCGTTGTCGGTGGCTGCCTTCATTGCGGTGCGCCGAGCCGCGGACTCGGATGCCGCTGCCTCGAGCAACGATGAGTAGATGCGCGTGTTGATGTACTTGGGCAGCAGCGCCGCCAACAGCACATCGGCATCGGGCTCGAACTCGTACTGCGCGGTGAGTTCCGCGGTCGGCGAGTCGGTGAAGCTGTCCTCACCCATGTCGAATTCTTCGTCGACGTAGCTGACCTGAATCGGGGCCAGACGACGGACCTCGGGGGTCTGGGTCAACATCGAGACGAAACGGGTGTACACGATGTGCAACTCGTCGACGCCCTCGATATTGCCTACCCCATTCGGGGCCGGAATCTCGAGCTCGGAGCCCGCCATGAACGCATCCACCAGGTGGTGGCACGCGGCCGAGGCATCGTTGTACTTCGGCTGCTGGGAGAACCCGGTCCACGCACTGACCACCGGCCGATTGCGGAAGGTGTAGTACGTGAGGCCCTTATTACCCATGACGTACAGCACCGGCTCCTTGCCCTCACCGCGCAGGGTGACCATGAGCTCCTCGGCGCGCTTGAGCACGTTCGAGTTGTAGCCACCACACATGCCGCTGTCACTGGTGATCACCAGGACGGCGGCGCGGCGCGGGTTGGCACGCTCGGTCAGCAGCGGGTGCGACAGACTCGTCGACGCGCTCGCCAGTTCGCTGAGGACCTTGGTGATCTCCTCGGCGAACGGCTTCGCGGCCGCAACCCTGGCCTGGGCCTTGGAGATTCGCGAGGTCGCGATCAGCTCCTGGGCCTTGGTGATCTTCTTGATCGAACTCACACCACGAATGCGGGAGCGCAATTCACGCAAGCTTGCCATCAGCGGTTCACACTCCCTTCATTCGACGGTATCGGATTGCAGCATTCGCGGGGCACTGCGTGGCTACGCAAGCTACCGCCTCCGTGCCCGTCGCTCATGCCGCGGATCGAATAGCGCATCAGCCAGCTCTCGATTACTTCTCGACGTGCTTACGGGTCACCGACAGCGATTCGACCTCTTCGTGGTCGAGTTCGCCGGCGGCGGCCTCGTTCACGACGCGCGAGCCATCGGAAGCGAGGAAGCCCTGCTTGAACTTGTCGGTGGCCGCCTTGATGGCATCGCCGTTCTCGCTGTCGAGGACCTTGCCGCCCGCGATCGACTTGAAGGCGTCGGCCGCGCTGCGGTGCAGATCCTCGAGCAGTTCCGCGTTGAAGCGACGGATGTCGGCAACCGGAACCGAGTCGAAGTAGCCGGCGTCGACCAGGAAGATCGAGACGATCTGGTCCTCTACCGGAACGGGCGAGTACTGGTCCTGCTTGAGCAGCTCGACCCAGCGGGCACCGCGCTCCAGCTGCGCGAGGGAGGCGGCGTCGAGGTCGGAGGCGAACGCGGAGAACGCCTCCAGCTCGCGGTACTGCGCCATTTCCAGACGTAGCGAACCGGCGACCTTCTTCATGCCCTTGGTCTGGGCGGCGCCACCGACACGGGAGACCGAGGTACCGACGTTGATCGCCGGACGAACACCCTTGTTGAACAGGTCGGACTCGAGGAAGACCTGGCCGTCGGTGATGGAGATGACGTTGGTCGGGATGAACGCCGAGATGTCGTTGGCCTTGGTCTCGATGATCGGCAGACCCGTCATCGAGCCGGCGCCCATCTCGTCGGACAGCTTCGCGCAGCGCTCGAGTAGACGCGAGTGCAGGTAGAAGACGTCACCCGGGTACGCCTCGCGGCCCGGCGGGCGACGCAGCAGCAGCGAGATGGCGCGGTACGCCTCGGCCTGCTTGGTCAGGTCGTCGAACACGATCAGGACGTGCTTGCCCTGGTACATCCAGTGCTGGCCGATGGCCGAACCGGTGTAGGGCGCAAGCCATTTGAAGCCGGCCGAGTCCGACGCGGGGGCGGCGACGATGGTGGTGTACTCCATCGCACCGTGCGATTCCAGCGCGGTCTTCACGCCCGCGATGGTGGAACCCTTCTGGCCGATCGCGACGTAGATGCAGCGAACCTGCTTGGTCGGGTCGCCGGTCTCCCAGTTCGCCTTCTGCGCCAGGATCGCGTCGATGCAGACCGCGGTCTTACCGGTCTTGCGGTCGCCGATGATCAGCTGACGCTGACCACGACCGATGGCGGTCAGGGCGTCGATGGCGGTGATGCCGGTGGCCAGCGGCTCCTCGACCGGCTGCCGCTGCAGCACGGTCGCGGCCTGCAGCTCGAGCACGCGCTGCTCTTCGGACTCGATCTCGCCGAGGCCGTCGATCGGCTGGCCGAGCGGGTTGACCACGCGGCCGAGGAACTTGTCACCGACGGGGACCGAGAGCACGTCGCCGGTGCGGCGAACCTGCTGGCCCTCTTCGATTTCCGCGAACTCACCGAGGATGACCGCACCGATCTCACGGTCCTCGAGGTTCAGCGCGACGCCGAGCACACCACCCGGGAACTCGAGCAATTCATTGGCCATCGCCGAGGGCAGGCCGCTGACGTGCGCGATGCCGTCGCTGGTGTCGGTGACGACACCGACTTCTTCGATGGAGGTTTCCGGGGTATAGCTCTGGGTGTAGCTCTCGATCGCGCTACGGATCTCATCGGTGGAGATCGTCAGCTCCGCCATAGTCTTCCTGCTCTCGCTGTCTGGTGTGAATGTCGGGGGAGGTGGGTCGTCAGGCCACAGCGCTGCGCTATGAGGCCAGGGCCCGACGCAGCCGTTCCAAGCGGCCGGTGGCGCTACCGTCGATCAGGTCGTCGCCGACCCGTACCACGACGCCGGTCAGCAGACTCGGATCGACCTGCACGTGCACCGTGACGGGCTTGCCGTAGATGCGCTGCAACGACGCCCCGAGGTGGTCGCGCTGCTGGTCGGTCAGCGCGACCGCAGCGCGTACATGCGCGACGATCTGATCGCGCCGCGCGGCCGCGAGATCGGACAACTCGCCGAACGCGCCGCCGATATTCGTCGACCGGGTGACCACCTGGTCCGCCAGGGTCCGGGTGATGGTCTCGGTCTTGCCCGCCAGCAGCCGATCGATCAGTTCGCGCTTGGCCGCCGCGGGCTTCGCACGATCCGAAAGTGCCTGCTCCAGTTCGGGATTGTCGCCGATGATCCGGCCGAGCCGGAACAATTCGTCCTCGACCGCCCCGAGTCGTCCGCTGTCGGCAGCGGACTCCAGCAACGCCTCCTGGCCGAGCAACACCAGGGTGTCGACCAAATCGGCGGTGCGCGACCAGTTCTGGGCCACCGCGGTGGTCAGCACCGCCAGGGCGGCGGGGCTGACCTTGCCGCTGAAGACCCGTTCGCTGAGTTCGGCGCGCGCCGAGCCGGGCACCGACACGTCCGCGAGCGCAACACGCAGCGAACGCTGGTCGTCCAGCACGGCGACAACGGCGAACAGTTCCGACCCCGTCGTGGCCGCAACACTGTCGCTTCCGGTCAGAGCGGCCCGAAGCGCCTCCCGTGCCCGGGAGCTTGCCTCGCGGCTCGCTGCGTACATGCTTCTCACTTTCACTGTGTCCGATCCTGCCTGATCGGGGCGGCCTGCGTGGTTACGCTCCGCTTCCGCCTCCGGCCGCTGACCCGCTCAGGCATGGCTACCTTCCGACCCCGATGCCGGCATTCGACTGATCGAGTTCGGACAGGAACCGGTCGATCGATGCCGCTTGCTTAGCTTCGTCCGAAACCGATTGCCCGATAATCTTTTCGGCCAAATCGACGGCGGTTTTGCCGACTTCGGCACGAAGCTCGGTCAGGATCTGCTGGCGCTGAGCTTCCAGCTGGCTGTGACCGGCAGCGACGATGCGGTCGCTTTCGGCCTGGGCTTCCGCGCGCATCTGCGCGAGGATCTGCTGGCCCTGGGTGCGTGCGTCCTCACGGATGCGCGCGGCCTCGAGCCGGGCGTCGGCCAACTGCTGCTGGTATTGCTGCAGCGTCAGCTGGGCTTCTTCCTGCGCGGCCTCGGCCCGCTGAATTCCACCCTCGATCTTGTCCGTACGTTCATCCAACACCTTGATGAGGCGCGGTATGACGTACTTGTAGAAAATGGCGCCGACGATCGCGATGCAGACCACCGACCAGACAATGTCGTAGGTCTCGGGGAGGAGGGGATTGATGTCCTCCCCTGTCCCTGCGGCGAGCATAGAAAGCGTGCTCATGGCAATCTCAGAAGATGAAGCCGGCGACGAGGCCGATCAGCGCCAGGGCCTCGGTGAATGCGATACCGAGGAACATGTTGGTGCGGATGGTGCCCATCAGCTCGGGTTGACGGGCAATACCCTCGATGGCCTTACCGACAACGATGCCCACACCGATGCCCGGGCCGATGGCGGCCAGGCCGTAGCCGATGGCGCCGAAGCCCTTGAACTTCTCCGACGTGGTCGCGGCTTCCTGGGCCAGGTACGCGAGGCTCATGAGTCTTTCATTCCCTTTCTGTTGCACACCCGCCGGGCGGCGCGGTGTCGCAGATATCCGGTAGTTGTGCGGTCAGTGCGAATCAGCGTGTTGGGCGAGTCCGATGTAAACGGCGGTCAGCAGGGCGAAAACGTAGGCCTGCAGGAAGATGACCAGCATTTCGAACAGCGTGAACCCGAGTCCGGCCAGCAGCGAGAACGGTGAGAACACCTTCATCCAGGCCACGGCGTCGAACAAGAAGAACCAGGTGGCGCTGAAGAACAGCACCAGCATGATGTGGCCGGCCAGCATATTCGCCATGAGTCGGACGGTCAGCGTGAACGGACGCAGGATGAACGTCGAGACGAACTCGATCGGAATCAGCAACACATGCAATGCGGGCGGAACATTCGGAACGACGACGCTGCTGCGCATATAGGTGAGGAACCCGTACTTCTTGATACCCACGAAGTTGAACGCGAGGTACGCGATGAGGGCCAGCACCAGCGGCATGCCGATTCGGGCGTTCGACGAGATGTTCAGCCCCGGAATGATGCCGGAGAAGTTGAGAAAGAGCACCGCGAAGAAGATCGTCGCGATCAATGGGAAGTATTTGCGACCGGATTCCTTGCCGAGCACCTCGTCACAGATCTGATCCTTGACGAAGACCAAACCGGTTTCGGCGATGTTCTGCAGACCGCGCGGAACGATGCGAGGATTGCGGAATGCCAGCACCATGACCAGCACCAGCACGGCGGTCATCAACAGCCGGATCAGCATCAAACGGTCGAGTTCGAACGGCGTACCCTCGAACAGCACTGCTGGAGGGAAGAAGTCGGACAGCGATGGCGCGTGGAACTCGCCCGCCAAAGTGGTGACGCTCAGCGTTCTCTCCCGTGTTCGGGCCGCGGGTACGGTCATTCCCGCGGTTCGATCGGACATTGACGATCAATTGGGTCGACTCAGGTCGGCTCGAAAATTCGTCAGCAGCTGTGCGGCAATCCGCATGGGCGTCTGTACGTAGTGTCGGCGACATTCGTCGACATGCAGAACCGGAATCTCTCGGAGCCCGGTACGGCAGTAAGCATAGCTGCCACTCGGCGGGATCTCGGTGATCCCCCCGCACTTGGCCGCTTGCTTACCAACACTTTACCAAGTTATCTACGACAACGTGTAGGTGGGTGCGATTATTGCTGCGCAGAGGGCGAATCGGACTCACCGGTCGGTACGTTTACGTACGGAACCTTCTGCCGCAGAACACCGTACGTCTCCGCGCCGAGCACGATGAGCAAGGAGCCGACAACCGTCAGGAACAGCGCCATCCGGTCGTAGAAGTCGAACCGCTGCAGCACCGCGATCACGATCATCGCGACCAGTAGCTTGCCCACCCAACTCACCAGCATGATCAGGCCCGCGGTGCTCGGCGGCAGCTTCGCGCCGAACAGCACCACAGCCGCGGTGGTGAGAATGAAGCCGCCGCCGATGGCCGCACCGAGCAGTGCCCCCCAGAGTCCGGACAGGCCCGCGACGGCGGAGGCGATGGGCACCGAGAGCACCACCAATACGGCCAGACCGATCACGCCGTAGCGCAGCGCCGCCTTCAGCGGGGCATCGGGACCGGGGACGGGGTTGATGAGACTCACGACCGCGCCTCGTCGGCACTCGGCTCCGTCGTTCCGCTGGAGGCCGTGTTTATGGTTCGCTCGCTCACGACCTGAACCTTACCTGGGCCTTGCATTACGAATCCGCGGGCTCCTTGCGCCGCAGGCCCGGTATCGCGGTCACCACCAGCGCGAAAACCAGCCCGCCCGCCATCATCAACACCACAATCCGACGATCATGGATCAGCGAAGTTCCGACGGCGCCGAAGGCGAGCACGCCGACCCACAAATAGATCACCAGCACAACGCGACGGTGCGAATGCCCGATCTGCAACAGCCGGTGATGCAAGTGCATTTTGTCCGGCGTCGAGAAACTCACACCGGCGCGAACCCGGCGCACGATCGCCAACAGCAGATCCAATACCGGAATGAACATCACCGCGCCGACGAGCAGCAGCGGCGAAAGCAGACCGATGATGTCGCGAGGTCCATAGCCCGCCAAATTGATTCGGCCCGAGGCGCCCGTCGACACCGCGGCCAGCATGAGTCCGATCAACATCGAACCGGAATCGCCCATGAATATCCGGGCCGGCGAAAAGTTGTGTGGCAGAAATCCCATACAGGCGCCCGCGAGCGCGGCGGCGAGCAGGGCGGGCGGATAAGTGTCGACCGAACCGCCCTGGCTGTAGAGCAGTCCGACAGTGAATACGAAGACCGCGCCCGCGCAGATCAGACCCAGCCCGGCCGCGAGACCGTCGAGACCGTCGACGAAATTCATCGCGTTGACGAGAGTCACCGTGATACCGACGGTGACCAGACCGCCCTGCAGCGCGTCCAGCACCACCGTCGTGTCGTTGAACGGGTTGTAGATGACGTACCAGCTCAGGCCCATGACCGCCATCACACCGGCGGCGGTGACCTGACCCGCGAATTTGGTCAGCGCATCCAGGCCCCAGCGGTCGTCGACGATACCGACGAGCACGATGAGCGTGGCCGCGACCAGCACCGCCGGAATATCCGGCGCGTAATCGAAACCCCTTCGCAGCGCGGGCAATTGGTGCGCGAACAGCACGGCCGCAACCACCCCGATATACATGCCGACACCGCCCATTCGGGGAATCGGCTTGACGTGCACATCGCGCTCGCGCGGCACCGCCACCGCGCCGAAAGCGATGGCGAGCACCCGAATTCCACCGGTGGCCAGGAAGGTCACCGTGCCCGAGATGAGTAGCACGAGCAGCAGCTCGCGCAAGGGAACTACCGCACCCGAACCGATCATCCGATTATCTGATCCGCCATACGATCACTGCGTCCCGAAGTCACCGCGTTGCGACGCTGGTCAGCGCCTCCGGAGACATCCCGAGCACATCGGCGATATCACCGACCGACACCGCACCGGAGCGCAGGATGCGCGGCTGATCCGCGGTCAGGTCGACGATGGTGGACGCGACCGCTTGTTCGGCCGGGCCCCCGTCGAGATAGACGCCGACCAGATCGCCGAGCTGATCGCGCGCCTCGGCGGCTGTTTTAGCGGGCGGCTGTCCGGAGACATTGGCACTCGAGACAGCCAGCGGGCCGACCTCGCGCAGCAGTTCCAGCGCGACCGGGTGCAGCGGCATCCGCAGCATTACTGTGCCACGGGTGTCACCGAGGTCCCAGGCCAGCGAAGGCGCCTGCTGCACAACAAGACTCAGCCCACCGGGCCAGAATGCCCGGATCAGCTCGCGGGCCTGCGGGCGCACCGAGAACACCAGACCGTCGATGGTGTGCCAGGAGCCGACCAGCACCGGTACCGGCATATCGCGACCTCGCCGCTTGGCGGCGAGCAGATCGCTCACCGCGGTGGCATCGAAGGCATCGGCGGCCAGGCCGTACAAGGTATCGGTCGGTAGTACGACCAGCCGTCCGGATTTCAAGGCACTGGTGGCCGCGGTCAGTCCGGCGGCACGCGAGTCGGGATCCGCGCAGTTGTAGACGGTACTCACGGCCACCATCCTGTCACGCGGGCCAGTCGATGCCACCATCACGGGGGTTGGTTGCCTCCGGTGACCGCGACCGCGAGTCGAATGCACGCTTTTCGAGCGGCCGAGAACCATCACTGCGAGCCGCCGCGGCGACTCGGTCCGCACAGCGCGAACCGACGTGGTGAACGCGAGCCGAATCAGCTCCGGGTGGCGGCGACGAAACGGGGCTTACCGGCGAGGTCGGGATGCTCGACAATGTCGTTGAAGTCACCCTGTTCGGCCAGCGCGGCGGCCAGATCGGTGCCATTGGTGTCGTCGTGCTCGATGGCACAGCAGCCGCCGGGGCGGAGCAGGCGGGTGATGGTGGGAATCATGCGACGGATGACATCCAGTCCGTCCGGACCGCCGAAGAGCGCCAGATGCGGATCATGATCGACGACCTCGGGATCGAGTTCGACGCCTTCGGGGATGTACGGCGGATTTGTGACGACGAGATCGACCGCACCGTTCAGTTCGGTGAGCAGATCCGGGTCGGTGACATCGTCGGCGTAGAGGGTGATCGGAGTGTCGCCCTCGGCAATGCGCAAATCGGCATTGCGGCGCGCCCATAGCAGGGCGGCCGGATCTAATTCGATCGCGTGCACATTCGCATCCGGGCGGGCCTGAGCAATAGCAAGGGCCAGCGCTCCCGAGCCGGTGCAGAGATCGACGACGACCGGCGTGTGATCATGCGGCAACGCTTCCAACTGCGCCAAAGCCCAGGCGAACAGTAGCTCGGTCTCGGGACGCGGCACGAAAACGCCGGGACCGACCACGAGTTCGATCTCACCGATCGCCGCGGTACCGGTCAGGTGCTGCAGCGGGATTCGCTGCGCGCGCCGGGCGACCAGTGCGCGAAATTCCTCCAACAGCTCCGGCGCGACCAGCGGGGTCAGCGCCAGCCTGGTCCGCTCGACGCCGAGCAGGTGGGCGGCCAAATGCTCGGCATCGGCCTGCGGGCTGTGCACGCCTGCCGCCCGCAGAGTTTCGACCGCCTCGTTGATGGCCGGACGCAATGCCACACGCGTCATGGACTCGTCCGCCTTTACTCGGCGGCCATTCGGGCTTCGCGATCCGCCTTGCCGAGGGCATCCAGGAGTGCGTCCATATCACCGTCGAGTACCGCGTCCAGGTTGTGCGCCTTGAAGCCGATGCGGTGATCGGTGATGCGGTTTTCCGGGAAGTTATAGGTGCGGACGCGCTCGGAGCGGTCCACGGTGCGGATCTGCGAGGCCCGGCCCGCGGCGGCTTCCTGATCGGCCTGCTCCTCGGCGAGCGCCTGCAGTCGAGCCGCGAGCACCTGCATGGCGCGGGCCTTGTTCTGCAGCTGAGATCTCTCGTTCTGGCAGGTCACCACGATGCCCGACGGCAGGTGGGTAATGCGGACCGCGGAGTCGGTGGTGTTGACACCCTGGCCGCCCTTGCCGGACGAGCGATAGACGTCGATGCGCAGATCCGATTCGTCGATCTGCACCTCTTCGACCTCATCCGGCTCCGGGTAGATCAGCACACCGACGGCCGAGGTGTGGATGCGGCCCTGCGATTCGGTCACCGGAACCCGCTGGACGCGGTGCACGCCGCCCTCGAATTTGAAGCGGGACCAGACACCGTCGCGCGCGGCGTCACGGCTCTTGATGGAAATGGTCGCATCCTTGTAGCCGCCCAGGTCGGAGATGTTCACATCGAGAATCTCGACCTTCCAGCCATGCCGCTCGGCATAGCGGACGTACATGCGGGCCAGATCCGAGGCGAACAGCGCTGATTCCTCGCCGCCCTCACCGGATTTCACCTCCAGCACCACATCGTCGCCGTCGTGCGGGTCGCGTGGAGCGAGCAGATCCGCGAGGGTCTGCTCCAACTCGACGACCTGTTGTTCCAAGCCTGGCACCTCGGCGGCGAACGATGCGTCGTCGGCCGCGAGCTCCTGTGCGGCAGCAAGATCCTCGCGCGCGGTCTTCAGCTTGTTGTAGGTGGCCATGACCGGGGCCAGCTCGGCGAACCGCTTGCCGACCCGGCGCGCGGCACCCGGATCGTTGTGCAGCGCCGGATCGGCGAGCTGCGTCTCCAGGCCCGCGTGCTCGGCCAGAATGTCATCGATCGCGGACGGTTGCGTCACGGTGCTTCCTCTCTTTATCCGTACTGGCCACACAAAAGCGCCGACGCCCGGCCTGCAGTGCAGGACCGGGCGTCGGCGAGGAAGCTACTTTGCGTCGGCCTTCTTGCCGGCACGCTTGCCATAGCGAGCCTCGAAGCGGGCCACACGACCACCGGTGTCGAGGATCTTCTGCTTGCCGGTGTAGAACGGGTGGCACTGCGAGCAGACCTCGACGGTGATGTGTCCCGACTCCTTGGTGCTGCGAGTCTGGAAGGTGTTGCCGCAACCACAGACGACGGTGGTCTCGACATACGCCGGGTGAATTCCTGCCTTCATGGGTGTCCTCTCGATATTGGCCGCCGGGTCGCCCGCGCAGATGGCGAGGACGTGAACCGGAGCCGACTTAGGCGGGAGGCCTGCTCCGCAGAGCAGACGCAACGACCACTCAGTATGCCAGAGCGGCAGTTACGCTCTCAAAACGCCCCCGGCCCCCGGTTTGTTCCCGCCCCCTAGGTAGTCCCCGAGTCTTATTGCCCATTGAACTACCGGCGCGCGTTGATCGTGTTCTTACCGAACCCTTAATTCGGGTAGTTCGCTACCCATGAATGCGAACAGCGTTGTTCATAGAGTTTGAGCCGTGGCGCACATCGGCGTGCCGAGACAGAAAGGAGAAGCATATGAACAGCCGCATCGCGCTGGCGGTGTACGTTTCGTTGATTCTCACTGTCGCGGTCGGCTGGTTTGCTGTACCGGATAGCCCTGATACCTACGCGTACGCGAAACCCACTGCCGCACAGTATGATTCGGCTGCCACCGCAGTGAGCACCGGAAGTCCGGCGACGACGGCGACCATCCTCGCCTTCATGATCGCGGGCGCGGCGGGCATCGGTCTCGCATTCTTCAGCCCACGGACGCCGAAAGGGCGCTCCCCCGCCTCCCCGCGCCTTCTGCCGGACGCCGCATGCGTGGAAACCCCCGTTGCGGACCGGCGGCAGGCAGTGGACTCCAGTTCAGGACGTACCCGACGAGTTACCCATGTGCGCACGAAATCAGTCGTGACGTATGCGCAAAAAGTACGGGGACTCCGCCTGAGCGGAGCCCCCGTTCATTCACTCGTCGAGCGCGCCCGGCGCGGTCTTACTGACCTGCATCAGGAACTCGAGGTTGTTCTTGGACTTCTTCAGGCGGTCGATCAGCAGATCGATCGCCTGGTGCGAATCCAGGCCGGACAGTACGCGGCGCAGTTTGTGCAGCACCGCCGCCTCGTCGGGGCTGAGCAGTAGCTCGTCCTTACGAGTGCCGGACGGGTTGACATCGACGGCCGGGAACACGCGCCGTTCCGCGATCTTGCGGTCCAGCTTGAGCTCGGCGTTACCGGTGCCCTTGAACTCCTCGAAGATCACCGTGTCACCGGTGGAGCCGGTCTCGACCATCGCGGTCGCGATGATGGTGAGCGAGCCGCCGTTCTCGATATTGCGCGCCGCACCCAGGAACCGCTTGGGCGGGTACAGCGCCGTCGAGTCGACACCGCCGGAGAGGATGCGGCCCGAGGCAGGCGAGGAGTTGTTGTACGCACGGCCCAATCGGGTGATCGAATCGAGCAGCACCACCACGTCCTTGCCCATTTCCACCAGGCGCTTGGCACGCTCGATGGCCAATTCGGCGACGGAGGTGTGATCTGACGGCGGACGGTCGAAGGTCGAGGCGATGACCTCACCCTTCACCGAACGCTGCATATCGGTGACCTCTTCAGGACGCTCGTCGACCAGCACGACCATGAGGTAGACCTCGGGGTTGTTGATGGCGATGGCGTTCGCGATGTCCTGCATGATCGTCGTCTTACCGGCCTTGGGCGGGGAGACGATCAGGGCGCGCTGGCCCTTACCGATCGGCATGATCAGGTCGATGACGCGCGTGGTCAGCTTATTCGGCTGGGTCTCCAGGCGCAGGCGCTGGTTCGGGTACAGCGGGGTGAGCTTGGCGAATTCGGGGCGCCGCTTGGCCGCGTCGACCTCACCGCCGTTGACCGTATCCAGGCGCACCAGCGGATCGAACTTCTGACGCTGGTTGCTCTGCTCACCGTCGCGCGGGGCGCGCACCGCACCGGTGATCGCGTCACCGCGACGCAGGCCGTTCTTGCGGACCAGATTCATCGAGACGTAAACGTCGTTCGGTCCGGCCAGGTACCCGGAGGTGCGCACGAAGGCGTAGTTGTCCAGCACATCGAGAATGCCCGCGACCGGCTGCAGAACATCGTCCTCGCGGATCTCCAGCTCACGGGCCTCACCGCCACCGGCACCACCCTCGCGGTCGCGACCACGACGACGCTCCCGGAACCGGCGACCCCGCCGTCCGCGACCGCCCTCGTCCTCGTCACCGCCACGTCCGGCCTCGCCACGGGCGGCCTCGCCACGACCGCCGCCATCGCCACCGCGGCCGCCGCCATCGCCACGGGCGGCCTCGCCACGGCCGCCGCCATCGCCACCACGGCCGACGGCAGCGCTGCCGTTCTGGTTGCGTTCACCCTGGTTACGCTCGCGGCGACGTTCGCCCTGCTCCTGCTCCTGCCGGGGCTCATCACCACGGGCATCGCCGACGGCAGCATCGCCTGCGGCGCGGGCCTGGTCGCGACCGCGACGCTGCCTGCCGCGGCCGCGCTGAGCACCGTCGCGAGCGGAATCCTCGGTGGTCTCCGCCGGCGCAGCGGCCTCGGCCTGCGCATCGGACTTCGATTCGGCCGAATTCGGCGCCGCGGAATCGGCAACGGCGTCGTTCGCGACAGCCTGTTTCGCCGGAGCGTCCTTGGGCTGGGCCTCCTTCGCCGGAGCGGGGGCTTCCTTCGCCGGAGCGGAAACCTCCTTCGCCGGAGCGGCGGGCGTCACATCGAGGGTGCCCTGCTCGGCCTTCGCCGACGCCGCCTTGGCGGCATCCGCATTGGACTTCACCTCGCCACGCGCGGATTTTTCCGCCTTCGCCGACTTTCCGGCCTGATTTTCCTTGATGGCGGCGATCAAATCGCCCTTGCGCATTCCAGAGGTACCTCGGATACCGAGCTCCCCCGCGAGCGCGCGCAACTGCGGCAACAACATTCCAGTCAGCCCCGATCGTGCGACGTCGGTTTGTTCGCTCATCTTCGAAATCTGTCCGGAGTCACTTTCGCGGCCCCCAGCCGGGTCGGAATTCACCCCGGGTGTCGCGAGCAGGTCCGTATCTGTCACGGAAATCCTTTCCTTCCCTCGACTGCCGTGTGCTGTTTCGAGGGTTTCGTCCCGCAGTCCGGGCGTTCTGCCGGACTCGGATGCGAGGGCCGAACACACAGCTCGGACCGGCGCTTTTGCCGTATCACCTGCCCCGCCGGACCGGCGGCTTCGCCACCAATTCCTGAAAGGTGGGAGAGATCATTCCAGTTGCGCAGCTACGCAGCACCCCCATGGCCTGGAGGCTCGAGCCTGCTGGAGCGATTGCCCTGATGAAGCACCGGCGTCTGATGCGCACGATGTACGGACGTGCTCAGGATAGCTGGCAACCTGGAACATCGGCAAGGCAGACGCGCCGTCAGTCGACCTGGACACCTTCCGCGAGGCCCGGCTCGAGCACGCGGAGCCCGTCGATGGCCGCGAGTTCCCGGAGTTCGGCGGGCAATTCGCTGGTACCCAGGGCCAGTACGGTCGGGCCGGCGCCGGATACCATCGCCGCGATCCCAGCCGCACGCAGCCGGGCGATCCAGTCGGTGGTCAGCGGCAGCGCGGGCGCGCGCTGGGGCTGATGCAAACGATCCGCGGTCGCGGGCAGGAGCAGGTCGGGACGTTGGGTCAGCGCGACGACCGCGAGTGCGGCGCGGCTGACATTGAACGCGGCATCGCCATGCGGCACGACCTCGGGCAACAGTCCGCGGGTATGCGCGGTCGATGAGCGCTCTTGCGGAATCAGCACCACCGGCCGCAGCGCCGGATGCGGATCCAGGCGCACCGCACGGTAGACGCGGCCGTGATCGAGTGCCGCGGCACCGTCGCTGCGCGCGTCCGCGGCGGTTTCGGTCCAGGACACCACGATTCCGCCGAGCACACTGGCCGCGGCATTGTCCGGATGACCTTCGAATTCCGATGCGAGCTGGACCAATTGGTCACTGCCGATGGCCAGTGCCGGGTCCAGCTTCGCGGCGAGCCCGCAGCCCGCGGCGAGGCCGCCGACCACCGCCGAGGCCGACGAACCCAGACCACGCGAATGCGGAATCACGTTGCGGCACACCACATCAAGACCATCGGCCCAGGCGCCCGCCGCCTCCAGGCCACGCTCGATCGCGCGTACCACGAGATGCGAAGGGCCCCATGGCACATCGTCGGCGCCCTCACCCTCCACGCGGATGGTGAGACCGGATTCGGTAGTGCACACCTCGATCTCGTCGTAGATGCCCAAAGCCATACCGAGCGAATCGAATCCGGGGCCGAGATTGGCACTGGACGCGGGCACCCGCGCGGTCACGGACAGACCGGCGGGCAGCGTCCTCGTCATCAGTTGGCCTTCGCGCGAGTTCAACTCAGGCCAGCTCGAGTTCGTGGGCGACCGCGATGGGGTCGACCGGAATCGGCTGTACCTGAGGCATTCCCGCGAGCGCGATATCCGGATCCTTGAGGCCGTTCCCGGTCACCGTGCACACGACGGTCAGCCCGGAATCCAGCCAACCCTCCGCGCGCGCGGCGAGCAGGCCGGCGATGCTGGCGGCCGACGCGGGCTCGACGAAAACCCCCTCGGCCGCGGCGACCAACCGGTACGCCGCCAGGATCTCCTCGTCGGTGGCGGCGCGGAAGGCGCCACCGGACTGCTCCTTGGCCTCCACCGCGCCGTTCCAGGACGCGGGCGCGCCGATCCGGATGGCGGTTGCGATGGTCTCCGGCTCCTTGACCGGGGCACCGTTGACCAGCGGCGCCGCACCCGCGGCCTGCACACCGAGCATGCGCGGCAGGCCGGTGGTGATGCCGTCGGCGTAGTACTCACGGTAACCGCGCCAGTAGGCGGTGATATTGCCCGCATTGCCCACCGGAAGGGCATGCACGTCGGGTGCCTTGCCGAGCACATCGCAGATCTCGAACGAGGCGGTCTTCTGGCCCTCGATGCGGGCCGGATTCACCGAATTCACCAGACCGACGGTCGGGAATTCCGCGGTGACCTTGCGCGCCAGCTCCAAACAGTCGTCGAAATTGCCGTCGACCTGGATGATCTTCGCGCCGAGCATGACGGCCTGGGCCAGCTTGCCCATGGCGATCTTGCCCTGCGGAATCAGCACCGCGCAGCTCATCCCGGCCCGGGTCGCATAGGCGGCCGCCGACGCCGAGGTGTTGCCGGTCGATGCGCACAACACCGCCTGCTGGCCGCGGTACTTCGCGTCGGTAATGGCCATGGTCATCCCGCGGTCCTTGAAGGATCCGGTCGGATTCAGGCCCTCCACCTTGAGATAGACATCACATCCGGTCAGCTCGGACAGATGCGGTGCGGGCACCAGCGGGGTGCCGCCCTCGTACAGGGTGACCGGCTCCCAGTCGGCGGCACCGGCCAGCCGATCGCGGTAGGCGGCGATCAGGCCAGGCCACGGGGAGTGCACCCCTGCCTGCGGCGCAACGCCAGTCGTACGCCCACCCGTCGCCTGACCGCCACCCCTCATCGAATCGCTGCGCGATGCAGTTGTCATTCTTTGGTGCCTTCCAATCTCAGAACGCTGGTCACGGATGTGACGGATTCCATTTCCGCCAAGGCGGCGACGGTGTCCGCGAGCGCCGACTCCGAAGCGTGGTGGGTCACCACGACCAGGCGCGCACCCTGACCGTGTCCTTCCTGACGGACCGTGGAGATGCTCACCTCGTGGTTGGCGAATTCGCCCGCCACCTTGGCCAGCACCCCAGGTCGGTCCGCGACCTGCAGGTTCACGTGGTAACGCGTGGGCGTATCGCCGATCGGCGCGATCGGTAGCTCAGCATAAACCGACTCGCCCGGAGCACGTCCACCGAAGAACTTATTGCGCGCCGCCATCACCAGATCGCCGAGTACCGCGGAGGCCGTCGGGGCGCCGCCCGCGCCCTGCCCATAGAACATCAGCCGACCGGCGTTCTCCGCCTCGACGACCACCGCGTTGAACGCGCCGGTCACCGCGGCCAACGGATGCTTGCGCGGGATGAGGGCCGGGTAGACGCGCACCGAGACGCGCTCCTTGCCGCCCTCTTCCGGACCCGGTTCGCCCGGACCGGCGGCGACCCGCTCGCAGATGGCCAGCAGCTTGACCGTGCAGTCCAGCGCGGAGGCCGTCTCGAGATCCTCGGCGGTGATCTTGGAAATACCCTCGCGGTACACATCGGCCGCCGTCACGCGGGTGTGAAAGGCCAGCGAGGCCAGGATCGCGGCCTTGGCGGCGGCGTCGTAGCCCTCCACGTCGGCGGTCGGATCGGCCTCCGCGTAGCCGAGGCGAGTGGCCTCTTCGAGGGTGACCCCGTAGTCGGCGCCGGTCTCGTCCATGGCGGAGAGGATGAAGTTGGTGGTGCCGTTGACGATGCCGACGACCTTGTTCACCCGGTCACCGGACAGCGACTGGATCAGCGGACGCACCACCGGGATCGCGCCCGCGACGGCGGCCTCGAAATACAGATCCGCGCGATTGCGCTCGGCAGCGGCCGCGAGTTCGCCGGTGTAATCGGCCAGCAGGGCCTTATTGGCGGTCACCACGGATTTGCCCGCGTTGAGTGCGGCCAGGATGAGGCGGCGGGCCGGATCGATACCGCCGATGACCTCGACCACCAGATCGACATCGTCGCGGGCGACCAGCGCGTCGGCATCGGTGGTCAGCAGTTCGGCCGAGATACCACGGTCGGCGTCGAGATTGCGCACGGCGACACCGCGCAGCACCAACGGCGCGCCGACGCGCGCACGCAAGTCATCGGCATGATCGCGCAGCATGCGGACCACCTCGGTACCGACATTGCCCATCCCGAGGACCGCGACTCCGATCGGACGATCGGTTGCCCATACGCCGAACTTCGCGGCAGCGGGCCCACCCGTCACCCGGCCACCACCCCCGATGGAATCGCTACGCGATACTGAGTTCATTGCACCTCCAGGCTGAGCAGATCCGCCACCGTTTCCCGGCGCAGAATGAGTCGTGGCACACCGTCTCGCACCGCGACGACCGCCGGACGCGTCAGCTGGTTGTACCGGCTGGACATCGAGTAGCAGTACGCACCGGTCGCGGCGACGGCGACCAGATCACCGGGGCCGACATCGGCGGGCATCCACGCATCGCGGATGACGATATCCCCACTCTCGCAATGCTTTCCGACGACCCGGGCGACCACGGGCGCGGCGTCGGAGGAGCGCGAGACCAAGCGGCAGTCGTAGTC
This sequence comes from Nocardia citri, assembly GCF_054065835.1. NCBI lineage: Bacteria > Bacillati > Actinomycetota > Actinomycetes > Mycobacteriales > Nocardiaceae > Nocardia > Nocardia citri. The sequence continues at coordinate 22,597 of NZ_JBSUQM010000039.1, forward strand.
GGCCTGATACAGCGCGGGACGGATGTTGTCGCTCATGCCACCGTCCACGCTGACATAGCGCCTGTGCAGACCGCCGTCGAGCGAGACGTCCTTGATGGTGCCGACTTCGTAGAGGGTGACAGTGCCTGGTCCCGCGATGGCGCGGCCGGGTTCGACGGCGATCTTCGGCTCGGGCAGTCCGGCGCGACGCGCCTCATTGGCGACGAGCTTGCATAGGCTCGCCGCGAATTCGTCGAGCGGCGGCGGATCGTCATTGGACAGGTACGAAATACCAAGTCCGCCACCGAGATCCAGCGTGGCGATCTGCGCGGTGCGCTCGATGCCGAACTTGTCGACGGCCTCACGCAACAGGCCGAGCATGCGGCGCGCGGCGATCTCGAATCCATCGATCTCGAAGATCTGCGAACCGATATGACTGTGCAGCCCGACGAGCCGGAGATTATCGGCCTCGAAGACGCGTGCGAGCGCCTCCATGGCATCGCCGCCCGCGATCGAGAAGCCGAACTTCTGATCCTCGTGCGCGGTCGAAATGTATTCGTGGGTATGGGCTTCCACGCCGACGGTGACGCGGACGAGCACATCCTGGACGACTCCCGCGCGGCCCGCGATGGCCTCCAGACGCTCGATCTCGATGAGCGAATCGACCACTACATGACCGACACCCGCCTCGACCGCCGCGGCCAGCTCGGCGGCCGATTTGTTGTTGCCGTGCAATGCGATTCGGTTCGCCGGGAAGCCCGCGTGCAATGCGATGGCCAGTTCGCCGCCGGAGCAGACGTCCAGGGACAGGCCCTCGTCGCGAATCCAGCGGGCGATCTCACCGCACAGGAATGCCTTGGAGGCGTAGTGAACTCGCGCGTCCGAGCCGAAGGCGGCGACCATATCGCGGCAACGCGAACGGAAGTCGTCCTCGTCGATCACGAACAGCGGGGTGCCGAACTGCTCGGCGAGTTCGGATACCGGCACACCGGCCAACCGCACGACGCCATCGGCATCGCGAGAAGCGTTGCGCGGCCACACATTCGCGGGCAGATCGATCATCTGCCGCGGATCGCTCGGACGCTGTGCGAGGCTGGGGGCGTGCGGGAATTCGGCGTGCCGAGGACCGGCAGGGTGGACACTCATCACATTCGCTCCGGTGCATTCACGCCGAGCAGGCCGAGGCCATTGCTCAGCACTTGACGGGTGGCATTGGCCAGGGCCAGCCTGGCGGCATTGGTCGGCGTGACGGATTCGTCGCCGAGGGGCAGTACGCGCAAGTTTTTATTGGTCTGGAACCGGTGATAGGTGCCGGCCAATTCCTCCAGATACCGGGCGAGGCGGTGCGGTTCACGCAGACTCGCGGCGCTGGCGACGGTGCGCGGGTACTCGCCGATGGTGCGGATGAGCTCACCCTCTTCATCGGCGGTGAGCAGACCGAAATCCGGTGTTACCGTGTCATATTCGAATTCGGCCGCGTTGCGCGCGATGGACGCGGTCCTAGCGTGCGCGTATTGCACATAGTAGACCGGGTTTTCGTTGCTCTGGCTGGTCCACAGGTTCAGGTCGATATCGATGCTCGAGTTCACCGAGCTGCGCACCAGCGAATACCGAGAGGCATCGACACCGATGGCCTCGACCAGATCGTCGAGGGTCACCACAGTGCCCGCACGCTTGGACATCCGCACGGCCACACCGTCTTTGACGAGATTCACCATCTGCCCGATGAGCACCTCGACGGTGGCCGGATCGTCGCCGAAGGCGGCTGCCGCGGCCTTCAACCGGCCGATATAGCCGTGATGGTCCGCACCGAGCATGTAAATGCACAGGTCGAAGCCGCGCGAGCGCTTGTTCTGGAAGTAGGCGATATCACCGGCGATATAGGCGGCATTGCCGTCGCTCTTGAGGACGACGCGGTCCTGATCGTCACCGTATTCGGAGCTGGCGATCCACCAGGCCCCGTCCTTTTCGTAGAGGTCGCCGGAATCCTTGAGCTTGGTGACGGCCTGTTCGACCGCACCGGATTCGAATAGCGAACTCTCGTTGAAATACACGTCGAAATCGGTGCCGAATTCGTGCAGCGATTCTTTGATATGGGCGAACATCAATTCGACGCCCGCGGCGCGGAACAGTTCGAGCTGCTCGCTTTCCGGCAGGGTCGGCGCCTCCGGATGCGCGGCCACGATCTTGGCGGCGATCTCGCCGATATATTCACCCGCGTAGCCGTTCTCCGGGGTCGGCGCGCCGGTGGCGGCGGCGACCAGGGATTTGGCGAAGCGGTCGATTTGCGCGCCATGGTCGTTGAAGTAGTACTCGCGGGTTACGTCGGCGCCCTGTGCGGCCAGAATGCGGCCGAGCGCATCACCGACGGAGGCCCAGCGGGTGCCGCCGAGATGTACCGGACCGGTCGGATTGGCCGACACGAATTCCAGATTGATCCGGGCGCCCTTCAGGGTGTCGGAGGTGCCGTAGGCCGCGCCGGCGGTCAATACCTGTTGCAGGATCGCGCCCTGCGCGGAGGCGGCGAGCCGGATGTTGAGGAAGCCGGGACCGGCCACCTCGGCGGTATCGATGCCGTCCGCATCGGCCAGCGCCGCGGCCAGCCACGTCGCCAACTCGCGCGGATTCGTTCCGGCCTTCTTACCTACCTGCATGGCCACATTCGTGGCATAGTCGCCATGTTCCGGATTACGGGGGCGCTCCACGTTGACCTCGTCGGGCAGGACCGCAGGGTCCAGTCCACGTTCGACAAGCACCTTCGCCGCGGTCGCGCGAAGGAGATCTGCAAGGTCAGCTGGAGTCACGAGTCTCTATCCTATGGTCTGGGCAGGTGTACGCCTCGAGTGGGCACCTCGGCGGAGCCCTCCGCAACCACCCAGCACCGTGGATCAATACGTGGAAAGAGCACAGCGAGCTATGCCGAGCAGCACGAGCGCCAAATCGGCCAAGGCCGTCCGGGCCGCGGAGAAGGTCGCACCGTCGCGGAAAAAGGGCGGCGGCAAGGTTCCGATGGGCAAGGGCCCGTTGAAGAAGCGCCAGATCCCCTGGTTGGTCATCGGGGCCGCCACAGTGATCATCGCATTGATCGGTGCGCTCGCGTTCAGCCTGGTGCCGAAGTATCGGGACAAGGCCGAGCTCGAGAAATTCACGCCCAGCGCGCAGAAGAAGGATCCGTCGGATCAGATCACCGGGGTGACCAAGAAGGACTACCCGGCGGGCCTGCATGTCGCGGGCACCCAGCGCGTCGCCTACGACCAGACCCCGCCGTTCGGTGGTCCGCACGATCAGGTGTGGGCGAACTGCATGGGTGTGGTCTACAGCAAGCCGATCCGGGTGGAGAACGCGGTGCATTCGCTCGAGCACGGTGCGGTGTGGATCACCTACAACCCCGACAAGATCGACGCGGCGGGCATCGACACGCTGAAGCAGAAGGTCGAAGGTAAGCCGTTCACGTTGATGTCACCGTTCCCCGGTCTGTCATCGGCGGTGACGCTGCAGTCCTGGGGGCACCAGCTGAAGCTGGACAGCGCCGACGACAAGCGGGTCAACCAGTTCATCACTGCCCTGCGCGAGAACCCGTACACCTACCCCGAGGTCAACGCGAGCTGCTCGAATCCGGCGTTCGACGCGAACAACCCGACACCGTACGATCCGACGCCGCCCGGGCCGGATGCGGTGCCGATGGACGGTAAGGGTTTGGCCCAGGACCAGACCGAACTCGGCGGCGCCTCGGGTGGTCTGCCCGGTATGCCGAACATTCCGGGCGTGCCGAACATCCCCGGTGTGCCCACCGGGATTCCGACCCAACCGGCGGAAGGGCAGTAGCTGCCGATGGATACCGAAATCGAGCCGGATGTAGCCACCGATTCCACGGGTTTGGGTGCGCAGGCACGGCGGCAGCGCACGCCACTGCTGGTGCTCGGCGCGATCGGCATTCTGCTGATCGGCTTCGCGGTCGGCGTGCTGGTCCGGCTGCCGCTGGACGGTAATAGCGAACCCGATCCCGGTGCGGTCGATATCGGCTTCAGCCAGGACATGTCCGCCCACCACGCGCAGGCCGTCGAGATGGCCGGTATCGCGCTCATCGGTTCCACCGACAACGATGTCCGCCGACTGGCCTACGACATTCTGACCACCCAGCAGGGGCAGATCGGCCGGCTGCAGGGCTGGCTGCAGATGTGGGGTAAGCCGAATCAGAATGTCGACGGCTATATGGGCTGGATGACTGAACAGTCGGGCCATTCGCATTCCGGCGCCGACCACCCGATGCCCGCCGGCCCATCGGCGTCCATGCCCGGCATGGCGACCACCGCGGAACTGACCACGTTGCGCCAGGCCACCGGCCCCGCCCTGGACAGAATGTTCCTGCAGCTGATGCTGCGCCACCACCAAGGCGGACTCGCCATGATCCAATACGCCGCCCAGCACGCCGAAACCACCGCGGTGCGCACCCTGGCATCCACCATGGCAACCACCCAACAGGGCGAAGCCCAACTGATCACCACCATGCTGACCGCCCGCAACGCGACACCACTGCCGCAGAACTGATCCACCGTATCGGGCCCGGAGCACCGAAACTCCCCGGCCCGACACACTTTTTGGCGGACGCCCCGCAATGCGATACGCTTGGCCCCGCCCGATCGGCCGCCTCAACCGGTACCGTTCGAGAACTATCCCGCCCTCGTAGCTCAGGGGATAGAGCGTCTGCCTCCGGAGCAGAAGGCCGCAGGTTCGAATCCTGCCGAGGGCACGCATGACAAAGGCTCCGTACCAGTACGAACACTGATCGGAGCCTTTCTCGTCTACACAATCAGCCCGCGTCGATGACACGCGATGACACAACCTCACCCAAAGTCGCCGCCGCCGCACGCAACGCATCGTCCTGCGAATGGGTGTAGATCCTCGCCGTGACACTGGCATCCGCGTGCCCCAGCCACGCCGCTATGACCGCCATCGGCACCTTCCGGAGATGCATCGTCGTGCCGCAGGTGTGACGAGCATCATGAAGCCGGATATGCCGGACACCGGCCCGCTTGACCGCCTTCGCCCACCGATGGGTCAACGTGTCCGGGTGGTACGGGGTGCCGTCCTCGTTGCAGGCCACGTAATCCCCGTCTCGATACCCCTCCCCCAGCTGCAACCGGTCCGCCAATTGGCGACGACGAGCCCGCCGCAGAACCTCCACCATCTCAATGTCCATCGGTAGTGTGCGCTCCGACGCCTCGGTCTTCGGGTCGTCCTCCACCGCCTTCCCGCCCGCCGAGGCACGACCGATGTGCACCACCAACGTCTTGCGCTCCAGATCGACACCACTCCACCGCAGCCCGCCCAGTTCACTACGCCGCAGCCCGCACAGCGCCAGAAACCACAGGTGCCCGTCCCGATCGTTCTCCAGACTCGCCAGCACCTTCGAGACCTCGGCCGGTGTGTAGGTGACCACCTTCCGCTTGCGGCCAGCCTTCGGCTTGATAGCCCGTGCAACGTTGTGCGACAGCAATTTCCGTTCGATCGCATAGTCCAGCACCATCGAAGTCGTCTCAATCGTCCGTTTCAGCGACCGAGCCGCCCACGGCCGACGACGCCTCCCCTGCGCCGTCTCGGTGCCTCCCTGCTTGAGCGCCGACACCAAGTCATCCAGGTGCTTGCGCGTCAGCTTCTGCACCGGCAACCCACCATGCCGTTCCCGCAGCGGAGCCAAGTTGTACCGATACCCTGCCAGCGTCGTCTGTCGAGCCCAGTGCAGGCTGTCCAACCAGTCGCCGCACACCTCTTCGACCGTGACATCCTTGCGCGGCACGAAGCTCCCCGATGCAGCCTCAGCCAGGAACCGCGCCAGTGCCGCCCGAGCTTCCTTCTCCGTCCGGAACCGTCGCCGCACCTGGTGCCGCTTCCCGGTCTCCGGATCGATGCCCGCATCGGCACGAACTTGGTACCGCACCACCTCCTTTCCCGATTGCCGTTCTGTCACAGTCACTTTCGTAATCTGCGGCGGCAATTGCTGACGACTCATGCCGCCGCCTGGTCGAGACCGGAGATGTAGTCGGCCACCGCCTGCTCGGTGACGAAGCGTCGACGGCCGATCTTGACCGAGCGCAGTTGGCCGGTGCCGATGAGTTCGTAGTACTTGCTGTGTCCGATCGGGATCAGCTTGCGGACTTCGGTTTCGTTGAGCAATCTGGACATGACGGGCTCCCCCTATGCTGCCAAATGGTTGGTGAATGAATTCTGTTGTGGCACAACGGTTTCATGTGATCCGCCGCCGTCTGGTGGTCCTTCGTCGTTCACGAGGCGGGCCATCGTGTATTGCGCGCGCTGACTGATCCGGGCCGATACCAACGCCATGATCAAGTGCGAACGTGGCGGCGCGTCCCGGTCACCCGGACCGACCGGAGTGATCCGCAGGTGCGAGGCATCCGGCGGGAAGATCCCGATAGCGGCCAGTTCCTTGCGGACGAATTCCATCCGTTCGGCCTTGTGGTCGGGAATCGTCTTACCGGTCCAGCCACCGGAGGACACGCAGCGTTTTCCGGGGACGCCGATCAGGTCACGGCGATGATTCTTGCCCCGGCAGCGGCCCGGTTGGGTCTTCTCGGTGGCGCCCTTGGGGACGATGCCGTAGCGCAGCCACACAGCGCATTTCTCCGAGCAGGGGGTGCGTTGCAGTTCTTCGTGCAACCGGTCATAGTGGCGGTTCACGCGCGGACTGTCAGACTCCAGCACCTCGGTCACGGACTTGGTCAGGTACTTGGTCAGATAGGCGACCTTACGATCCATCTCCGGTGTGCCCGCCAGGATTTGGACCGGTTTGCACTGGCCCCCGAACCGCATCGTGTGCGCGGGTTCGATGTCATCGACGGAATCGATGATGTCCAGCGCGTCGTCCCAGTAGGTCAACGCCCGCCCGGTATTCGGGTCCACGAACGTGCCCACCCGGTGGTCCCAGACCGGCATATGGTCGCCGGAATACACCTCGTTCTCGGGGTCGAAGTGCGGCCACCATGTGCTGCGGTAGGTCGCCGCGGTCACCGCGTACAGGAGTTTGGTGGGGATCGAGCCCCGGATCGCGAGGTGGATGTGGGGGGCGCCGCGTTTCTGTGGTTCGACGGTGCCGAAGTACTGCACATTCCAGCCCACAGCGCGACGCAGGTTGATGACCCAGTGATCGAACAACCGCTTGACGTGCATGATGTCGCGAGCAGCGCGCGCGTAGTCGTAGGAGTCCGGGTCACGGGGTGAACCGTCGGAGACCACCTTGCCGGTCTCCTCGTCACGCACCCGGTTGATATGCCCATAGGAATCCACCGTCAGCGTGAAGAACGTCGAGGGCCGATATTTGCCGTTGGCGTAGGCGGTGCCGACCGTCGTGCGGGCGACCTTCTTACGCGGCAGGTCCGGCAGATCATCCCGCCGCCTGGTCGACTTCGCTCGACGACGCGGTGTCGGGTCCAGCGACGGGAGACGGCCCCGCACACCGAGTTCCCGCAGCTCGACATCCAGGTCAGCCACCAGGGTCTTGACCGCTTCGGCGAGTTCGGTGTCCCCGTCGCGGCGAGCGTCGTGGTAGTTGCTGAACAACTCGGCACGAGCGGCCAACACCTCGGCCTGGTCGCGAGTCACGACCGGTTCCGGATGCACGGGTTCGTGTTCCGCGCACCAACCCTCCCGCAGCTGGGTCACCCGCACATACTTGTTCGCCTTCGCGCACGCCGGGCACGTCGACGCCACCGTGGCCTTGCACGGAGCACCGACATAGGAGACACGGCCGGTGTTCGTGTCGAACGCCCGCATCGGCACCACACGAGCACAGACGCCCTGTTCCTGAGCGACCGATTCCGCGATATCGCGAAGGTCCGGCATCGCACGACGTTCGGCGGCGGTCTGACGATTCGGCGCGACAGCACCGACCGGGACGGAACCGATAGCCTGGGTTGCGGTCACGCTGCTTCCTTCTGATCCCAGAGCCATTCCACCTGTGTCGGGGGCAGGGTGATGGTTTCGGCCAGTGAATCCCGGTGCCGGAATGTCAGTTCCACGGTTGCTGGGGCGACGATTGTTGCGCGGCATTGCTGGGCACCGAAGGCGTGCGCGAGGTGGGTGACACGGTTTTCGTAGTCGTCGGGGCATTGACCGGCCAGCATCCTCACTCGCAACCGATCGACGCTCTCCCCGACCTCGACACTGATCAGCCGCGGTACGAGGGTGCCGTCGTCGTAGGTGACCGAGAGGTGGCAGGCGGTGAGTAGTTTCACCCAGCGGCGCCGATACCGGAACCAGGTCAGGAACCGGGTCCGTGCCCGCCGGGTCACCCACCGCTCGAACATCTCCGGACGACTACGCCGCCAGAGCATGATCCCCGCTGCGGATATCCCGACCACCACGACGCCGGCGGGCCAGCCGAGCAGCACACCAGCGAGCACAGCGGACGCGAGCGGGATCGAGATCATCGGGAACAACACCGTCCAGGCAGTGACCGCCCACACCGTATTCAGCAGGCCCACCGCGATCCGGTCGAACACGTCCAGGCCGTTCGGGTTGGTTGTTTTCGTGGTCATGATGCGGCCTCCTGGCCGGAGAGATCGAGGGTGAGCTGGGTGGGTTGTTCGCGGTCGCCGATCCAGGACCGCCACATCTCACTATCTGAATGCCGGTACACGACAAGATGTTTCGCGCTCTGACCACCACAAGCGATCTTGTCGGCAATCAACAGGGCTTGGGTGATGTTGCTGATGTTCGGCAGGTGCCGGACACTGCGACCGACCTTGACGCCCCACTGCACCGGCTTGCGGGTACTCACGCCGCCACCTGGTGGCCGAGTGCTTCGGCGACCGCTGAGACCAGGTCACGCGCCGCGGGTGGGGTGACGGCGTTTCCGGCTTGGCGGACCTGTTCACGGCGGTTACCGAGGATCACGTAGTGCTGGTGGAAGGCCATCGCGCGGGCGATCTCGGTGGGTTCGAGCATCCGGAACTCGCAGTCCTCCACTACCGGTGCGGGGATGGTGAGCCCGTGATGTGTGCCAGCGGCGGCGATGGTGTCGAGCGGTTCGTGAACCGATTTGGTCGTGTTGTGGTTGCGCAGCGGCACGACCAGGGCGTACCGGTCGCGGGTGGTGGCGGTGCCGTGCGGTTCCTGAGCGGTGCGGGCGCTGCCATTGCCGTAGTAGGGCACCAGCAGCGCGGTTTCATTACGGGTGGTCATCGTGCGTACCGGGTCAGCGGTACTGCGCGCATACACCCCGACACGGCCCTCTACCGGGACAAGCAGCCCGTCGGCCTCCCTGGTCGTGCGGGTGGGCATGGGGTCGGC
>NZ_JBSUQM010000040.1:0-31282 GCF_054065835.1 Nocardia citri
TCTTCCCACTCGCGGAGGGCGATCATCCAATAGGTGCCGTATGACTCTCGCTGCAACGCTGACACAGTGTTGGTCACGCGCGGAATGTAGTCGCCAAACGTCAGAAGATGTTGCTGACCGCCGCCTGGATTCGATTCCTTTCAAGCATTCATGTGTAATGTGCAGGGCTTCAATATTTTTAGCGCGTACACCGTGGGTGACTTTTCGGAACGCGCTCACACCGAGCGTGGACACCTTTTCCGTAACCTGAACAGATTCGCGGCGCGAATAGGGCAGTCGTCAGCGAGTCGGCGATCTCGGATCGTGTCCATCGAGCTGGTGCAACGGTGGTACGGCGTTTCGTTCGACCGCACAGCTCTGGTCGAGGCCTGTGCGGCCCTCGATGGGTTCGTCGCCAGGCGGGCGGTGGTGCTCGTCTGGTCCGCTCGGTGTCGAAAGTTGCGGTCGATGCCGGTACCGCCGCGGCCATATGGGCCTGCTGAGCGAAGCGGGATCACGCCTGGTCGATCCGTGGGCTCGACCGGCGGGGAACGCCTTCGCAGACGGGAGTTCGTGGGTAGAGCCTGTCGTAGACGGCAGGAAATTAATCCATCTTCGAAATTTTACGACCAGACCTATTGTGGCGCTGGTCACGTAGGTATACAGTCCTCTAATGTAATATGGACTACATTAGAGACGGCGATCGTTTCGTGACCTGGCCATTTGAGCCACCGCTTTTCTGGCTCGCGCTCGGGTCCCAACCCGTCACTTCATCGTGGAAGGCAATCGTCATGTCGCATCCGGATATGTTGCGCCGTACGGCTCGGCGTGCGCCCGAGAAGCTATGCGTGGTCGAGGGGGAGCGCAGCCTGACATTCGGTGAGGTGGACGAGCGGGCCGACCGGCTTGCGGACTCACTGGTCGCTGCAGGTCATGGGCAGGGGCAACGAGTTGCTCTGCTCGCCGGGAACGAATTGGAGTATCTGGAGATCATCGTGGCCTGCCAGCGGGCGGGAGCAGTCTTGGTTCCGTTGAACACGCGGTTCACCGTCAGAGAACTTGCGGAGCTGATCGAGGACGCCAAACCCAGCTTGCTGATCTGCGGCAGCGAATTTTCCCACAGTGCCGCTGAACTGGATGTCGGCGCGGTCTGGTTTCTGGGTGCGGACGGCCGCGGTGAGCATTACGCATCAGCACTTTCGAATGGTGCGAGGACGCTTCGTTCGAGTCCCGATCCGGACGCGCCCGCCACGTTGCTCTACACCAGTGGCACCACCGGCCGTCCGAAGGGGGCGTTGATCTCCAACCGTGCCCAACTCGCGCGATCGCTGGCTCTCGGGATCGAGTTGCAGATGAGCCCATCGTCAGTGTTCCTGCAGATGCTGCCCCTGTTCCATCTGGCCCAGCAATTCACCGTTGCGTACGCGCTGATGGGCGGGACCAACATCTTGATGAACCGGTTCGATCCCCAGCGTGCGCTGAGCGAGATCCACCGACGTGGGGTGACCGATACCCTGCTCGTCCCGACGATCCTGAAGATGCTCCTGGCGCATCCCGATTTCTGCGGCACCGACAAGTCTTCGTTACGCCGAATTCTTTACGGCGGCGCGCCGATCGACCGTGAACTGCTGGTCCAGGGACTGAGCGGCTTCGCCTGTGACTTCTACCAGATGTATGGAATGACAGAAACAGGGCCAGCGACGTTACTTCGGCCGGTCGAACATGATCCGGAGCGCCCGGAATTGTTGCGTAGCGCAGGTTCGAGCATCGTGACCTACGAAGTGACCACGGCGGATGAGTCGGGCCGGAGCTGCCCGCCAGGCGTGCCGGGGGAAATCTTGCTCCGCGGGCCCGGCCTGATGGGTGGGTATTGGCGTCGGACCACCGAGTCGGACCACGCGCTACGTGACGATTGGATGCACACCGGCGATACCGGCTATCTGGACGAGTCCGGATTGCTATTCGTCACCGATCGGGTCAAGGACATGATTGTCACTGGCGGCGAGAATGTCAGCCCGGTCGAGGTCGAGCACGTGCTTCTGACCCATCCCCGAGTAGCCGACTGTGCCGTGGTCGGTGCTGTCGACGATCACTTCGGCGAACGTGTGCACGCCGTGGTCGTCGTGGTGTCCGGTACCGCGCCTTCCGCCGAAGGACTCGAGGCGTATTGCCGTACTCGTCTTGCCGGCTACAAGGTCCCGCGTAGTTGGTCGTTCGTAAACGACCTGCCGCGCACCGCAACCGGGAAAGTGCGCAAGAACGTCTTGCGGGAATCCCTGGGCGTCGCTTGATCGTCGTCCTATCGAAAGGAGCACCATGACACAAAAGCATGACGTCGTCATCGTCGGTGGCGGGGTCGGTGGTCTCGTTGCCGGCGCACTGCTGGCAAAGCTGGACCGCCGGCGAGTATTAGTGCTGGAAAAGCAGTCGGTCGCAGGCGGACGCGTGGTCTCGTTCGGTGGGCCGCACGGGGCCTACTCCGCCGAGGCGTACGAGCGAATATTGAAGGGCGCGGCCGGAGTTCGGGTACTGCGCGCTTGGCCGTCCTTGGACGAGATCGTGGACAGGAAGAAGATCTTCGACGACTTCATCATCGACCCGGGCTGGCACCTGGTTACCGGTGCGTCGCGCAACCGATACTCGATGCTGGCAGAGGCGCTCGGCAAGTCGATTCCGGTTCGGCCGCAGGTTGGTCTCTTCATCGACAAAGACGGCGAGTTCGTCGAACTCGCCCACATGACCAAGGATTGGCCGGAGGAGTCCCGCCGGGAGCATCGACGGGTCGCGAAAATGCGGATCGGCATCTCGATGGCCGAGTCTGCTCGATACGATCACATCGATCTGGCCTCCTACCTGCGGTCACAGACCGACGATCAGCGGGTCATCGACTATTACACCTGGCTGGGCCGCTACCTGCTGGTCGTCAACGACCCCACCGAGCTGTCCGCCGGAGAGTTCATCCGAACCAACAACATGCCCCTGGCAGCCGGAATGCACCTGTCCACCGGCGGTGGGAGCGGTGAGGTTGCGGGCGGGTTCAAGCGCATCGCCGATGTCTTCAGCGAGATCATCACTGAGAACGGGGGGGAGGTGCGTACCAACGCCGGTGTGGAAGAGGTGTTGCTGGACGGCTACCGGGCAACGGGCGTGCGACTGTCGGAGGAGGCCGGCGGTGACCCGATAGACGCCGATGTCGTTATTGTCAACGTGCCGGTTGACGCACTCGGCAAGCTGGTTCCGCGCGAAAGCTTTCCACCGGAGATGCGCAAGCGGATCGACAATGTCCGGCCCGCCACCGGCATCACGGGATTCATCGGCGTAAAGGAATTGATCGAGCCCGCTCACCCGCGGGCATGCTTTGTCCTCGAAACCTTGCCTGGCGCACCGAAGATCCGCGGCGGGTCGGCTCTCATCGGCTTCGAGCAGACCACCGGTGTCGATCCCTCGCGCCGCCTGCACGACGATGCGGGCCACTACATTCAGACCTGGTCCATCCTTTCGACCGCGGGTCCCGACGAACGTCAGGACGACGCATTGCTGCAACAGCTGGTCGACGCTCAGTTGGAGTGGTTCCGAGCGCGTTACCCGAGCTTCGAGGACAACCTGCTCTGGCATATCCATGTCCTTGCCGAGCGCGTCTATGGTGTGTCGCCGGAGCCTGGCATGGTTGGCGACCGCAAGGTGCCTGTTGCTCATCCGCTGGTGCCGAACTTGTTCTTCGCCGGTGACACGGTGGAGCAGACCGATGTCGGTACCAATGGAGCCGCGCACGCCGCACTCCTGTGTGCAAATGCGGTCTCGGGCCGAAACTTCTTATCTCTGGTGCCCGATTATCTGCGGTAGGTCCCGGCGTACGATCCCCGACATGGCCGAAAACTTCGATGCGACGCCGTCGGGGACCAAATCCGGCCGTGCGGTTCTGCGACCGTCGACGCGGCCGCAACGCGAAAGCGGGGATCGGACCCGGCGCCGGTTGCTCCAGGAAGGCCGAATCGCGTTCGCGCGCGACGGTCTCGACGGAGCGTCGATGAAGCCGATTCTAGATGCGGTCGGGGTAGCTCCGACTGTGCTCTACCACCACTTCGGAAGTAAGAACGGCTTCTTCGTCGCTGTCGCAGAGGACGTCTACGCGGTTTTCGTCGCGGAACTGAGGACCGCGATCGCGCAGGCTGCCGACTTTGATTCGGCGTTATCTACTCTCATCGATGCCGCGGCGGCTTTGCACCGGAAGGATCCGACACTCGCGGGCGTTTCGATCGTGGTGCAGTTCGAGGCACGCCGGAATCGAGAGATCCGGCGCGAGCTGACGACCTCGCTCAGTGCATTCGTTGCGCTCGCCACCGAGATCGCCGACCTCGCACCGGATTCGGTGCGAGGTGGGGGTGGTCAGCGCGCTGTTGTACTGGCGCTCGTGGCATTGCTCAACGGCTTGTCCAGTCTCGCGGTCACCGTCGCGGATTCAGAGGACTTCGTCGCTGCGGCACACGCATTGCGGCGCGTACTCAGTCGCTGAACCACGTCGGAAGGTGTCTGCCGGCCGATTACTCAGAACGGGAACCTGTTTCGATGATGGCACTGGTATGCGACCGCTTCGGCTCGCTCGACGAACTTGTCTACCGGGAGGTCGACGACCCGGTCCCTGGCCCGGACGACGTGCTGGTCCGGGTGCACGCGAGTGCTGCTGTGTTCGCCGATATCCTGCTCGTCGGCGGCAGATACCAGACCACGCCGGCGCTCCCCTTCATTCCGGGTGCCGAGGTTGCCGGAGAAGTAATTGGCCTGGGCGCCAATGTAACTCGGTGGAATGTGGGCGATCGAATAATGAGTCTTGCGATGAATTTCGGCGGGTTCGCCGAACAGATCGTGCTGCCTGAATGGTTACCGAGCCGGGTCCCGGACGGCGTGCCGTACGAACAGGCGGCCGCGGTAATGTCCTCTGCTGCTACCGCCCAGCACGCGCTCCGCGATAAGGCCAGGCTGGCCGCTGGGGAAGTCCTGCTGGTGACGGGTGCGGCCGGCGGTACCGGGAGCGCAGCGATTCAGGTCGGCAAGCTTCTCGGCGCGCGTGTGATTGCGGTCTGTTCTACTCCCGAAAAGGCAGCGTTCTGTCTGGAGCTGGGTGCCGACGATGCAGTCGTCCACTTGCATGAGAACCTCCGAGATCGGGTGCGCGCACTCACCGGAGGCCGAGGTGCGGACGTAGTCTTCGACACCGTCGGTGGTGCGTTGTTCGACGACTGCATGCGGAGCACCGCGATGGACGGCCGTATTCTCGTGGTCGGCTTCGCCTCGGGCGACTTCCCGACATTGCCGGTCAATCTCGCGTTGGTGAAGGTGTTCTCGGTCATCGGGGTGCACTGGATGTCATTCGTCCAACAGCACCCGGCGCGTCATGAGGAACATATGCGGGAATTGTGCCGATGGCTCGGTGACGGCTCGTTCCGCCCGGCGGTGACGGCGCACTTCCCGCTCGACTCGGGGAAGGTGGCCTTGGAGCGAATCGCCTCACGTCTCGTCATGGGGAAGGTCGTCGTGCAGATGTAGAAGAGCAAGGTCAAGACCGGGCATCGACGCGGGAACAAGGGGACCGGCGCCTCCTGTCGCATGGCGATGACAGAAGATCTTGCGCCGGACTGGAGAAGCGCTACGGGAGGCTCGAAACCGGTGTGGAGTCGAAGGTCAATGTAATCGAATCTAAATTTGATTTACTGACTCGGTGGCGGTATGCCTGAACTCTCTCCGACCTGCTCGGCCGTTGTCGCGGCCGCACGGTCGCGTTCACGATGTGGGTCGTTGGCCGACCCCGCCTGAAACGAGGGCGACGTCCAGCACGCCGATGTGTCCGCCTCGACGCTGACAGCGGATGGTCGCGTGAGTCGGGCACACTCTGCCCGATCCAACGCCACCCTCCGCCTGTCGGCCGGGTCGGTGGTGACACCGATCGCTGCTGCTCTGCTCGTAGGGGCCGTTGAAGCAGCGCGGGACAACGGAGCCGGTGACAGCGTCGCTCACCGGCTTCGAGAAACTGACGAAGGCGAAATCGTCCATGTGAGACACGGTCTCAGCATGTGTTGGTGTGTGCGGGCATTGTTCGCCAGCCGTACATTGTTGCTGCGTCGTCGAATCGTTGGGCTCGGGTGAGGTCGATGGTGTATTGGGGGATGCGGGTAAGGATTTGGCGTAGGAGTATGTGGAATTGGAGTCGGGCGAGTTTGTCGCCGATGCAGAGGTGGGGGCCGTCGCCGAAGGCGACGTGTGGACAGCGGCCGCGGTCGAGTTTGTAGGTGTCGGGGTCTTCGAATACGTCGGGGTCGTGGTTGGCGGCTGGGAGCCAGAGCAGGATGCGTTCGCCAGCTCGGAGTTGTCGGCCGCCGAGTTCGGTGTCGACGCGAATGTTGCGTGTGAGTGATACGCCGGCGGTGATGGTGCGGAGGAATTCGTCGACTGCTGCGGGGATGAGGTCGGGGTCGATGGTGAGTTGCTCGCGTAGTTCGGGGTTTTCGGACAGGCGTAGCAGCATGTTGGAGATGAGTGCGGCGGGGTTTTCGAATCCGCCGACCATGAGGGTGAAGACGACCCAGAGGAGTTCGTCGTCGGAGAGGTCGGACTGTTCGCAGAGGTAACTGACGACGTCGCCGGTCGGGCTGACTTTGCGTTCGGCGACGAGGTCCTGGATGGTTTTCACGGCGTTGCCGAATGCTTCCATCCCGGCTTGGAGTTCGGGGGTCATTTCGCCGCCGGATGCCATCGGGATGACCGACAGTGCCGCCTGGATGGAGGCGATGAACGGTTTGCGGGTTTCGTCGGGGAAGCCGAGGTATCGGACCATGACGCCTGCGGGGATGACGTCGGCGATGTCGTGGACGATGTCGAAGTCGCCGAGTTCCAGGACGCGGTCGATCGTTTCGGTGATGAACGCCTCGACGGCTGGTGCCATGGCGTCCACGGTGGCTTTGTTGAACTTCGGGGTGAGGATGCGCCGCAGGTCGCGGTGGAACGGGGCGTCTGCCTCGGCAGGGATCAGGCGCGGGCCTATCACGGTGGGGATCGTTACCCCGCCGCTGCCGTCGGGGTGTTTCTCCGAGGAGTAGGTAGCGGGATCTCGCAGAACCTGTCTGACGAGGGCGTGTGAGGTCGCGACCCAGTGGCCCCCGTTGGCTTCGGTGTAGAAGAGCGGGTGCTCGCGTACGCGATCGAGGACCCGCTCGCGGTGGTGGGATGTCTCGACCGCGTGGTGATCGAAATCGATGACCGGGCGAGAGGGGATCGGGGTGCTCATAGGTTCCTTATTTGACTCGCAGTTGATCGCAATGAAGGAGTGAACGTCATGCTCGAACAATGTGTCCATTTTTGCGGGCGGTTCCCCGGATGTCAATGCCCAACCTCTTGACATGGTCCACTCTGAATAGACATGCTGTTCGAGCAGAACGTTCACTAGGGAGTGGGACGTTCACGAACGGAGAGGGCAGTCGTGGCAACGCACACACCCCCCGCGTCGCGGCTTGCGCGATCGCGCAGCGAAGCGGACGTCGAGACGAAAAAGGTCGAGCCAGTCGTTTGGTGGGCGATCGCCGGGGCGCTGACGCTGGCGCTGATCGCATACATTTTGTTGCGATGGATCACCGGGCCGTATTTCAAGGCCGTTGATCCCGGCCCTACTCAGGTGACAGACTGGCAGCACTATTCGCTGCTCGTTATCCAGATCGGCGGTTCGGTGGCCGCTGTATGGTGCCTGTGGCATTTCCTTGTGAAGCCTTGGCGCCGAGACGGCAAACCGACATCAGAAGGCCTTCTCGCCGCAGCCTACGCCACGCTGTACATTCAGGATCCGGTTTCGCTGTCCGGTGGTTACTGGTTCACGTACAACGCCACGATGTTCAATCGCGGTTCGTGGGCGCCGTATCTCCCCTTCTTCAACGCCCCTTCGGGCGAGCCGGGGAACATGCTCGCGGAACCAATTATCGGCATGGGCCCGGGCTACGTCTACTTCTGGCTGATCGGCGTGGGTGTCGCGTTCTGGGTACTGAAGACCACGATGAAGCGATTCCCGCGCTTCGGTGTCGTCGGCGGTCTCCTCGCCGCCTACGTTGCATGCGTGGTCTTCGACGTGGTAATCGAAGGGTTCATCTGGATGAAGACCGGCTTTTACGCCTATCCGGGTGCTCCTGGGCCGAAACTGTTCAAAGGCTCGTTCACGGCGTACCCATTTGTCGAGGGCATCCTGATCGGTTTCCTTCTCACCCCGTATGCGTTGCTCCGCTACTATAAGGACGACAAGGGCTACACGATCGTTGAACGCGGCGTCGACAATCTTCGCGTCGGAAAGAACGTCAAGGTTCTTCTCCGCTTCTTGGCATTGGTTGCCGTCGCTCAGGCCATCTACTTCTTCTGCTACAACATCTACGCGTACCACGTCGGGGTTAACCAGACGGAGTGGCCTAAGGCTGTTCAGGAGCGGTCGTACTTCCTTAATGGGGTTTGCGGCGAAGGGACCGGACGCGACTGCTACGCGCCCAGTATCCCCAACGCGCGCAAGCACTCCGCGTATATCGGCTCTGACGGCAAGCTCGTTGTTCCGAGCGACGTCGGCCAACTTCCCCAGAGCTACCCGGTATTGCACGGTAAGCACTGACATGCACGATTCGTACGCGCTGATTGCATCGGCCGTCGCGTGTCGTCGGCTCGCGGTCGAATACGGCCGCGAGCCGATCGCGTTCACTGACGGGCAGACACTCTGGCTGCCTCAGTCCCAACCGCCACTGGTCTCTGTGGTCGCCCAAGCCGGGCTCCTCGCTGCTGGGAGCATGCACCCGCGCCTGATGGTTCGGCTCGTCGGGCGACGCTCGGCCTGTGCACGATACGCCGTGCTCGAGGCCAGCCGACTTCCGCAGGTCCTCGGGCACGTGCTGCCTCCGGCGGTGGAGAACGCGTTCCGGAGTCTCGGAGTCGCACCGGTGCCTGCCTCGGCAGACGAGTCGCTCTCCCGGGCATTGGGCAAGGAGCCGATCGCTCTCGCGCCCGACATCGTCGGGGTCGTCCGCCCCTCTGTGGTGTTGCGTGCCCGAGCAACCGGCGGAACCGCGGAGTCCGCTGGGGCGGTCGCACGCCTGGACCGCTTACGCGAAGTTACCAATGAACTCAGCGAAGCGGACGACGAGGAGTCGAGCGAAGTCCGTGATCTGCTCACCTCCGTGTTCAGGAAGAACCCACTGTCGCGGCTGATGCGTGAGCTGATGGGCAGCGAGATGTCTTCTCGACGCGGGAAAGCAGACGGCGCGGAACTCGCTGCCGGGGCGGCGGTCCAGCTGCGTGAGATGAGTGATCAGGGCGGGGTCGCTACCCGCTCGACACCCCTTGGTTCGGAAAAAGACGCCGCCGCCATAGCCGGCACGGAGCATCATGAGTGGGACGAGGATCGTCAGCGGTACCGCCCGCGCCACTGTTCGGTCCACCACCTTGACCCCGCACCTACAGCGTCGTCACGGACGTTGCCAGTAGCGGACGACCCCCAACTGCGGCGAATGATCGCACGCATCGGGCTCGCCCTCGAACGTCACGGCCGCCGCGAAGATGGCGATGCCCTCGACCTGCGGGCCCTCGTGGAGTTCGCTGTTGGGCGCGCCACGGGGCTACAGCAGGATGCGCGTGTCTATGAGACACGTCGCCCTACTGCCCACGACCTCGGAGTCGTCGTTGTCCTCGACGCGTCGGGGTCCACCCAGGACGCCCGGAGCGCCGGCGGCGCAATTTGGGATGAGCAACGCTCACTTACGCTACGCCTCGCGAATGCGTTCGAGCAGGCGGGTGACCGCGTCGCCATCTACGCGTTCCGCTCACATGGCCGGCGAGATGTCCGGTTCCTCCGCGTCAAGCACTTCGACGACCGTCTCGACCACGCCGCGCGTCGACGGTTCGTCGACCTCGAGCCCACGGGATATACCCGGATGGGCGCAGCGATTCGCCACGGCGCGCTACTTGCGCGCGAGGCATCGGGCACGAGTCGACAACTGCTGGTCCTGGTGTCGGATGGCCTTCCTTACGAAGACGACTACAAAGGCCGGTATGCCGAAGCGGACGTCCGGCGCGCCCTCGGAGAGGCTGTTACGAGCGGCGTTGGCTGCGTCTGTCTGAGCGTCGGCTCGGCCCAGGATGCCGACTCGCTCGACCGCATGTGGGGCAGCTTCAACCACCTGCACATGAACACTACGCACGATCTGGCCTTGCGCGGCGAGCCCCAGATCCGCGCCGCCCTCCGCCGCGCGCTCGATGCCTCGCACGGCCAGCGCAGGACCGCGTCCTGAGCACCATCGAATCCAGGAGGATCAGATGACCATGACGGACACTGCCACGGCCGCCGTGGCGACCTATCTGCCCGCAGGCAGCGAAGTCGATATTTTCCGTACTGCCTTCCAACAGCGCATGCCAGTTCTACTGAAGGGGCCAACCGGGTGCGGCAAGACAAGGCTGGTCGAGCACATGGCCGAGCAACTCGGTCTGCCGCTATACACGGTGTCCTGCCACGAGGACGTCACATCCGCTGATCTGATCGGCAAGCACGTGCTGGTCGGCGGACAGACCGAGTGGATCGACGGACCGCTCACGCGCGCGGTGCGCGAAGGTGGGATCTGTTACCTGGACGAGATCGTGGAGGCCCGGCAAGACGCGACCGTCGCCATTCACTCTCTGACGGACCACCGCCGCGAGCTGTTCATCGAACGGCTCGGCGGTATAAAGCTCAAGGCGCCAGATACATTTTGCCTGGTCGTTTCCTACAATCCTGGCTACCAAAGTGTGCTCAAAGATCTAAAAACTTCGACACGTCAGCGGATGGTCTCCATTACCTTGAATTACCCCGCTCCCGAGGTCGAACGCGAGATCATCGGTATCGAAGGGCTCGTGCCACCCGCTGTCGCGCAGGCCCTGGTGCGCCTTGGCCAAGCGCTGCGCCGTGTCGACGACCCAGGGCTACGCGAAGTCCCGTCGACGCGACTACTCGTGGATGCGGCGAAGCTTATCGCTGGTGGGCTGGCGCCCAGGGTTGCAGTCCGGGCAGCCATTATCGAAACATTGACGGACGACTTAGCGCTCGCGGATGCCCTCGAGAGTACGTCCGAGATGTACTTCGCGGGGTCGCATATTCTTGGTACCGACGGTCGACGGTACGACGACGGGGAAGGTCGATACCTTCCCTGACGAGGAGCGCCGTCATGGACTGCGGCCCCGTTGAATAGTGGTGTCTCGAGAACATTTCCCCAGCTCAGTGCGGGCAATACTGCTAGTGGCTACGGCGAGCCGCCTGTTGACACCAACAACGCCACATCACCGCAGTTGAATCTGAGGCCGGCATCCTTCCAATTTGCCAAGGGGCACCCGGGACCTGGCGATGTTCAGGACGCCGCGGAGGGTGATGCGTACAACGCGTGCCAGACCACGTGGCAGAAAGCATTGACGTGGCGCTCGGTTTCCAGCTCGGACGCACCTTTCAGGATCCGGTTCTGCGCGCGCTCTGTCATCCAGATCAGCCAGGCGGCGGTCTGTGCGGCAAGGAGCTCACGGTCGATCCAGCCCTGTCGCTGGCCGCGCTGGATATGGCGGGTCAAAGCGGCGATGTTCTGATCCACTATCCCGCTGAGCTGGGCATGGACCAGTTCGTCGTAAACCGCCGCGTCGAGCAGAGCAGACAACATCAGCGCGTGAGACTGGTAGGTAGCGACCCCCTCGCTCAGAGCCGCGTGGAGTTCCTCGAAAGTTGGGGCAGGGCCTAAGTCCGTCCAAGCGGCCGAGGCTGTGTTCAGTTCGTCACGGACGTTGTCGAGCCACGTGCAGAGGAAGTCGCCCTTGTCGCGGAAGTGGGCGTAGAAGCGGGAGCGGCTGATCCCGGAGCGGTTGGCGAGCTCTCCGACGCTGAGCTGATTCAATGTGGCGCCCTCGAGGAGGGCCTGCTGTATACCCGTAAGCAGAGCGTCGTATGCCTCGCGGCGGCGCGTGTCCTTCGCGCTCTGCGTCCGACGCGTAACCGAGCGCATGTCAGCGCCCTTTCACATAGAGCGATCGCCAGATGATGTCTGTCGCCGCGGTCATCAGCTTCTCGCGTTCCTCTTTATCCGCTTGTGCTACCAGTTGGTACAGACCTCGCTCGATAAGCCACGTGATCCACTCGGATACCGGCTCGACGTCGATGTCCTGCTGTGCGTCACCGCTCTTCTGGCTGCGCCTGACATGTTCGGCCACCCGATTGGCCGCTTCGCGCATGAGCATCGTGAACTGGGCGGCCACCTCGGTGTCATACGAAGATGCCTCGATTATGGCCGCTATCAGCTTGTTGTGCGGCAAGTACAGTTCGACGATCTGGTCGAGCCCCTGTCGTAGCTGTGCTTTGGAAGCGCCGGGCGGAAGCTGCCACCAACCTGTCGCACAGACGAACAGATCTGCGATGACTTCTACGGCGAGAGACTGGAGCAGGTCTCCCTTGTCGGAGTAATGAAGATAGAACCCCGAACGCGAAACACCGGCTCTCTGCACAAGTCGTTCCACGCTGATCTCGATGAATGACTCATCTTCGAGCAGTTCTTCCAGGGCTGGTAACAGCCGACGGGCAAGCGCCGCGCGGCGGTCGCCGGTGGCGCGCTCGTCGGTGATCGCGACGGTACTCACCACTCAGAGCATATGCGATCGAGGCTCGATCAGGCATGCGGGACCGGATCCGGCAGATGCAATTTGCATCACGTCGGGGCCCGCTCGCTCGATGCTGGTTTCGATGGCGGCGTATGAGGCGAACCTGTGGCACCGCAGACCTCGGCGATCCGCAGCCCTGGCTGCGAGCGGCACACTAGTGCTTGACATGGACGTATTGCTCGAACATCATGTCTATTAGCTTGAAAAGGCCTTCCTTTTTGTATCGGCGTCAAGGAGTAAGAGCATGGCCAGTGGCAGAGAGTCTGCGCCCCGGCTGTCGTCGTGTTCGAGGGGAAATCGGTGACGGGCGCAGTCCGGGCGCGACCGGCCTGGCTCACTGACGAAGATGAACTCCCGCATCCGCGCGAAGCGGAAAATCCGCCGACGTGGTCCGAGAACTACCTGTCTTATGTTTGGTCATCCGCGAACGATGTCGGTATCTACGTACATCTCGCACGCCGCACTTCGCCGTTCGAGCTATGGGACGAGGTCGTCAACATCGCACTCCCGGGCGATCGGTTCCTGACGGCGAAGGCACTCGGCCCGGGCTACACAAAGAACCTCGGTGTAAGCGGTGTGTGGATGAAATGTGATGCGCCGTACGAGCGATGGACGAAACGCTTCGTCGGTGCGGGTCGCTTGCTCGACGGCGACACATATCGCTCGGGTCCGGTCGCTGATGGACTGCACACTCCGGTGGGTTGGGAGTTGTCCTACGAAGCTATGAGCCCGCCGTTCGACTTCGGCACTGAGCATTTGGACCAGGCATGGGGCCACGGCCACTACGAGCAGCACGGCAGGCTTGAAGGCTGGCTCGTGTGCGGTGATGAGCGGTTCGAGATCAAAGGCACTGGTCTGCGCGACCACTCGTGGGGGCCTCGGGACTATCGCGAGATCGGCACGACGACATGGCTGCACGCCCAGTTCCCGGAGAGCGGCCGGGCACTGATGGCAGTCCTGGTAACCGGAATGCCTCCGCGGCCTGCGTTCAGCGTCGCGACGATCACCGACAGCGCATCGGTGCGCCATCTCCAAGCCGATGGTCTGCCTCAGGCACGCACACTCGACGACACGAACTCAGGGTTTGGGTTCACGCTGCGAGATGGGGACAACATCGAGGCCAAGGTCTCCGCGGAGGTGCTACGCCCGCTTCGAGCTGCGTGTGCCGGTTCCGCCGAACTCGTACTCGGCACGCACGCCGCGCCCGATGTCAATCACCACTACGTCGATGCCTTCGCCCGCTTCGACTGGGCCGGCGAAACCGGCTATGGCGTCATTGAACGCACCGTCGACCTCGACCATCACTAAATCATGAACCGATAGAAGGAAACCCTCGTGCTAACGCAGCAAATAGTGACCGATGCCAGCACACTCACCCCCGACTGGTTCAGTCAGGTCCTCGGTGGCAAGGTCAACGATGTCGATCTCGAGCCGATCGGCGGTGGGCTCATGGCGCGGATAATGCGTGCGACGCTTGGATACGTGGACGGCGCCACCGGCCCTGCATCGGTCGTCGTCAAGTATCCAACCGACGATCAAGGCAGCCTGGGGCTCGCTCTCGCTATGGGCATGTACGAGCTCGAGGTCCGCTTCTACCGTGACGTTGCGCCCTTGGTTACGAACATGAGCATCCCGAAGCGCTACCTGTCCGAGCGTGACGAGGCCACGGGCATGTTCACGCTTGTGCTGGAAGATCTAAGCGGATCGCGCCCCGGAGATGTACTCACCCAGTGCTCGACCGACGAGTGCTCCGCGGTTCTGGCCGAGCTAGTCGCCTTCCAGGCGCCGCTGTGGAACTCTCCGGCAACTGCTGCGATGGATTGGCTCGCCGATCCGCGACGCACGCTCGGCGTCTTCGACTCGCTCGCTGCGGGCCTCGAGCCGTTTATCGAGCGATTCGGGCCCCGGTTGGATCCGGCTCATGTCGATCTGTTCCAGCGTGTGCTGCCAAAAGCTGGGCAGTGGGTCCGTAGCTGGGCAGTGCCGACGGTCGTACAGCACGGCGATTTCCGCAGCGACAACATCATGTTCGGCAACACGCCCGGCGCGGCGCCGGTCACTGTCATCGACTTTCAGACCATCCGTCAGGGCCCGCCCGGACTTGACGCGGCTTACTTCCTCGGCTCGTCGTTGGCGACCAAGGTACGCCGCTCCATCGAGGCTGATCTGGTTCGGGAGTACCACGGGCGCCTTGTCGCGGCAGGAGTGGAGGGCTACGACTTCGACGCGTGCTGGAAGTCTTACCGCGAAGGAGCTCTGTACGGTGTGTTCCTGTTCGTCGGGATGGCGAGTCGAGTCGAGTCGACCGAGCGAGGGGACCTCGTGATCATCGACCAGATCCGGCGATATGCGGACATGGTGATCGATCTCGACGCAGTAACCGTGGGCGGCATCGCGTGAGCGATCGCCGCTGAAGAGCAGGCCGTCACCGACCAAGTATGGACCTTCGCAGCCATCTGTTGGCGTCGGCACAAGGGAGGCACGTGGCATGAATTTAATTTATTAATGATTAAAGTTTCTGGCGACGCATGTTCGGGCGCGCGAATCGTAAATCTCGCAGGAGGTTGCAGTGAAGGTAAGCATCGATCACAGTAGGTTGGTCGATCTCGGATGGCTGCTGTTCTTCACGCCCCCATCGCCCATGGATTGTGCAGTACGTGACTTTGGTGACTGCAATATTCTCGGAAAAGCGACCACAACAAGTGTTCCCACGCCACGCTGGGCCGGCTACTTAGGGCTGTGGATCAGCGTCACGTCCGTGCCAGTCGTTGCAGCCCACTTCGTGAAAAGAGGGCCGCTTGCATGAAATGGAATATTAGCTTGGTGGATACCACTCACCGTATCCATTGCCTAGTTCGTCGTCATGATTGTTCTGACGCGAAATGCGGTGCTGGGTCGCAACAAATGAGTTGCGCCAGTAGTACCGCAGAGAACACCGATGATGCAATCATCATGGGCTGTGACTTGAATCGAATTCCGGCCGGTCGAGGAGCCGCCGCGGCGGCCCGAGTCCAACCTCCGGCACGGGGTTGTTCATCGCTGGCTGGCTCATCAGGTCGGCAGGCAGATCGGCCCCTGTGCTCGAACGCAGTGCAGCGACGGCGACGGCCATGCACCGGGCAGAGATTCTGATCTACCCATCAATGAAGGGCTTCATATATGAGTGCGAGAAACCGGCTGATCTGCCTGTGGAGCGGCTACGCCTTTTTTATTTTGTATCTGCTGGGAATAGTTGTCGTTGCCGGGTTCATCCCGCCGCCGGCGCCGAGCTTGAGTGGGGATGCGGTAGCGGCGTTCTTTGATCAGCACCATGAGCGCATCCTGGTCGGCATGTCCATCTGCGCATTCGCTGCGGCACTATATGTTCCGTGGGGGGTAGCGGTACTGGACGCAATGCTGCGGATGGAGAAAACCCGGTTTCCGGTTTTAAGTGCGGTGCAGATCGTATCCGCTGGCGTGGGTGCGGTATTTTTCTCCATCTCGCCTCTGATTTGGCTGACTATAGCCTACCGAGCGGGTCATGCAAGTGACTCGATTTGGATTCTCAACGACTTTGCTTGGATTTCCTGGATCGTGAGCTGGCCCTTCTTCTTCATCCAAGCCGCCGCCTTGGGACTCTGTATACTCCTGCACTCGACCTTCCTATTCCCGCGCCGGTTGGGTTATCTCAGTATCTGGTTCGCGGTCAGTATGATTCCCGCCAGCCTCGTTGTGTTCTTCTACGGCGGTCCGTTTGCTTGGAACGGTTTCCTCGGCCTCTTTCTACCGCTGGCCATGTTCGCACTTTGGTACAACGCCGTGTCCTACTATCTGTTGAAAGCAATCACGGACAAGGACAAGACGAAGATCGAGGCAACGAACCATTAGCCCGGTTGGGCTGCCCCAGCTTCACAGCCCAGCTGCGACAGGACAGCGGCGAAGGCCTCTCACCCCCACTCGATCAATGTGAGGTCGGCTCGGAGCGCCCTGCCGACGTTGCTGCCAGTGGGTCTCTCCGGGCCGCCTCCCGAACCCGGCGTGCGCTGCCAAACGCACCGGGCGCTCCGCAAATCCCTTCGGGCAGTGGATGTTTCCTCGTGCCGCACTCGGCCGCGGCGACGCGATCTTCGCGCCCCGGTAGTAGTAGCGCTTGGCGTGACTCGTGCGGTGTCGAACAGTGTCACGCCGCCGTCGCCGGGCCAGATGCCGTAGCGTCGGCGTAGTTGTTCTAGGGTTCGCCGATGCATGCGCTCCTGCCACCTGATGATCTCCTGCCAGAGATAGGCACGTAGGTAGCTGAAGGTCGTGTTCGATTCGAGCATCCGAATTTCAAGTACGCGGTCCAGCCCCGCCGCATCCGGTTGAGATGGATGAGCAGGACCTTCAGCGGCGGGTTCGGGCCCTTGCGGCCGCGAGGGTGCGATCTGAAGCAGCGGGATGATCTCCCCTGGTGGTGGGCAACCGTTTTGTGGATTGGGCTCTGATCGGTGATCTCCAGCGAGCTCCCTCGATCCTGGCCCAAGTCAGGCGCAGTACGGTCAGACCGCGGCCCAGACGCAGAATGGTATGAGAGCTTGCGCCGGGGCCCGGGCGATTCAGCCGTGAGCCAAGTGATCAGAGCGGGCCTGGGTCCCGATCGCCCGAAGCGCCAACGCCGTCATCACGACGATCCACCCGAAGAACGCGGCGGCCCCCAGCCAGAACGGGAGCAGGCCGTTCCAGCCAAGGATCCCGCTTTTGAAGAACGGCATGAACAGGGCTGGGACGTACAAGACTGCGACCCAGATATTGAAGTAGCCTGACCAGCGCGGAAAGACGGGGTCCGACTCCTGGTCCTGCAGGGTGACCACCGCGAGCGCGATGCTCTGTGCGGCCGGTACGGCCCAGGCGCCAACGAACGGCAGCCAGCCGAGATCGGCTAGGGCCTGCACGGTCTCGGGTGATCGGTGCGGCCGATAGTCAGCAGCCTGCAGATTCATCAGCGGAAGGACGAACACGAGGGTCGAGCCGAGCCCTGCGGCCAGTTGCGTGTAGGCCATCGGGGCGAACTCGCCTTCGGTCTGCTTCATCAACTGCGACAGGAGGGCGACGAACGGGACGAACAGGAGCGACGAGGACCAGGCGATCTGCAGCCCGGCTCGGATGCGCAACTCGTGCCCTGCGAACAGGGCAGCGACCTGGCCCGCCGAGTCGTTGGGGGCGGGCGGCGGCAGGAACCCGGCAACTATGAACCCGACCGCGAATAGTGCCACGAACCCGGCACCCGACCATGCGCACGCCTGGTAGATGCGGATGTTCATCGGGCGTGGCGCTTGTCGAAGGATCGTCACGCGGTGCCGCCGAAGCCGTGTGCGAGAGAACCGCAGGCACTCGAGTCGGCGGGAGCTGCAGCGGCACCGGCCTGACGAGGGACGCCCGGGGACGCACAACCGACCGCGAAACCGGCGGAAGGAAGGCCTTGGCTCCTACCATCAATACTCATTGCTTCTTCATTTCCCGACGCGACTGTCGCTCTTTTCGAGGACATAGACATGATGTTCGAGCAGTGTATCTATGTCAAGCCGTCGAGTGCTCCGAGGAACCCGCGCGAATGCGACATACGTGCCACCGAGCAGGGTGTCCTGGCGGATGATGGCGTGCGCGTCGGTGGGCGCCCGGGTGCTTGCCTTCATCTGGACCGCAACCCGGGCACCGGCTTCGACTTCACGACCCTGCGACCTCCACGACGGCCCGCTCCGACATAGGCGGGTCGCCCCCGGGGCGTTGGTCAGGGAAAATGAAATTCTGACCGGCGTGCTAGAAGCAACAGTGCGCGACCCTTCCAAGTCGGGCCCCAGCATCCGAACTCAGTCGCGGGGCGTCCCAAAGATAGGGAAAATCAGTCGACCGAAGTTCCGAAAATGCTTCCGACCCAAATCCGAGTGAGCACGTCTGCGGCCACCGTTGGAGAAGGAAGGGTGTCGTCAGAGTTGGTGCTCGAGATGTAGAACAGGTGCTCGGTGGTCCAGACAAGCGACGCGCAGATTCGGTGCCGCTCCGTGTCATCCCTAGCGGTCATCTTTGCGCCGACGGCGCTCAGTATGGCGTCGGTGAACTGTTCGGTGAGCTCTCGCCACTGGCCTCGGAGCTCCGGTACAGAGACATAGTTCTCGTGGACCGCGCGGAAAACGGCGCTGTGTTGTTGCCAGAGGTCAGCCGAGCGGGTGAGCACCTCTCGAATGCTGTCCGCATCGGGCTGGCTCGGGTTGTCTGCCTGCAGCGGGCCGAGTAGGTCATACATGTCGCTCATGATCCCGTTCAGCAGCTCGGCGACGACCTCATGCTTGGACTCGAAATGGAGATAGAACGTGCCACGGGAGACGCTGGCTTCGGCACAGATCTTCGCGACGCTGAGATCTACGAGTGGCGCCTCGCCCAACAGCCGCTCCGTCGCATCCACTAGCTTCTGCCGCCCGTCGGGTGGGCGTGGCGCAATGAGATTGGCGCGCCGACGCGCTCGTCGCTCACTCGAAGCGGACGGTGCCAACTCGACGGGTGTAGGGGGGAGGTCCTGAGCGGGCATGCAGGAAGGGTAGGCGGTCATGGCAGCTTGCTCTCAAGAGCCCTTGCCAAACGAATAGGCATAGTGTTCAGTCATAAATGAACACTATGCCTAGCGTCCGAGTTCTGCTTACCTGGGCGACGATCAAGGAAAGCGATCAGCCGATGTATCCAATTGCACCCAAGTACGACGTCATCGTTGTTGGTGGCGGTCACAACGGCCTGACCTGCGCTGGCTTCCTGGCCAAGGCGGGCAAGCGCGTGCTGGTCCTCGAGGCTCGCGACGTTGTTGGTGGTCTGGTCTGCTCGATGGAGATGCCTCACGCCCCCGGGTACATCGTTAGTCCGTGTGGGGTGGAGTTCGTTCTGCCCAGTGTTCAGCCACGGGTCGAGGACCAGTTGGGGTTGGCGCAACACGGTCTGCGCTGGACGCGCCCAGTCGCCTTGTCAACTTGGCTCAGCCCCGACGGCGCGCAGTTGGCCTTCTATCAAGACATCGAGCGAACCAAGCAGGAGATCGCGAGGTACTCGCGGCGGGACGCCCAGCGATACGGTGAGCTGGTGGAAGTGATCACGGACACGTTCACGACTGCCTTGCCATATCTCCACGGACATCCGTGGCGCGTCCGCCCCGGAGCGGTTTATGAGGTGCTCAAGCAGGCTGCCAAGCGCCGCAAGAGCCTTGCGAAGGGTCTGCGCGTGTTTTCGCAGTCCATTGACGCGGTGATGGACGAGTACTTCGAGCGCGAGGAGATCAAGGCGCCGATTGCCGCCTACAGCGCCGGTACGTTCGGACCGATCACGGAGACCGGCACGGGTTTTCACCTTGGGTTTCTTGCTGGGGTCCACCAGTGGGAATTCCGACGTCCGGTCGGGGGGAGCGGAGCCTTCACGCAGGCACTGGCGCGCGCGTTCGTCAGCTTTGGCGGTGAGATCCGTACGAGCGCCAAGGTTGCCCGCATCGATACGCTGGACGGTCGTGCGACCGGTGTCACGCTCGAATCCGGGGAGCAGTTTTCCGCCGATCAGGTGGTTTGTGCGGTCGACCCGACCACGCTCGTGACCAAGTTGCTCGACCCGGCCGATGTGCCGCAGAAGACCCGCGATGAGATCAACCAGCTGCAGGTCGGCCGCTATAACGTCCTCTACTTCGATGCCTCGCTTGCACTCAGCGGTCGGCCCAAGTTCCCGAACCATTCGGGCGACGATGAGTACACGTCCACGTTGATGTTGTGTCCCACGATGGACTACATGCGGCGCTCGACCGTTGATGCGATGGCGGGCAACTTCACCGGCGAGATCCCCATGGCCACGATCTCACACTCGGTGTACGACCGCACGGTCGTTCCGCCCGGGAGCCAGGGCGATACGTTGAAGCTCTACTGCTTCAACACTCCCATCAAGTTGTCTCAAGGCCGTAGCTGGGAGGACGAGCGGCAAAATTACTTTGACCGGGCCATGGACCACTTCGAGCTGTACGCTCCGGGAACTCGTGACTTGGTAATCGATGCGTACCTCACCGCACCTCCGGACTTCGAAGAGCGATACCACGTACACGGTGGCAATTACGAACACGCGGATCTTACTATCGCCCAGATGGGGCCCGGTCGTCCGATTCCCTCGCTGGCCGGATACCGGACACCTGTAGAGGGCTGCTATCACACCGGCGCCGGCGCGTTCCCGATGGCGTACATCAGCGGCTGGCCTGGCCGCAACACGGCCAACATGCTGGTTCGCGGCGAGCCTCATGTCGGCAAGCTCATCCGCCGGTATCGGGCAAAGAATGGCGCCGGAACCGCGGCTGGCACGGAGCCGGTGACATCAACCGCCCGGACACAGTCCTGAAGCCGGTTGGGCCTTACGCCTGTGCCGCCCAGCGAAACGGAGAACTCATGGAAAGAATTAATGCCGTTATCGGCGCCAGTTGCGCGTTCGTGGCTGCCGCGTTCATCTTCTTCGGACTTCTGATTGCGGGCTTTCTGCCACCGCCGTCGCCGAACCTCACCGCCGAGGAGGTCGCGGCCATGTATCGCGAGTCGATCGGTGGCGTCCGGGCCGGGGTCGTGTTGGCGGCGTTCGGGTCGTTCCTACTAGTCGGGTGGTACGCAGCTGTGGCCGTTCAGATTCGGCGCATCGAGGGTGAGCGGCGGCGGATGCTCACCTACACGTGGATCATCGCCGCGGCTGGCAGCATGATGAACTACATCCTGCCGTTCTTCTTCATGGAAGTCGCGGCGTTTCGGACCGAGGACCCGCAATTCATCCAGCGTTTTAACGACCTGGGGTGGCTTTGCTTCCTCGCTGGCCCATACATCTTCAGTATCCAGGCCCTGATTCTTGCCACCGCGGTCCTGCAGGATCGGCGGGAGAATCCGGTGTTCCCGCGCTGGTCGGGCTTCCTGGGATTGTGGTGCGGCCTACTCTTCCTCCCCGGCACGTTTATCGTCTTTTTCAAGACCGGTCCGATCGCCTGGAATGGTTTGCTGTCATGGTGGATCCCGTTCGTGGCCTTCGGTGTGTGGATCGTGACCGTCGCGATCCTGGTGATCCGCGCAGCGCGAACCCAGCAGCCCGATCCCGTTGCCACCGCAGATGTCGACCTCGCGGCCCAGGTCGCTGAACTAGCCGCGCGGGTTGAGCGCCTCGTCACGCCAGGAGTGGCCGAGTAGCGGAACTGACAACCGCATGAGGTCCGGTGCAGGGCTGAGGCAAAGTCGCATT
Organism: Nocardia citri; assembly: GCF_054065835.1. NCBI lineage: Bacteria > Bacillati > Actinomycetota > Actinomycetes > Mycobacteriales > Nocardiaceae > Nocardia > Nocardia citri. The sequence continues at coordinate 21,895 of NZ_JBSUQM010000040.1, forward strand.
TCAGCTGTCAGGATGAGTTTGATTGCTCGTTTCGGCTTTCTTGCGTTGTGGCGTAGGGCTTTTGCGATGTTGGTGTGGCCCGCCAGCCGGAGGAGACTGATCACGAGGTTGCGTAGACCGGCCATGAGGCGGGGCACCGCCGGTGCGGGAACGGGAGGCGTCCTCCGCTCATCGTCACGCCACCGCGCCCATTTGTCATCCATGCAGTGATTGTTCGGGTGGCGTCCATGCCTTGACGGCGCGTCGCTCATTAATCTACCTTAGATTCGAATCATGAACCCAAGGGGGTCCGCAAATGCTGGACGAAAGGACCGCAGACGCCATCGGAGCCGTTGGTGGCATCGGCTATGCGGTAAGCTTCGCCACCGGCTGGGCCTTCTGGAGGCTGCCGGGCTTACCCGACGCGAGTTCCGCGACCGATGTGACCCAGTGGTTCGTCGTGCATCAGGCCAACTGCCGGACAGCGGCGATTTTCGGATGCTTGGCGTTGTTCTTCGTGACATGGTTCGAATGTCGCCTGTACAGCATCCTCCGGCGTGCGGAAGGAGGCGACGGAATGGTGTCGCGGGTGTTCTTTGCGGGATTTCTCATTTTTGTCGCCTTCGACATGATGTTCCTCCAGTTTCTGTGGACGGTCTCCTATCGACCGGGACAGACCCTCCCCGAAGTAACCCAGGCACTCAACGACCTCTACCTGGGCGCGGGAGTGGCTGCGTTCGGCTCGATGATGGCGTCCTTTCTGGCGGCCGGGTTGGTCATTCTGAAGACGCGCTGTCTGCCTCGATGGGCCGGGATTTCCGCAGTGCTCATTGGTCTGGCCCAGTTATTGTTCATCCCAACGGGTTTCGTCCACAGTGGGGTCTTCGATATCGCCGACGGCGTCTTGGGTGTGTACGTTCCGCTCGGGTCCCCGCTGGTCTGGTCCGTGGCAGTGTCGATCGTTCTGTTGCGACGGCGTGCCGCGCCGCGATCCATCGGAGTTGCCGATGTTTCCGCGGTCCTGCCGCGGTGAGATCTGTTCCATCCTTTGCAGTCCGCCGTGACCGTCCACGGCGGTCACGTTTTTTTGAACTCGTTGCACCCCTGCGTCGTTCGCAATCGGGCAGCGGCAGCCACGTCGGCGGTCAGACCTGTGGAGTTCAGCCGGTGCTGGCCAAATTGTGGAATGTTCAGTAGAAAAATGTGCCCTCTTTGTGGTCGTCACGTAGCCGCGGTCGGCCGCTGACGGAAATGGTGACCGCGACCGTCCCAATCCAATTATTGGTGTTCTTACCAGGTCTTTCGGTATCCATCCACGTGTCGGTCCGCATCATTCTCGATCGCGGTATCACAGGCTCGTTGTGGTGGATGGCGTAACAAGCTAAGCTCGCTAATATAATCTATAATACATTCAATCTGGTTCGCCTGCACTGCCGACGCGTCGCTCCGCGGTCGGTCGGACGAAGGCCCACCGTCGCCAAATTCGATCGAGCGACCGAGCTGCCGTGATCCAGCCATCAGTAGTGGGCTGCGGCATCAGGAAAGGCAACAGTGATGACACATCCGGATATGCTGCGTCGCACGCGCTGCATCGGCGTGATCCGACACTGGCGGGAGTGTCGATAGTTGTGCAGTTCGAGGCGCGGCGAAACCGTGCGATTCGGCGTGAACTGGCCACATCTCTCGACTCGTTCGTTGCGCTCGCCACTGATATCGCGAACCTCGCGCCGGAGGCGGTGCGCGGTCGAGACGCGGATCGGCCCGTGGTCCTCGCTCTCGTCGCACTGCTCAACGGTTTGTCCAGTCTTGCGGTCACAGTCGCGGATCCGGGCGACTTCGCGGCGGCGGCACACGCGTTGCGACGCATTCTGGTTCGTCGCTGACCGGTCGCATCGAACCGGGCAACCCCGACAAGATGCTGTCCATGCGTCCGGCCGCAAGCACTTGGTGAAATTCTCAGAACAACAGGAACGTATTTCGATGAAGGCGCTGATATGCGACCGCTTCGGGTCACTGGACGAACTCGACTACCGGGAGGTCGACGACCCCGTGCCCGGGCCGAGCGACGTTCTGGTCCGTGTGCGGGCGAGCGGTGCGGTGTTTACCGACATCCTCCTCGTACAGGGGAAGTACCAGATCACCCCAGCGCTCCCGTTCGTTCCGGGGGCCGAGGTCTCGGGAGACGTTGTCGCCGTGGGCGCCGGCGTCACGCAGCTGCAGGTCGGAGATCGGGTGATGAGCCTTGCGATGAACTTCGGCGGCTTCGCCGAGAAGGTCGTGTTGCCGGCGTGGCTACCGACCGTCATCCCGGACGATGTGCCCTACGATCTCGCGGCCACGGTCATGTCCTCCGCGGCGACGGCTCAACATGCGCTTCGTGACAAGGGCCTGCTGCGCGCCGGCGAGATTCTGGTGGTGACCGGCGCCTCGGGAGGGACCGGCAGCGCTGCTATCCAGGTGGGCAAGTTGCTAGGTGCGCGGGTGATCGCGGTGTGCTCCACACCCGAGCGAGCCGAGTTCTGCAGGGCTGTGGGGGCAGATGATGTGGTGATCCACTCTCAGGAGGACGTTCGAGACCGTGTTCGGGAACTTACCGCGGGCAAGGGGGCGGATGTTGTATTCGAAACGGTTGGCGGTCACCTGTTCGATCACTGCATGCGCAGTACGGCAGTGGACGGGCGAATCCTGGTTGTCGGGTTCGCATCGGGTGAGTTCCCGTCGCTTGCCGTCAATTTGGCTCTGGTCAAGGTTATTTCGGTAATCGGTGTGCATTGGGCGACCTTTGTGCGGGAACACCCGGATCGGCACGCGGAGCACATGATCGAATTGAACCGATGGCTCGCGGACGGATCGCTGCGCCCGGCGGTGACCGAGCGGTTCCCGCTTGCCTCGGGTAAGACAGCGCTCGAGCGGATCGCCGACGGCGCTGTGATGGGGAAAATCGTCCTGAAAACCTGACCGGCCATCACCATGACATGCATCGCAGAGGAAGTAGGGGTCGATCTGGCCGAGGATTCGGAACCTGTTCTGCGTGTGGACAGTCGGCGCAGGCCGTGGCTGGTGTCCACCGAGCGGGTATTGACCGACGTGCTCGCCGAGCTTCCGGAAGACGACCACCTCGCATTCCGGCTCCGGATTGCCAGGGATATGGCCGCGGCAGCGATTCAAACATGGGGACACCCCTATGGGTAATGGGTTTTCGATATGACTATGAGGGGCATCACTGTCCGTCATAGACTGCGGGAGGTGACAGACAGGGTGCTGTGGCCCCAGGTAGAAGCAGCGCTTCTGGAACGCGATCACGAATTGCGGCTGCTCGACGATGCTTTCGCGGAAGCCGCTGGCGGGCAGGGCCGACTCATAACGGTCGACGGACCAATGGGTATAGGGCGGACGCGGTTGCTTGGCGAGGCCGAGCGGGCCAGCCGCGCCCGAGGGTTCACCGTCCTGCGGGCCCGTGGCTCAGAGTTGGAGCGATGCATGCCGTTCAAGCTCGCCGCGGACTTGTTCGAACCATGTGTGCGTGTCGACTTTCCGGTTGGCGGGGACAGCCTGTGGCGCGGCCCGGCCGCGCTGGCCCAGCCGCTGTTCACACCCACCGGCGCGGCACCAGACCAGTCCACCGTCCTGCATGGCCTGTACTGGTTGATGGTCAACCTCACCGAGCGTGGTCCCGTCGCAGTACTAATCGACGACGTGCATTGGGCCGACCAGGGATCGCTGAAGTATCTGCACCGCCTGGCGGATCGACTCGATGATCTGCCAGCCGCATTGGTCGTGACGATTCGCACCGGCGATCCGGACGCCGACAGCGGTCTCGTCCAGCGCTTCTGGCGATCCGTCGGCCGCCGGTCGTTGACGCTGCGCGAGTTGAGTGCGGACGCGGTCGCTCAGATGCTCGGTGACATGCCGGACGCTGGAGAACCGGATCGCCCCAGCGCTGAGCTGATCTGGCGGGAGACCCATGGGAACCCATTCTTTGTGTCCGAAGCCCTTATCGCCATCCATTCCGGCCGTAACGACCGCTGGCTGGCATCGAGCACGTCGGACTCCGTCCGCCGACATGTCACGATGCGCCTAGAGCATCTCGGCGACGAGGCCGCTGATTTTGCTCGCGCCGCATCGATTCTTGCCGACGACCCATCGCTTGCCGTGGTCGCCCGGGTGGCCGGGCTGGATTACACCACCGCGGCAGTCTGCGCGGAACGCCTCACTGGCGCCGCTATCACGGTCAGTTCGGATCCCGTGCGTTTTCGCCACCGAATGCTGCGCAGGGCGATCGCCGCCAGCTTCGGTCCCGGGCAGCGGCCCCTCACCCACGCACGAGCGGCTGCGGTGCTCTATGGCACCGGGACCGTACCCGAGGTCATTGCTCACCATTTGCTGGAGGCCCCACCTTCGGACCAGGCATGGACCCGTGGCGTGCTACACGATGCAGCGCGCGTCGCCGCCCGTCACGGCGCGCCGACCACCGCAGTCACCTACCTGCGGCGCGCAATCGATGGAGCATCGCTGATCGACATCGACCCGAATCTGCTTGTGTCCCTCGGCATCTACGAGGCCGCAGCCGGAGAGACGACCTCTCTGCGTCGCTTCGAGCAGGCGCTACGAATGATCGATGACGACGAGGCAAGGGCTGAGGCCCTCTACTCCCTCGGCCAGACGCAATACCGCTACGGCAGGTACGCAGAGGCGGCCGCCACGTTCCGTCGGGGCGCCGAGCTCTTTCATGAGTCTCAGCACGAGATCAGAAGCCGATTCCAGGCCGCCGAGCTGTGCTCGTCCTACTACCTTGCGCCCGAACACCGTCCGGATACAGCCGCCCTGAACCTGATCCATCTTCCAGCGCCGGTGACCGCCGAGCTCTCCCCTGGAGATCGGGTATTGCTCGCAGTCCGGGCCATGCACGCCCTGTTCACCATTCCACCTGTGACGAACGGCAGTACGCTCGCCCGTGTAGCCCTTGGCGACGGCGCGCTGCTACGCGAGCAGTCAGCCGATGGTCTAGCCATCAACATGGCCATTCTTGCGCTGCTTTATGCCGGCGAGCTGTCCGAGGCCCTGACCGCCGCCAACTCCGTAGTAGACGACGCCCGCACCCGGGGCACGACGCTCGCCTATGCCGAGGCATCATTGGTCCGCGCGTTGATCTACTATGCGCGTGGCGACATCACCGAGGCCGCAGCCGACGCCGAAGCCGCGATATCCGGTATGAAATACGGGTGGCACTCCCTCGCACCGACCGCGCTCGCTACCCTCGTGCACTGCCTGATCGAGCGGGGCGAGAACGTCGAAGCTCACGCTGTTCTCCACCAGCACGAGGCGGACCTCGCTCCCCCCGAAGCCAGCGGCATCAATGCCTGGTTCTACGTTGCACGAGGTCGACTGCGGCTGCTCAGCGACGATCTGGACGGTGCTGCGCGGGACCTCGACTCAGCGGACGACGCGCTGCGGTCATACATGATCGCTAACCCAGCTATGTTGCCATGGCGGTCACTAGCCGGGGTGATCGCACAGCGTAGGGGAGACAATGCCCGGGCCCGACTCCTGATCGACACCGAGATCGACCTCGCCCGCCAGTTCGATGTGCCTATCCAACTCGGCGTGGCTCTGCGCCACAGGGCCCAGCTCGACCCCACTTCGGACCGCGCAATCCGGCGGCTGCAGGAATCGGTAGCGGTCCTCACCCCCACGGGAGCATCCCTCGAGCTAGCCCGCGCCTTGCTGGACCTTGGCTCGGCGCAGAGACGTGCTGGCCAACGGACGCTGGCTCGCACTCAGCTCCGGCGCGCGCTCGATCTGGCCCACCAAGGTGGGGCATACGCGACCGAGGCCCATGCGCATGAGGAACTCGTGGCTTCGGGGGCTCGACCGCGGCGCACCGCGTCCAGCGGTGTGGAGTCCCTTACTCCCACCGAGATGCGCATCGCCACTCTCGCGGCTGCTGGACACAGCAACCGCCGGATTGCCGAGCTGGTGTTCGTGTCCCGAAACACCGCCTCCTGGCATCTTCGCAACATCTACCGGAAATTGGATATCGAATCGCGAGAAGCGCTGAGCGCCGCCCTCACTGCAGCTGATCACCTCAGCTCCAGCCGCCCCGACAACGCTAGGGACTGCCCCGGATCTGATTGACTCGCGGGTTGTGGTGGTTTCAGGCCGCGAGTGGGGCCTTGTTCAGGGTCTCATACTCGATTGGAGTCAGCCGGGACAGACCTCGCTGACGCCGTCGGCGGTGGTAGGTCCGTTCGATCCAGTGCACGATAGCCAGTCGGAGCTGTTCCTTTGTGTCCCAACGTTTCCGATCGAGCACGTTACGTTGCAGCAGAGCGAACCACGATTCCATGGCCGAGTTGTCCGCACATGCGGCTACCCGCCCCATGGATCCGAGTAATCCGTTGCGGGACAACAGGTTCACGAACTTTCTGGAACGAAATTGGCTGCCGCGGTCGGAATGAACGATCGTGCCGTGCGGGGATCGCAGGCCGATGGCGTTGCGCAGCGCCGAGCAGGCCAGGGCGGCGGTCATCCGGTCGTCGATGGAGTAGCCGACTATGCGGTTGGACCACACGTCCTTGACCGCGCAGAGGTAGAGCTTGCCCTCGGCGGTGCGGTGTTCGGAAATGTCGGTCAGCCACAGCAGGTTCGGGCCGGCGGCGGTGAAATCGCGGTTCACCAGGTCGTCGTGTACCGGCGGGCCGGGGCGGGCGGTGAGGCCGCGTTTCTTGGCGAAGGCACTGTAGATGCCTTGCAGCGAGCACAGTCGCTGGACGCGGTTCTCGCCGGCCTCGTAGCCGAGGTCGGCGAGTTCGTCGGCGATGAACCGATACCCGAACTCCGGATCGTCGGCATGGACGTCCAACGCCGCGTTGATCAGATGCGCGTCATCCCAATCGCGCTGGGAGACAGGATCTTCGCACCATTTGTAGAACGCCTGTTTCGAGAATCCCAACACCCGGCAGGCCACCGCCACCGGGATTCGGTCAGCGGCAAGATCTCGGACCAGCGGGTACATCTGTAATGGTCGTGGCCGGTCCGAGATCGGCTGGCAGGCTGACGCTTCGGCTCGTCGCGCGTGACTCCGGGTATATCCGACCCCGACCTGCGGGTGTCTTGAAAATGACTTGTCCGCGCGGCGGGTCGGGCGTTGGACTGCCCACCCGGATGGCCTGATCAGAAGATTGTCCGCCCCTTTCGGGCGTGACCCGTTACAGAGGTGCCTCCGAGTGACCCCGTCCAGCGCCCCCGCTGGCCCGACCACCGAGAGGACCTTGAATGGCGTGCATCGCCGACCACTACGACTATGTGATCGGAGCGGACACCCACGCCCGCACCCACATGTTCGTCATCATCGAAACCCGCACCGGTGCTGTCACCGACTCGGGTGAATTCCCCACCCATCGTGCTGGACTCGCGCGGGCTGTCGCCTGGATCGGTCGCCGCACCACGGCCACGGTGTTCGCCGCTGTCGAGGGCACCTCTTCCTACGGAGCCGGGCTCACTACCGCCCTCGCAGCGGCGGGCATACCGGTCGGAGAAGTCCGACCACCTTCCCGCAATCAACAAGCCGTCAACGGCAAGTCCGACAGCATCGATGCCGAGTCCGCCGCCAGATCTGTTCTGGGACAGGACGCATCACGCGTCGCCTCACCACGCGCGAATGGCGACCGCAACGATCTGCGGATCCTGCTCACCGCACGGCGGCTGCTCGACACTCAGCGCACCGCCTCCCGCAACGCGCTCACCGCGCTGCTGCGCACCGTCGACCTCGGAATCGACGCCCGCCGACCACTCACCGCCGCTCAGATCACCGCGATCGCGGCCTGGCGCGCCACCGGCGGCGACCCCGCCACCAGGATCGCTCGCACCGAGGCTCGGCGATTGGCACGTGCGATCGCCGACTACGACAAGCAGTTGCGCGAAAACCACGCCATACTCGGCAAACTCGTCGAACGGGTCGCGCCGGGGCTGCAGGACACCCCCGGCATCGGTCCGGTGACCGCGGCCATCATCTGCTGCGCCTACTCCCACCACGGCAGAATCCGATCCGAATCAGCCTTCGCCGCTCTGGCCGGCGTCGCCCCACAGCAGGCATCCTCAGGCAACACCGTCCGACATCGACTCAACCGCGGCGGTGACCGCCAACTCAACCGGGCCTTCGACATCATCGTCAAAACCCGACTCAGCTTCGATCCCAACACCCGCGCCTACTCCGAACGCGCTCGCACACAAGGAAAGTCGCCCCGAGAAATCCGCCGCAACCTCAAACGCTACGTCTGCCGCGCCGTCTTCCGGCAACTGCAATCCGCCATGGAAACCGCTTGACAGCACCCCATAGAAGAGTCATTTTGGGGGCAGCTCGCGGGCGAAGAACGCCGCCGCCCGCCGCAGGATCTCGTTCTCCTGTTCCAGCAGCTTGTTGCGTTTACGCAGCTCACGCAGCTCTTCGGACTCCGCCCTTGTGACACCGGGCCGGTTGCCGTCCTCGATGTCGGCCTTGCGCAGCCAGTTCGCCAGGCAGCTCTCCGAAATCCCGAAATCCTTCGCGATCTGCGTCAACGGCGCCTGGCCCTTGCGGGCGACCGCCACAACGTCACGACGGAATTCTTCGGGGTAGGGCTTCGGCACGGTGATGCATCCTCTCACAGAGAAGACCGGACAGTCTCCTCAGATCAGGAGTCAACCGAAGCCGGGGCAGTCCCACCTGACCGAACCCACAGCAACCACCTTCACCACCACCGCAGAAATACACGAATTCATCTCTCGCGCAACAAGATTCACCAACCAGCACTAAAGATTACGTGTTATTGATCTGCATCTCCTTAGTCGTTCCGCCCGTAAGTTCTTCGGGGGTCAGTGCCTGCGGTAGGGGTCGCAGGCGCAGTCGAGGGCTTGTTGGGGACTGCCTGCGGTGAATCCGGTGGGCAGGGTCTGGTTTTCGTTGCCCGCGTCGCCCACCGACGCCCCTTACGCATGTTCCACAAAAGCCAGATGAGCAGGTTCGCCAAGTGGAGCATGCCGCCGTGGGACTGTGCAGTCGTAGCAGGCGGCGACCGCCAAGTATCGCCTGAGACGACTGAAACAACGCTCGACACAGATCGCGGATCGAACGCCGGCGGGCGACCTACCGCCCGGCCACCGCGATGCCGGTCTACTGATCGACACATTCAGGGACCGCCTGGGGCGAGTAGGCCTCGGTCGCGACAACCCTCCACAACCGCGACGACACTGTCGATCCCAGCGGTGTCGACGAGAGTGTCGACCAGTTCGCCTCGGGTGGCGTCGGGGACTGTAGATACGACAGAGCCGTTAGATTGACAGACCCTGGCGTCGGCACGCAAGCCGAGCGGTTCCAGTTTCAACCGCTGTTCCGACACGTCCAGCCCGCTCGAGATCCTTCTCGAGTCGG
>NZ_JBSUQM010000041.1:0-30969 GCF_054065835.1 Nocardia citri
GGGGAACCTCAATGAGGGGCTTCGCGGGCAGGTCTGGACCGCTCGCGCAGCGGCAGGGCACACGAGACCAGGCGACAACCTCCGACAGTTGAGATTCCTGACATCATCGCCACCCGCCGATGCCTCCGACATCAGCGGCGCATTGGTGCGACGGGCCGTCATCCACCGCCCAAGCCCCGATCCGAACGCCGAACCCGCCGCCCGCACCGCCGTCACCCGGTCACTGACCCGCAGGCCCAGAACCTCTGGGTGAGATATGGCTGATAGTTGCGGTCCTGAGCAGCCGTGATAGGAGATTCCGGTGCATCTGTGCGAGACCTATCGTGCCGCCGTGTGACGATGAACTGGCTAACGGCTCCAATGGTTTCCGCCTGCGAACACGTCGTACTTCACGGTGCCAGCCTCGATCCCAACGGTTTTCGCGGTCGCGGGCACGACAGTTCCATCGCTGTTCGTGACGGTGCAATGGATTTCGGCACCCACCGTGCCGCGCAGAACTCCGTCGCACGTACTCGACTCGACTGTTCCGACCGACTGCCAATTCATGGTACTGATCCCCTGAAGATGGACCAGCTCGCCGACTTGGCTCGCCACCTCCTCCGCTGTCGCGAATTTGTCGTCGAAATTCATGTCGTATTCGGCGACGTCACCGTCCAGATCGGTGACCTTGGCAGTTAACGCCCACTGCCCGCCGGTGAGATCCACGACCGTGCATTTCTGTGTCGCACCCACTTTGGCGTCCAGCTCGCCGTCGCAAGACACCGACTTCGGATCCTGATGAATCTTGCTTTTGAACAGATCCGTCCCTTTGGACTGGAGGCTGTAAATGCTGACCGACGGCGGACCGGCCGGGCCCGATCCCGAGGAGCACGCCGTCACAACGACAACCGGAACCAGCAGCAGAAACCAACGCATGGCTCAATTTTTGCATCCGCGATGGCAATCTATGACCGTAGGTCGGCCGCCCGCGGTGGCGGATGGTGCCCGACCCGGCAGGTTCGTCTCCCCGGCCGTGCTGATCGACGGTGCTGTCGACGGCGAATCCGTCGCAAGGACGAACACGCTCTATGACCGACAATGGGGCGGCACCGATCCGCTCGACTACTTGTGCCCGGTTCAGGTAGACCCCCGGTCGCTGATGCGGCCTATTCGCCACGATTACTCTCGCCACGTCGCTCGATGAACACCAGCAGCCCTGTTACAGCCACCCAGCCGAGGGCTACAAGCGCTGCGCGTACAGGGTTCCAATCGTCGAACCGTGCCACACGCTTAGCGTTTCCGCAGGTCGATCTGTGTGGTTAGCGCATGTGTCCCCCTCCGGACACAGAGTTGTGGCATTTATGCCCCCAAAATCGGGTCCGGGCATCGCCTGGACACTCTGTCCTGGCCGTACACCCCCACCTGCGGGTTTGCTCCGTTCGGTGGTGGTCGATGTGACCGATGACACAGTATCTCCGCTGATCCCTTCCTTCTCCTCCATCAGACTCATCGACGGCGATGCCTCCGGAATCAGTACCGGTCTGCCGATGGCGACCGTGGAGCAACCACCAGCACATACCGCGGTGTACAGCGTGCGCCCGGTCGACACCAACGGGCGCGTGGTCGACAAAGCCGTTCTGCGAGTACTGGATTGGCACCCCGGTGACCTGCTGTCCTGGCGTATCGCTGCGGGGCTGATCGTGATCACCCGGCCCGGCTACGGCCGCCGCGGGGTCACCCAGCATGGGCATCTATCCTTGCCCGCCCATGCACGGCGAGCCGCGGGCATCCACCATCACGACAGGGTCCTGTTGGCCGCCGATCCTGATCAACGCCTGCTGGTGGTTTTCCCACCGCATGTCCTCGACGAGATGGCCGCTCGCCGCTTCTGCGAGGGGGTGAGCCGGTGAGCGCGCGCAGCGACGCCGACATCGCCGCGGTCCGGATGATGATGGACCGGCTCGATCTCACCGCCGCCGAGCTCAGCGACGACACCAGTGCGGCCACAAGCGTCCCGACCTTCGGTGACTACATCCCAGTCGTCGCCGACAGCATGCCCGAGGGCCGGACCCGCGACCACTACCAGACATACTGGACCAAGATCCTCGCCCAGCCGGGATGGGCCGACCGGCCCTTGAACGAGCCGACTCCCGCCCAGTTGCAGGGGCTGTGCGAGGTGATCAAAACCCAGCGACTGATCCGCCGCAACGGGCGAGACGGACGTGAAGTCGTGCGCCACGTCATCGACGCGTTACGCCGGGTCTACAAGCACGCCGAAGACAACCGGATCATCGACCCACGCGACAACCCGGCCGCGAGGCTGACCAAACCCCGGCGCACCCGATCCAACCGGCGTGCACTGCCCGAAGACATCCTCACCGAGATCAACCGCGTCGCCGCCACCACCGGCAACGACCCGCAACTCGACACCCTGCTGCTGCGCCTGCACACCGAAACCGCCTGCCGCCGTGGCGGTGCACTGGCCTTGCGTCCCCAAGATCTCGATCCCGTGCAGTCGGTGATTCTCCTACGGGAGAAAGGCGGCACCGAACAATGGCAGCCGGTCTCCCCCACACTGATGCGCGCACTGTGCCGCCACGCCGAACAACGCGGAGCCGCACCGAACGAGCAACTACTCCGTGCACGCAACGGTAAACCCATCACCTGCCGTCGCTACAACTACCTGTTCGAGCGCCTCGGCCGATACCTGCCCTGGATCATCACCCACGGCATCTCCATCCACTGGCTGCGCCACACGACGCGGTCAGGCAGATCCTCTGCCCCGAGGCCGGCGATAGCCACTGGGACGAACTCTTTGACATTGGTCCCACAGCGAACGCCGGTCCTCGGGGCGACCCCCGGATATGCGCTGCCAAATCCGTGTTTCGAGCATCACCCACCGCGCCCACCGCGGGCAGTGTGCCTCCGGGTTGGCGAACTTCGTAGGTCGGCGTTCGAGGAACGCGCCGATGCCCTCGGTGGACTCGTCACCCGCTACCGCGAGGGCAGCCAGACCGGTCTCGACTCCCAGGCCGGTATCGAGCGGGGCGTCACGCCCGACCTCGAGCGCATACAGAATCGACCGCACAGCCATCGGGCCCTGGGCAGCGACCTTCTCGGCGATCGCGGTAGCGGTGGTCATCAACTCCTCGGGTGCAACCGGTGGTACTGCGGTCAGTCCGAGCGCGTAGGCGCGGTCCGCGTCGAGGCGCGTCCCGGTGAGCATCAAATGCGCCGCCACCCGCTGCCCCACGGCCCGAGGTAACCGCTGGGTGCCCCCGTACCGGGGAATCAGTCCCAGACTCGACTCGGGTAGACCAAGCGAGGCTTTGGTCGACAACACGGGAAGTGTTGCGGCGAGCATCATTTCGAACCCACCGCCGAGCGCAACCCCGTTGACCGCCGCGATGATCGGCACAGCCGATCGCTCCACCGCACGGAAGGCCTGCTGACCAGAACTCATGACACGTCGGGCCTTATCCGGCCCCATTCCAGCGAGCTCCTTCAAGTCCGCGCCCGCACTGAATGCCTTTTCCCCGCTCCCGGTGACCACCAGCGCCCGAACCGCAGGATCGGCCTCGGCTTCGGTGACCGCATCCAGCAGGGCCTCGATCACCTCGGTGTTCAGCGCGTTATACGCCTCGGGCCGATTGATCATCAGTGTCGTCACCGCATCGGCCCGCTCGATTTCCAATACGCTCATTAGGGCACCATCCCTTCTGCAGCACCTTCTGCTATTACGCCCTCCGCGACCAGTGCAGTCACGTCGTCGTGGCCGTAACCGAGCCCGAGAAGTACCTCACGAGTGTTCGCACCGAGTTCGGGAAACCGCTCATTGCGGGGTGCAGCCGAGGCCAGCCGGAACAGGCTCCGAACAGTCATCAATTCACCGGCTGAGTCCGGTACCGGCATCAGCGACCCACGAGCAATGACCTGCGGGTCCTTGACCACTTCGGGCAGCGTCTGGACGAGTGCGGCAGGTACGTCGACCTCCGCGAGGATACGAAGCCAGTCCGCAGCCGTCCGGGTCACCAACCGCTCGGCGACGAGCGCGGTGATTCGCGGCTGGTGACGGCGGCGCCCGGCGTTGTCAGAGAGCGCCGGATCGGTCGCAAGTTCGGCAAGGCCGACCGCGGCGCAGAAGCGCTGCCACATCGTGTCGTTATCGATCGCGATGCTCCGGTCGGCGGTCTCGAAGGGCTGGTACACCGCGAGAACCGAGTCGGTGCCTCCACTGGGCGCCGGTTCCGGTTCGCCGGCGAGGTACACCGCAATCCGAGGCGCCATCAGGGCGAGGTCCGTGTCGAGCAGCGAGACATCGTTTTCGGTCACCGAGAAGTTGACGTCGAAAGACTTTGGCGCACATACCAAGCACGTGCACAATGTCGACGAGTGGTTCTACGTCCTCGACGGCACTGTCGACTTCGAACTCGAGGGCGAAACGTCGTCGGGGCAAGATGGCGACTCTCTGTGGATTCCTTGGGGCACCGTGCACAGTTTCAACGTCACGAGCGATGTGTGCCATGTACTCAACGGCTATACCCCGGGCGGATTCGAGCAAGTGATCAAGGGGCTCGCGAGACCAGCACCGAAGCGTCAGCTTCTCCCGAGAACGGACGAGCCGGCGCCACAAGACATCGCGGCAGCACAGTTCCTGTTCAGCAATTACTGGACCGCACGAGCCGACGACCCCTGGGCGAAATCCTTTGCCCGCTGATCCCGCGCCGGGCGTCCAGCCGAACCCCTTCTGCGAATGCGTAAGCAAACAACGGTATCGCGACCGGTCTGCTTACGCGTTCGTAGAAAATAAATCCGAACCATAGGCCTCCGCGTGCGCGACCTAAGCCTCGATCCATGGACCAGCCCGAAACCCGGGTCCATGGATCGAGGCTTAGATCGCCTTCATCTTCTTTGCTAGTCAAAGCAACCTAATAGTGTCAAGCCCCAGATTTCACCCTGTCGCCATGAATTCGCTAATGACGCGACTGATATGGAAATCCCTTTTTGACCGGGAACACCGAAGTCCCGTCCGAGCCGTCCCTTCCGGCTATTTCGCGCGCGGGCTTCATTCGTCAGATTTTCAGGTTTCCTACCGCTATGTCATGCCGCGAGGAACATTCCCACAAGAACGGCGCACGCCACCAGGCAATATGCCTCGAACAGTCCACGCAGCGCCAGCGGCGCGTTCCGCAGCTCCATAAAATACAGGCCAACGAAGCGCACCTTGACGAACGCTACGAGAAAGATCACGACGCTCGCGAGTGCATGACTGCCGCCTGCACGATGACCGCCCTCGGTGCCCAGCCACCAGGACAGCACAGTTGCTGAGACCAGCACCAACCAGACCAGCGTGACGCGGGTGCGCGCGATTTCTGCCAATGTCGTCAAATGTTCACCTCACCAGATACAGAAGGGGGAACAGCACGATCCACAACATATCGACCATGTGCCAGAAACATGCGCCGCCCTCGAAAAATGCGAATTGCTGCTTACTCAAATCGGGCTTGCGGGCCAGTACGAATAACACCGATAGCACCACCAACCCGATAATCAGGTGGAACCAGTGCAGTCCGGTCAGCACGAAATAGAACATGAAGAAATCGTTCGCGACGGGCGTGATGCCGTCGTGGATTTTGCCAGTATATTCCACGATCTTCAGCGCCGAGAAAATCAGCCCACACCCGAATGCCCCCACCACGAATAGTGATGCAAGTCTGGATTTCATACGCACGGCTCGGACGGCGAAGACCACAAGCAGGGAGCTGACCAACAGCACGACCGTGTTCGTGGCGCCGAAGTTCTGATTCAATGCTCCTTGGGACACAGCGAACAACCGCGGATTCTTGCAGCGGTAGTTCAGAAATGTGGCGAACAGAACACCGAACACAATCATGTCGCCGAGGATGAACACCCATAGCCCTTCTTCTCCTGGTATATGGGAGCTTGTCCCAGCCTGTTGCCGATTCCGTGCGGTTGTCGTTGACATGGTCCTCCTGCTGTTCGTTGCGGTCCACTACGTCCGACCGATAGTCGGTAACGAGAGCGCACACGATCAGTCGGTCGATGGACTCGGTGGCGCGATTTGTGTGCGTTTGTCGTCGCGTTGCCTCGTTTCGCGTGGCCGGGCCGGGATGATGGGTAGTCCGGGCGCAGCGGTGTGATCGCACCGGATCGCTGAGCCCGACGTGCCCGGCCTTGCCGCGGCAAACAGGGCGAATAAGTTCGCGGCAAGGGGCTTTCGCGGGTTAGAAGATCTTGCGCATGATTTTCAACGCCAGCTTGGTGTAGGGCGGGTAGACGAGTTTCGGGTCGGGGCGGAATGTCTTCTTCAGTACCGCCTTGCGGTGGCTCAATGCCTCGAATCCCCAACGGCCGTGGTAAGCGCCCATACCACTGGCGCCGACGCCGCCGAACGGCAGATTCGGCTCCAGGCAATGCATCGCGATGTGGTTGATCACCACACCGCCGGAGGGGATCTCAGCGATCAGCCGCCGCTGCACCGACGACGACTTCGTGAAGAAGTACGCCGCCAGCGGTTTCGGCCGTGCGGTCACGAAAGCGATTGCATCGTCCAGCTTTTCGTACGACAGCACCGGCAGGATGGGACCGAAGATCTCCTCCTGCATCACGCCGTCGTCCGGGTCCGGATCGACCAGTAGAGTGGGTTCGATCGACAGCGACGACCTGTACACACCACCGCCCAGCACGATCTTGCCCCGCGTCTTCTCGAGATAGCCCGCGAGCCGGTCGAACTGACGCTCGTTGACGATGCGACGTCCGGCACCACCGTCCTCGCGGGTGAACTCGCCGACCGTGGCGATGATCTTGTCTACGAGCTTGTCCCGGATCCGGTGATCGGCCAGTACATAGTCCGGGGCGATGCAGATCTGCCCGGAGTTCATGTACTTCACCCAGGCGATCCGGCGCGCGACGACATCCAGGTCGGCGTCCTGGGCCACGATCACCGGGCTCTTGCCACCCAGCTCCAGGGTCACCGGGGTCAGCGTCGGCGCGGCCGCGGCCATGATCTTCTTGCCGATCTCGGTGCCACCGGTGAACAGCGCGTGATCGAACCCCTGTGCCAGCAGTTCCTGGGTGACTACGGCGTCGCCCTCGACCACGAAAACCGCTTCAGGATCCAGGTATTCCGGCACGATCCGGGCCAGCAGCGCCGAAGTCGCCGGCGCCAGCTCGGACGGTTTGAGGACGGCGGCGTTGCCGGCGGCGATCGCCGCCACCAACGGAGCCAGCGTCAGATACACCGGATAGTTCCACGGACCGATGACCAGCACGACACCGAGCGGTTCGAACTGCACCCAGGCCGAGCCGGGATATTGGCTGAGCGACAACGGCTGCCGCTGCCGCCGCATCCACTTGCCCAGATGCTTGACCGCGAACACCGCCTCGCCGCGGGTGGAGGCGATGTCCCCGAGCCACGCCTCGGGCCCGGGGCGCCCCAGATCGGTGGCCAGCGCGGACGCGATCTGGTCTTCGTGCGCGTCGATCAGCCTGATCAGATTCTTCAGCTGCTCGATGCGCCACTGGCGGCTGCGGGTGCGGCCCGAGGCAAAACCGCGGCGCGCCCGCGCTACGACCGCCGGAACATCGGCCACCGCGGCCGCACGGGTCATCGGTTCGGTCATCTCATCACCTCATCGCAGGGTTGCGGGCATGCGCTTGACGGCCCGCACGAAGTTCCCGACCAGATCGGTGGGCTCGCCCACCTGCAGATCCGGGACCCGATGCAGCAACTGATCGAAGATCTCGCGCAGCTGAATCTTGGCCACGAAATTGCCCATGCAGTAGTGCGGACCACCGCCACCGAAACCGACATGCGGGTTCGGCGAGCGCGTGATGTCGAGCAGGTGCGGATTGTCGAAGACGGTCTCGTCGCGGTTACCGGAAGAGAAGATCGTCGCGACCCAGTCCCCCTTCTTGATCTCCTGACCACCCAGGACGGTGTCCTGGGTAGCGGTGCGCCGGAAGGTCATCACCGGGGTCACCCACCGCACGAACTCCTCGAGAGCGGGACCGATGCGGCCCTCGAAGTCCTCGAGCAACAGCGCCTTCTGATCCGGGAAGTCGCACAATGCCTTGGTCGCCAGACTGATCGTGTTACGGGTGGTGTCGTTGCCGGCGACCGAGAGCAGCACGAAGAACGACGCGATCTCGTCATCGGTCAGCTTGACCCCGTCCACCTCCGCCTGCACCAGATTCGTGATCAGATCCGACCGGGGGTTGCGGCGACGCTCCTGCGCGATCTCCATACCCATCATCAGCAACCCGACCAACGCGTCGTTGAGCAGCTCGACCGGTTCCTTGCCGCCGGCGACATCCTCATCGGCCCAGGCCACCATGGCGTCGGCGAAGTGCGCCGCGTCCTCGCGCATCGACGCCGGCAGACCAACCATTTCGTAGATCGTCCACATCGGCAGCTTCTTGGACACCTGGTGCACGAAGTCGAACTCGCCGTCACCGACCTCGAGCAACTCGTCGACGATGATCCGGGCCTGATTCTTGATCTGGTCGTGGATCTTCGCTATCTGCTTGGGCGTGAACGCCGAGCTGATCAGCTTGCGCAACGCGGGATGCCGCGGCGCATCCATCGCCAGGAACGACGAAGCCGCCTCGAGAATGTCGGCGGGCACTTCCTCGAGCTGAATTCCCAAGCCGGAGCAGAAGATATCCGGCTTCTTGCTGACCTCGGTGATCAGGCGGTGACTTGTGACCGCCCACACGCCCGAGTTCTCCGGCGGCATCAGGGCGCCCTCGATCGGCGGATGCCAGCTCACCGGCCGCTCGGCGCGCAGCACCTTGAATGTCTCGTCCCGCTCGTCGGCCGATTTCGCCCAGAACGCCAGCGGCGAGATGCTCACCGGATCATAGGCACGGGACACCGATTCAACCTCTGTCGTCATGTCCGCTGCTGTCGTGTCTGCTGTCGTCATATCCGTGCTTCCTCATGAGTTCGCCTTGGCGTGGCATCAATTTCGGGCCTGGGTGTACAGCTTTTCCAGCTCGCGTTTGACCAGCTTGCCGGTGGCCGTGCGGGGCAGCCGGTCGACGAAGTCCACGCTCTTGGGGGCCTTGAAGTGGGCAAGACGTTCGCGCACGTAGTCGATGATTTCGGCGGCCAGCTCGCTGGTCCGCGCGACACCAGTGTTCGGCTGCACGACGGCCTTGACCTGCTGCCCCATCTCGGCGTCGGGGATGCCGATGACCGCGACATCGAAGACCGCCGGATGCAGCGCCAGCACATTCTCGACCTCTTGCGGATAGATGTTCACCCCACCGGAGATGATGACGAAGGATTTGCGATCGGTCAGGAACAGATAGCCATCCTCGTCGAGGAATCCGAGATCACCGACTGCGGTCCAGTTCGGATGCTCGCGATGTTGTGCGGCAGCGGTCTTTTCCGGATCCTTGTGGTACTCGAACGGCAGTACTTCGCGCTCGAAGTAGACCGTCCCGACCACACCGGCGGGCAGTTCTGCGTCATTGTCGTCGCAGATGTGCACCGACCCGAGCATGCTGCGGCCCACCGATCCGGGCTTTTTCTCCCACTCAGCGGTCGTGATCACGCTCAGCCCGTTGCCCTCGGTGGAGCCGTAATACTCGGCGAGGATGGGGCCCCACCAGTCGATCATCGCCCGTTTCACCTCCGGCGGACACGGCGCCGCGGCATGCAGTGCCAGCCGCAGACTCGAGGTGTCGTAGCGCTCGCGCACCTCTACCGGCAACTGCAGCATCCGCACAAACATCGTCGGCACCATCTGCGTGACCGTGGCACGGTAGCGCTCGATGGCCTCCAGCGCGTCCTGGGCCCGGAACTTCTCCATCATCACCACGGTCCCGCCGTAGGCGTGAATCACCCCGCACCAGCGCAGCGGCGCGGCGTGGTAGACCGGGGCTGGCGAGAGGTAGACATCGGAGGCGTTGAGTCCGAACAGTTTTCCGGTGACCGCGGTCAACGGATCACCGGGCTGGTCGACGGTGAGCTCCGGCAACGGGGGCTTGATGCCCTTCGGACGGCCTGTGGTACCCGACGAATACAGCATGTCCGAACCGCGAGGCTGTTGCGGCAACCGCTCACCGGCCCCCGCGAGGGCCGCGGTGTAGGAATCGTATCCGTTGATGTCACCACCGAAAGCGAACCAATGCTCCACCCCGGCTGTCAGCGGCCGCACCGCCTCGGCGAGCTCGGCGACGCCCGCCGAAGCGATCACCACCTTCGCATCGCTGTCGTCGAGGATGTAGGCGACCTCCGACGGCAGCAGGTGATAATTCACAGCCGTCACGTACAAGCCCGAACGCAACGCCGCCCAATAGATTTCGAAGCACTCCGGCGCATTGTCCGACACCATGGCGATCACATCGCCCGTGCCCAGCCCCAGATCGTGCAGAACGCGAGCAAAGCGCGCCGAATCGTCATCCAGCTCGCGATAGGTGATCGTCCGGCCAGACCCCGACATCACCACTGCCGGCTTGTCCGGAGTGGACTGAGCGTATACGCCAGGAAACATTTGTGCGGTACCTCTCGGCTCGAAAATCGTGGCGTACTGCCGGATCAGACCAACAGATCCGCGCGCCCGTCACGACGCAGACTCTCGACGTAGGACGGGTAGAGCTTGCTGCCCAGCGGAGCGAGCTTCAGCATGCTGGCGATATTGCCCCCGACCTTGATCTTGCCCCGGGCCATCGCCAGCGGCAGATTGACCTTGCCCTGCCAGTAGGCGTTGCCAGTCTCGGCGGCCATCTTCATCGTGGCCGTCGACCGGTCGAACGACTCCTTGCCGATGTCCACCGCCTGCGCGACCGTGTCCACGACCAGATAGGCGTCCGGCTCGGAGAACTCGAAACCCAGCACGATGCCGGTCGCCGCCAGCTTCGGCCCGATTTCCGGATCGGCGAAGGCCGACTCGAAGATCCCACCGATGTACTTGCGAACCTCACCCGCGTCCTTGAAAGCCATCTCGTCCCTCTCCACCGGGACCAACCCGGTATGTCTTATAATATATCTTTGATTAAATTTTTGGGGCGAATCCGACGTCGATATTCCGTCGGACCTTGTGCCCACTGATTCGAGCCACACCGGCCACCAACCTCGGATAGTGGCCATGCTTCGGCCATCTCCGAGGCCACCTTCACCCACCGTGCTGTGGCCGGTCCGAAACGGACGATCCGGTGAGTGCGGCCGGTCAGGTCGACGCACGATCGCATTTACTTCGACGCCCTTCCTGGGGGCAGGGCCGAGTCGATGCCGCCGATGTCGGTGATGAGCCAGTTGTTGTGGCTGTCCACGGTCAGGTTGTAGGTGGCCGTCGACTGAATGCCGTCGGGTGCCTGACTGTTCTTGGTCAGCACGCTGACGAAGCAATCGACCGAATAGGCCCCGTTGGTCTCGGAGATGACCTTGGCTGTGACCGGTGAGGCACTGGACACCCATTGCAGCGGCGTGATGATCTGTTCCATCGAGGTGCCGGCCTGGGTCAGCCGGTTGGACAGCTCGGGGCTGGTGCCCTTGGTCAGCCGGCCACGCCACGACGCCAGATCATGGAAGTCCATCTGCGCGGCACCGGTGGCGTAGTCGAGGGCGACCTGCTCGGCACGGGCCTGGGCGGCCATGCCGGCGTGCAGGTGGTCGAGGTAGTTCGACTTGGAGTGCAGTTGCCAGCCGAGCACACCCACGGCGACGACGACCGCGGCGGCCATCGTTGCGGACACGATCGTCTTCAGCTTGATCGCGGAATCGCCCGCGCGCCGACCCCGGCGGACAACGAGGTCGACGACCGACGCACTGCCCTCGTCCCGGCGACGTTCGGATTCGGCGGCCTGGGCTGATTCTCCCAACCCCTCTGCTGCGGATTGCTTTGTCATTAGAGTTCTTTCTGCAAATAGCGTTCCAATATTCTCGATATTCGCCTCCGCCGAAGCGCGCGCTATCTTCCCGGTATGCGGAGGTGGATGGTGAGGCTGTCGCCGGAATCGGTTGCGGCTAACGCATTGTCGAGCAGCGTGCCGACGTTCACCGTTGACATCGCCGCCGCACCCGCACGCACGCCCGGCAACAGATCGACCCCAAGTGTGTGCAGGTCGGTGGCATTCTTGTCCAGAAAACGCTGAAGGTTGTCGATGACCGGGCTCGCACCATCGCGAATGCCGACGGTCAGCGGTCCTCTCACCTGCGCGAAACGGAGCGCGTTCAACAACTGGGCGAACGTGCGACCGAACTCGGCGATGTTCGGTGTGGTGTTGACCAGGTCCGCGGGCACCTTCCCGCTCCGCTCCAGCAGTGGCTGCATGGCGTTGAACAGCGTGGTCAGGCTGTCGGCCTGATTGGTGATCATGGTGGCCAGCAACTCACCGGCATGATTCAAGTTCCCCAGCACCTGGGTGTCGTCGGGCAAGGAAACATTCAGCTCGTGGAAGATATCCCCGATCTTGTCCGGATCGATCTGTTCGAGCATGCGGGTCAGCCGCGCCGACAGTTCCTTGAAGGTAGTCGGCACCACCACGTCCACGGGTTTGATGGTGGCATGATTTGCCAGGTAGGGGCCGGATTCGGTGTCCGGGGTGACCGAGACGTAGGCCTCACCCAGCGCCGAGAGGTTGTCCACCCGGAACCGACTGTCGGCCGGGAACTGGTACCCGTCATCGTATTTCATGGCGACAGACACTCCATCGGCCGATGAAGTGATGGCGGTGACGTGGCCGATCTGCACACCCCGCATCAGCACCCCAGACCCCACCACCAGGCCGTTGGTATCCGGCACGGCCATACTCGCGGTGCGCACATGTTCCACCACGCCGATTTCGAGGCCGAGGTGATCTATGTACAGGAAAGACGCGGCGGCCAAGGCGGCCATCCCGGCGACGGAAATGCGTGTCTTGGTGAGGATCATTTCACCGCTCCCAGCATGCGCAGCACATTCTCGACATCGCCGATCACCTGATCGCCATTGGCGGATTGGACCGAGCGGATATTCACCGACGGGTCATTCACGAACGGCGCCACGGTGTTTTGAAGGAAGTTTGTCAGCTTGTCCGAGGAGGCGACATCGTAGATGTCGCGGATCTCCCCACCGGCATCAGCCATCGAGTCCAGCATCGGAACCATCCAGATGCCACCGCTGAAGATACTGCCGATCGAAGGAAGCAGCTCTGACAGATAGGCGATGGCGTCTTTCGCTGTCAGGTACCAGAAGCGGACCCCGTGTTGGGAGAACACCTCGGCCAGGGAGCTGTTCCTGGCAGCGATCGCTGCCGCTGTGGCGTTGGCTCCGTCGAGCATTCGGTCGATCTGCTCAGTGTTCTTCGCCAGATCGTGCAGATCACCCGCGACCACCGAGGCCATGTTCTGCACGTCCGGCAGATTCGGCATGACCCGGTTTATCCGGCTCATGGCGTCTTCGATCTTCTGGATGCTGCCTCCATTGACGAAGTAGGCCAGCAGCGCCATGGTGTCCTCGAGCTGCGGCGGCGATGTCGTGCGGCTCACCGGAATGACACCGCCGGGCTGCAGGACGTCGGTGATGGCGGTGGCCGGGTCGTGGTCCAACGCGACATACGTGTCACCGAGCAGAGTGTCCTGGCGGATGACCGCGCGCGCGTCGGCGGGCACTCGGCTGCCGGCTTTCAGCTGGACCGCCACCGTCACGTCCTGGTTCGACACATCCACGGCGTGCACCACACCGACGCGCAGGCCGTCCATCATGACGTCGGCACCGGTCGGCAGGTTCATCACACTGGCGAACTGCAGCGTGAGGTTGTACGAGTCGCCGATCCCACCGGTCACCGACGGCAGATCGTTCGGGCCCAGCGAGCAGGCGGCGCCGGTCACCACGACACCACAGCACAGCGCCGCCGCGCTGATGCGCGCCTCGAGCCTAATCGACAGTTTCATCTACTTCCCCTTCGCAACAACCAGGTCCAGCAGCCGCAGCGCCGATACCTGGAGGTGCCCGTCGACGCTGCTGCAACCGTCGGCGGTCATGTGGTTGAGCACGTCGCACATCTGCGCCGCATCGGGCGAATTCACCTGCACGGTCGGCGGCTGGTAGGCCACCGTCAGCCAGCCCGGGCTCTGGGACTGCTGCCGCAGCACCGACGCCACCGCCGGGATCGAATCCACCAGCCCCGCAATATCCTTCGAGTGGCCCGCGGCTAGATGGATGGCATCGGTCGCCGGGCCGTCCATCAACGGCCACAGGATGTCCCCGTAGTCCGACTGGATCATGTACAACATGGCGACCAGCCAACCGACACCTCTGGCGAATTCGCCCACACCAGGAAATAGTTCGGCGCCAGCCGGCGCGACCACCGGCGCCTGGTCGAGGATGGACTGGATGGTGGACCATTTTTGCAGGGCTTCGTCGCTCATGGGCGCCATGTTGTGGATGATCGCGCCGATATCCGCGACGAACTGGTTCGGGCTCGACATCGCGTCAGCGGCGTGCTGCATCATCTGACCGGCGAGTTCGCCGTTGCCGTGCATGGCCTTGTCGAAGCCGTCGACCGCCTCTTGCAGGCTCTTGCGACCGTCGTTCGGCGACATAGCGTCGATGAAATCCGCCACCGACCCCGCGATCTCGGAAATGCTCTTCGGCGTGAACGACCGGGAGACCGGAACGCACTGCCCCGCAGCCAGTTTCGGACCGGAGGCGTAGTTGCCGACCAGCTCGAGGCTGCGGTCAGCCAGCAGGGACTTGGACCGGGTCACCGCCTTCACATCCGCCGGATACGCCCGCCCGGAATCCAGCGTGAAGCTCACCCGTACGTGGTTGCCCTGCGGCTTGACGCCGGCGACGTGTCCGACCTTGAATCCCATCTGGGTGACCGGGTTTCCCGGATACAAGCCCACGGCGTCGGGCATATCGGCGCAGAACCCCGAACCGCCTCCGGACCCGCCGTCCCCGGTGATGGTCGCGTAACCCACCGCACCGCTGGCGGCGAGGCCCACCACGAGCACGGACACGAGCGCTACTTTCCGGTTCCTCTTCATCTCAGCACGTCCGTCCAGGGATGGGGACACAGATGTCCGAGGCCGATATCGTTCCCCCACCCAGGGTCGCCAGCCCGTCCGGACCCAGCCACGCCGCCAACCGATCCCGCAGGCTCTGCAACTGCGCGATCGCCGGACCCATTGACGTCTGGAAATCACTGATCGAGGACCGCAGATTGTCGATCATTGGCTTGATCTGCGGGTTGTGCTCGAGAATGAACTTCATCACCGGCGTCACCCGGTACATGGTGTCGCCGAGCAGCTGATACGCCTCGTTGAACCCGACATGGGCGTTGTCGTAGGTGGTCACCACGATCTCGGCCTTGCGCAGCAGTTCGAACACCCATTCGCGGCTGTCGTTGAACGATTGCAGATACTCCGAAGCCAGATCCGTGATGGTGCGCACCTGCTCACGCTGCTGGTCCATCACCGACGCGATGCTGTTCATGCCCTGGATGATCGAACCCACGGACGATGAATTATGTTGCAGCGCTTGGGCGACCTGATCGATGTTGGCGTCGATGGTGCCGCCCTTGACCTGATCGGTGGTATGCCGCACGGCCTGCAGCACATCCCCGATCGAATACGGGGCGTTGACGTGATCGACCGGGATCACCTTGTCCCCCAAGGGTACGGTGCCCGCCGGAACCACGGTCACCGCATAGCCGCCGACGGGGGTCAGCATCCGGACCTCGACCGTGGAATCCGAACCCACGAACGTACTGTCCGATACCCGGGCCTCCACCTGGACAGTGGATGGCGCGATCGATACCTTCGATATCTTGCCAACGTCGATGCCGGCGACGCGCACGCTTTCTCCGACGTTGATCGAGGAGGCGTCGGTGGTCTCGAACCGGATCGTCTTCTGGTTCATCGGGCGCACGTACAGCAGCGCCGCCGCGCCCAGGGCGATCACAGCGACCAGGACCACGAACGAGCCGAGCAGCGTGTGGCTGTGCCGGATCCGGCCCAGCAGCGCCTTCAGGCCGGTGGCGGGTTGCCTTACTTGTTGCATACCACGACCTCGCTACCGCTGAGCAGGACCTTGACGTCCGAGGGAAGTTTGACCACACCCTTGCTGCAGCCCAGGGTCTGTCCCGCCGCCATGGCGGGCAGCTGTAGACCGGCGATGGTCACCGGCAGCAACCGCAACGCGTCCGCCGCCGCCGACAACGAGGAGAACGTGTGCTGCAACAACTGGTCGACATCGAACTCACCGTTCAAACCGAGCTCGACGATCAACCGGTGCACCGGCGTCACAAACTCCGGACCGAACTTGGCGGTCTTGGAGAATTGGTCCAGCACCGTCATGGCCCTGTCGATCGGGATCTCCACCGCATGCATGAAATCCATGACCTGCGGCGAGCGACCACCCATCGAATCGGAGATGTGCGCAATGTTCGAGGCCAGCGTCGAGATCACCTGCTGGCGGTCCCGCGCCATGTCCGCGAGTTTCTGGACGCTGTCCATCATCGGCGCCAGGCCGCCGCCATCGCCCTGTAGCAGGATGATGGCGTTCTGGGTGAAAGCGTTGATCTGATCGGTGCTCATCGTGGCCAGCACCGGCTGCAACCCGTTGAACAACTGGGTGATGTCGAACGACGGTCGGGTCTGCTGCACGCCCAGGTGATCGACGACGTTGCCCGGCTGCGCGGGAACCTGCAGATCCACATACCGGATACCGGTCAGGTTCTGGTACTTCACGGCCATAACCGTGTTGTCGGTGAGATGGAACGGCTTCTGCAGCGTGAAACCGACCTTGGCGATACTGCGCCCGCCCTGGCGGATCAGGTCGATCGCAGTGACCTTGCCGACCTGCACACCCTTGCTGCGGATGTCGCCGTCGGTGTGCAAACCGGACACGTCGGTGAAGTACGCGACATAGTGGGCGTCCGCGTGCTCATCCGGATTCTTGATCGCATTGATCATGATCACGAACAGCAACGCCGCCACCACGGCCGCACACGCCAGCTTCAGCACCGTCGCAACGAATTCGACCTTCGGGCTCATCGCTTCGCGCCCTGCACCGGCGGCAGACCGATCACCGCCAGCGGCGCGGCAATCCCCGGCAGGTCATCGAGCACCACCCGCATGTTCAACGTCTTGGACCCGTTGGGCGCGGTGCTGAACGCCCGGTTGTAGCGATCCACCAGTGTCGAGAGCTTGCCGGGCATCGCGCCGCCGTCCATCATCTGCGGCAACGCATCCACCAGCGCATGCACCAGTTCGGTGTCGGGCGTGAGCTCATTTCCGTGCGAGGCCAGTAGCCTTCCCGCGGCCCCGAACAGATTGTTCGCCGTCAGGTCCAGGGCCTGATCCACGTCGGCGAACACAGCTTCGCTCACGCCGAAGGAGCCTCCGGGTCCGAACTTGTTGAGGTCGTTGTCGTACGCGTTGTACAACATGTCGATCGTCTGCTGACTGAACGCTGGAAGCACCTGCAGGATGTCGTCGGCGCGGCCGATCAGCTCGCTCGGCATGGCTTGCTGCGCTTTCGCAGCGCGGTTGGCAAACACGATGCCGGTCTGGATCATCGGCGTCAGGCCGTCCGTGTATTTGATGATCTTGTTGAGGGACTGGATCATCGAATCGGTCAGCGTTCCATCGATCGCGATGGAACCCTTCTCCAGCATGGTCGACATCGTGAAATCACCCGCCGGCATCCGGTCCAGCACCTGCCCCGCGGCCAGGTGGTCCCCGCCGGCCTTGGCAATCAAGTTGACCGCGGTGATACCGAAGTAGTTCTCGGGACGGAAATCGACGTCGAAGTTGTCGGTCAACCCGTGGACCTGGCCCAGATTGAGCGACAGGCTCATCCTCACGATCCCGTTGCCGTGGTTTTCCAGATCGGTGATCTCACCGACCTCCGCGCCGTGCAGGATCACCTTGGTGCCCTTGCCGACTCCGGGCGCGACGAACGGGACATCCACGCTCAACGGGAGCCCACTCGGCTTTTCCACGTGCGGGCGGACCCACACCATGCCGACGACCACCAGGGCGATGATCGCGATCATCGCGACCGCGGCGATGGTGACGACGCGGGCTTGCTGCGCATCGGTGCCGCGCAGGAAGTCCTGATTTCTGGTTTTACTCATCGCCTCATCCCTTGAAGACCAGCGACGGGCTCAAACCCCAGATAGCCACTGTCATAGCGAAGTTCAACACCACGATCGCCACTAGGCTCGCGCGGATCGCACGTCCGGATGCCGCACCGACACCGGCCGGGCCACCAGAAGCGAAATACCCGTAGTAGCAGTGGATCAGCGTCACCATCGCGCAGAACACCAGCACCTTGGCCAGCGAGGCACACAAATCCGGGACGGTCAGGAACTGACTGAAATAATGGTCGTAGGTGCCTGCTGGCTGTCCATCGAACACCTTCACGATCAAACTGCCGGTGAAAAAGCTGACCATCAACGCCATCAGATACCCAGGCAGCACGATCAACATGCCGCCGATCAATCGCGTGCCCACGACGAACGGAATCGCTTGCAAACCCATGGATTCGGTCGCGTCGATCTCCTCGGAAATCCGCATCGCACCGATCTCCGCGGTCATCCGGCACCCCGCCTGCGCGGCGAATCCGATACCGGTGATGATCGGCGCGATCACCCGAATATTGCCGAAGGAACCGATGATTCCGGTCAACGGGCCAAAGCCCAGCAGATTGAACGCCATGAACGCCTCGATCGCGACCACGGCACCGACCGCCACGCCAAGAAAGAACATCAGGCTCACTACGCCGCCGTCCACGACGAGTGACCCACTCCCCCAGGCCATGCTGTTCATCGTCTTCAACGTCGCGGAGCGGTAATGCTTCACCGTCTTCGGCAGCAGGATCAGGGTTTTGCCGGTGAACACCACGACCTGTCCGATTTCACCGAGCGATTCGGAGAACCCGCGCCCGACCGCCCGGATCGGACGCATCAACACCGAAGCGAACAGCACCGGAACGTATTTCGACGGAGTAGTAGTCATCGTCATCACGCCAATCGGGCCGGGAAGAACATCATCTGCAGCTGGCTGATCAGCAGGTTCGTCATGAAAATGCAGAACACGCTGAGCACCACCGAGGCGTTCACCGCATTCGCCACACCCTTCGGGCCGCCCTTGGCCTCCAGGCCGCGCAGACTCGCGATCAACACCACGATCACCGCGAACACCAGTGCCTTCAACACCGAGAATGCAAGGTCGGTGGTTGTCGCGAAAGCGCCGAAGGACGCCCAGAAGCTACCCGGCACAACATGATTCACATTCGCCGAGATGGTCAGGCCCGCGAACACACCGGCGGCGACGATGATGATGCACAGGATCGGTGCGATGGCGACCATCGCGATGAATCGGGGCATCACCAGTCGCTCGACCGGGTCGACGCCCATCACTCGCATGGCGTCGATCTCCTCGCGGATCGAGCGGGCGCCCAGATCCGAGGCGATCGCTGAGGCGGCCGCACCACTCATCAGCAATCCCGCCGCCATCGGCGCGCCCTGACCGACCACACCCAGACCCGAGGCCGCACCAGCCAGCGAGTTCGCACCAACCTGGTTCATGATGCCGCCGACCTCGACCGAAACCTCGGCGCCGATCGGGATCGCCATCAACAGCGCCGGCAGCGCGGTCACCTTCAACAACGTCCACATCTGGTCCACGACCTCGCCCATCGGTAGCCGCATCCGCACCAGATCCACGAACATGTACCGCAACACCGCCGCGGTGAGCTCCGCCGAACGGCCGATCGTCGCCAGCGACTTGGCCGGGCGCTCCCGCAACTGCGCTATCACGCGATCGACAGATGTCAATCGATGAAATTCTCGGGTGGGGACCGCGGACCCAGGCGGCGGCGCCGAGGGCCCCGCCAAAGGTTTCAAGGTAGCTGTAGCAGTCATCGCATACCCGCCGTTCCCGCGTCACGAGTAGTCACAAACGACGTGTTTCGCCGTGGCGGTAGTGGTGTTCTGCCACGCCAAATGAGTTGCCGGAGCGACACCATCGGCTTTGCATTGTTCATTCTCATAATTACTCCCGCCCTGCACAGGCATTCAGCGCCGACCATGACACAAATTGAGATTCCTGCCTCGGGTCCGGGTGGGCGATCTACGGATCGTTCGGGTGTTCGACACCCTGCGGAACGGTCTGAGCGATTTTGAGAAGTCGAGAGGTGTCGGTGACCTTGACACGAGGCCGGTCCCGGGCCTGGCCAGCCAAGCGTTCATACAAGTCGATCGCTTCCCAGCCGGCGTACCCCGGTAGCCCCGGGCGCCTGGTGCGTAGGAGGACCTCCAGGTCGTCGGCACTCGCCGACGGCGCAGCGAGTAGCCCAGCCGCATGATCGGCGAGTACCTGTGCGACGGTGTCCGCCGCGCACTTCTTGTTTGTGCCGATCCCGCCGGACGCGCCGCGCTTGATCCAGCCGGCTACATAGGTGCCGGCGACGGCAAGACCGCTATCGGGGTCGACAACCCGGCCCTGGTCGTTTCGAATGATGCCGTCGTCGTCGTTGAACGGCATCCCGGCCACAGGTTTGCCGCGGTAGCCGATCGCACGCAGCACCAATCCACACTCGAGGTCCTCAATGACTGTGGTAACGCGCGCGTCCAAAGTGCCCTGGTCGGAACGGACCAGTTCAGTGCGCACAGCGCGGAGGCCCTCCACCCGATCCGTACCCAACAACGATTGGGGGGCAAGCAGGTAACGCAAGCTGATCCGGCGACCGCCAGTCGGCTGCCGCTCGGCATACTCTTGCACGATCCGCACCTTGAACTCGGTTAGGGCGTCAAGGCCCGCCTCGCTCAGGGGGTCGAGAACCACCTCGGCCGGTCTGGCTACGACGTCGACGCCGGGCAGGTCGCCAAGCGCGAGGAGCTCAGGTGTGGTGTATGCGGCCTGCGTGGGCCCGCGGCGGCCCAGCACGACGACCTCGCGCACGGCACTGTCAGCGAGCACATCAAGTGCGTGGTCGGCGATGTCGGTGCGGCGGAGCTGGTCGACATCAGCGGTGAGGATGCGGGCGACGTCCAGAGCGACGTTGCCGTTGCCGACCACGACAACACGTTCGCTGGACAGGTCGAACGAGAGGTTTGCGTAGTCTGGGTGCCCGTTGTACCAGCCGACGAAGTCGGTGGCCGCTGCAGATCCGGGTAGGTCTTCGCCGGGGATGCCGAGAGGACGGTCGGTACTCATTCCGACCGCATAGATCACGGCGTGGTGGTGCGCGAGGAGCTCCTCATGGGTGAGGTGGGTACCTACCTCGACGCCCAGGTGCAGGGTCAACGCGCTGCGTCGAGCAGTGCGTTCGAAGCCTGCGGTCACCGCCTTGGTCTCGGGATGGTCCGGGGCGACTCCGAAGCGGACCAGCCCCCACGGAGTGAGAAGCCGCTCGAACATGGTCACCTCGACGGCCAAACCTCGGTGACTGAGCAGCTCCTCAGCGGCATAGCTGGCCGCCGGTCCCGAGCCCACAATCGCCACGCGCAAGGGCGCTGCCTCGGCCGCGATAGTGACAGGTTGCCGGCCACGTGGAGGCTGGGACAGATACTGGTTTTCGTCGAAGTGCAGGGCGTTGATCTCGACATAACGCTGAGTGGCGGGTGTGAGCTCGTCCTCGGGGACGATGGCGCCCACCGGGCAGACGTCCACACACGCGCCGCAGTCGATGCACGCGCCCCCATCGACGTAGAGCATCTCGGCGGTGGCGTACCCAGGCTCGTCAGGCGTCGGATGAATGCAGCCGACCGGGCAGACCGCGACGCAGGCAGCGTCGTTGCAGCACGGCTGGGTAATGACGTGCACCATGGCTCACACCTCCCCCTCGGACTCGAGATGCTCTGGCCGGTGGAAGATCATCACAGGCTGCACTCGCACGTGCTGTTGTGAGCCACACCAGCGGAAGGGCGATGCAAGGGCTCCTCGTCGGCCAAAGCGCCCCAGGCGCGACTTGGCCGCATGCGCGGTCGGCGACGATATGGTCCACTTGATCTACCTCCCGCCGAGCACTGGTTCGGCAATGTTGTTCTCGGACGATGTTGGTCACGCGAAGGCATCGAGGTCGTCGAGCGCCGTGGCGATCCGGTGGATGATCTCGAATGTCCCGTCGAGATCGTGGAACTCGAAATCGACGCTGGACTTGACCGTGGGTGTCCACCACGCAAGCACTAAAAAGAGTTGGGTCCGGTATCGGTCCCATGCCTCATCGAAGGTCAGATGCGGCCCGCCGCGTGCCGCAACCTCCTCGATGTAGAGCTTGATCAGGTCGCGTTCCCAGGCCCGGCGGTCCTCGACGGTCAGGGATGTGGACAATGCGAGTGCCAGATCGAAAGCTGGGTCGCCGCGCGAGACGATCTGCCAATCGCCGAGCCGCAACTGACCATCGTCGGGGGACGGGTACCAATTGTCGATGTGCGAGTCGTTGTGGGTCAGCGTCGGCTGGGCGTCGCGCTGCGCGCCGAGTGCGCGTTCCACGCCCGGCCAAATGTCGTCGGTGCGTGAGAGCACCTTATCCGGGAGCGCCTCCGCTGCGGCATGGAAGCCATTCATCACTGCATAACTGAACCGACCACCGAAGATGGTGTTGATACTGTCGTAGACATTGCTGAACGGGCGCAGTTCCTGCATCAGATGATTGCTGTCCATCTCGCCCCAGAAGCGGGAGTGGACAGCCGCCAGGTGGCATATCTGGCCTTCGGCGAGCGTCCGGGTGACGGACGTCTTATCGGTGCAAAACGTAAGTCCGTATTCGCGTAGATCATCGAAGATCAGCAACGAGTTGAGCGTGCCCGGATCGTAGCCGACGTGCCGACACCGAGGAGTCTCCACCCCGAGGGCAGGCTGAATATCCTTGAAGAATTGGACTTCGCCAGCGATAAGAGCGGCGTTGAACAGCCTCAGTTCGAGCCTTTGAGAGTCCTTGCAGAACACCGACCGAGGCAGTCCGTCGGAGTCGCCGCGGTACTCAACCCATATACGGGCGTGACCACGCCCGAGGTCGTCGGCCTCTTCAGCCCTGAAATTCACGACCTCGACCCCGTCGTGGCCATGACATAGGAGCTTGGTCAGCCACGCGGTGGTGAGATGGTCATAGGTAAACGGCAGTTGATCGAGTCCCGTGACCGGTCCTGCGGCGCGCTCCTCCTGTGTGTACGCCGCGCGGACCTTCGCCTCGAACTGCAAGACATGGTCGGTCATCAAGCGCCTCCAGCGTGGCGGTCGATTGCGGCGCCAAGTCGACGGACCATCGTGTCGAGCGTCGTCTTACCTCGATCGGAGGCGAAGTCGTAACGAATACAGGCCATCACGGGCCACATCAGGTTGTAGGTCGTCGCCGCGCAGTAGTGTTCGCGTGCGTCCTCAACCCCGTACTCGACACCCTCGGCGCGCAGAACACCTACGTAACGATCGAGCAGAGCGGCCTCATGCTCAGCGAGCACGTCCTCGGGCAGGCTCGTTCCGAGCAGGTACTGCAGCTCACGGACGCCGCATTCCTGTTGAGTGGCCTGAAAGTCGAACAAGACTGGCTGACCCGCGCGATCGATGAACATGTTTTCCGCGCGTAGTTCACCGTGTGTCAGACACCGCGGAGCCGCCAGCTGCTTGACGAGTTCGGGTTGCAGCTCCGAGAAGTGATCGCCGACTTCTCGAGCCGCCGGACCGAGCAGCGTGCATAGCCCGTCTCGCCGCTGTGACCAGACGTGGGAGAAGAGCCCGGCGTATTGCTTTTGCAGCGCCGTACCAGGTTCGGAGTCGATCGGCCAGAAGCGGTCGGCGTACTCGCCCAGCAGCTCGGTCCGACCCCATGACCAGGCGTGCATGCGGGCCAGTGCATCGACCGTGGCTTCCGCCTGTGCGAGGGTGAGGCCGACGATCTGGTCCACCGGCTCGCAATCGACCAGATCTTCCATCACGAGCACGAAGTCGGTGCTGTCGGTGGCCTGATATGCGGCGTAGATCGCGGGTGTGCGGACCGGCACTGCGGCGGCGAGGTCACGGTAGAAGACGACTTCGCGCGCGTACGCCCCAATGCCGTCGAGCATCGCGCGGACCTCACCCTCGACGGGCATTTTCACCACAACTGACCCAGGCGTGCCGAGCGGGCCCTCGAGGTGTAGCCGGAACAGCCGACAGGCGAATGCGAAGCCGACTGCTAGCCCGTGGGTCGCGGTCACCCGTACGGGTGCATCGAGTATGCGGCTGATCCAGGCGTCGTCGAGGTCGGTCTGGTCGCGGGGAATGCTGACGGAGGTCATGACATCACCTCTGTACGGGTGAACTCGAGGGTGAGTTCGCTGAAGCCGTTGATGAGGAGCGTCGCATCCTGGGACTTCGGTGGGGTGGTGCCGAGCTCGATGGTCTCGAAGCGATCGAGTACAGCATTGACGAGCACTTCGGCGGTGAGAAGCGCGAGTGGGGACCCCAGGCAGAAGTGCGCGCCGAGACCGAACGACATGTGCTTGTTGGCGTTAAGGCGGTCCAAGCGGAACTCGAGCGGGTCCTCGAACACAGCGGGGTCGGTACTGGCCGCTGAGAAGAAGACCGCGACGCGCTCGCCTTTGCCGATCCGCTTGCCGCCGAGCGTCGTCTCCTCGTTGGTCACACGGAACAGCCGCTGCGCGGGGCCGGTCAGTCGGAGTGTCTCCTGGATGAAGACGGGGACGAGCTCACGATTCCGACGCGCCTGAGCCGCGATCTCGGGCCGTGTAGCCAACCCATGGAGCAGGTTCCCGATGAGATACATCGAGGTTTCGGCGCCGCCGGCGAGGACGGTCACGCAGTAGCGGAGGATTCCCGCGGAGTCGAGGTTACGGCCGTCGTCGTCCACCGCGCTCAGCAGAGCATCGATGAAGTCCGACGAGGCGGCATCGTGCTGCCCCTGCTGCTCCCTGCGCGCGTCGGCAACCTCCATGAAGTAGCTGGCCATCTCCAAGTGGGAGGTGAACCGCTCCTCCGGGGTCATCTCGGCCGACAACATGAATGCCTGCGCCCATCCCCGGTACCGCTTGGCGTCCGACTGCGGGGCGCCGAAGAACCGTGTCATGACGACGCTCGGCGTGTCATACGCCATCGCTGTCATGACGTCCACATCCTTTTCGAGCGGCAGCGCATCGAGAAGGTTGCCGATGTATTCCTCGAGCCAGGGTCGCAGAGCGTTGACTCTCGGCCGGGTGAACGCCTGTGTGGCGATCTTCTTCTCGGCGTAGTGGAGAGGCGGGTCGTTACGTCCGAAGATCGCGCTGGGCTCCCCAGCTGCCTCATGTGCAGGGTCGCGCGAGGAGAACACCGCCGGGTTCTTGAGTACCTCGACTACTTGGTCGTAGCTCAGGACAGCCCACGCGGTGATCGGCTCGTCCTGCCCTGGAATCGCGCCGACCGGATAGTCGACCAACCCGTAAACCGGCGAGTACTCACGCAACGCGGCGTAGGTTGGGTACGGGTCCGCGATGCCCTCGGGTGTGGTGAGGGAGCGAATCGCTTCAGCCTGTTCGCCGCTGTCGAGCGCGGAGACGTTCGTCATGCGTTCTACCTTTTTCGTTCGTCTGACAACTTCTGGGCCGATGCGGGCGGTGTGACGAATCGCGCCGCCCGCATCGGGTTTTTACTGATCAGGGCTCCGTAGCGAACGACGGCTGGGCGGCATGCACGGGCGAGCCGTTCAGTATCGCCGCCACCGGGTCGTCGTCCGGATGCCCCGCCTCTTCGCGTTCCTGGTGCGGAATCGCCCGCCAGAACAGACCCCAGGTAATCGCGACCACCCAGATGAAGTACGCGATCACCAGGAACCACCAGGTGATCAGGCCGTTCCACGCCAGCGGTCCCGAATAGAAGAAAACGGCCAGGCCACCGGGCAGGTAGAACAGCGCGCACCACAGGCTGAGATATCCGAGCCAGCGCGGAAAGACCGGGTCAGGACGCTTGTCCTTGAGAATCGCGATTCCCACGGCGATCGTCTGCGCGGCTGGCAGGTAGGCCCAACCGACCCAGATGAACCAGGCCATATCGTTCAGCCGCTGCGTCAGGATTGGATCGGCCTCGGGGCGGTACGCCGCCGTGTACCAGATCATCAGGCCCATCGTGAACCCGACTGCAACCCCACATCCGGACACGATCTGGGTATAGCTGATCGGCGTGTGCCTGCCCTCGATCCGCCGCAGCTGCGAACTCAGCACACCTGTGAACGGAGCCAACATCGCTGACCCGACCAAGCACATGAACAGGCCGATCTCGATCCGCTTCTGGTGGTCAGCAAAGAAGTCGGCGATCTCCTGCGCGCTGTTCTTGGGCGAGGGCGGCGGTACAAACCCGCCAAGTCCCGCCCAGCCCACGATGAACGTGACCGTCAGGATCGCCCCGCCCCAAGCGCACCATTTCTGCGTCCGGATGCTCACTGCGCCAGCACCTCTCATCTCGAGCGGCTGCCCGAAGACACCCGCGAAGTACCCGTAACGGAGAAACTAGTACTCTAAGTTCGAAAATGCAATACGTAAACTACGTTCGAATTTGGGTGACTTTGGGAGGTCTGACTGAACCGGCATACAACGCACGCTGGCCCAACTAAGCCCAGGAAGCTTGCCACCGTTCCTCGGCTCCCTGCCCGCAACGCCGTGCTCGACGTGGCCTAGACTGATAGGAGTGACCGTGAACGCCACCGAACCGATGCACGGCCGGCGCAAGGCAAACAAGTCCCGTCTGAAGCAACGGCTGCTGGCGGCCGTTGAGCAGGAACTCGAAAACGGCACCTACGCCGAACTCAGAATCGAACGCCTACTCGAACAGTCCAAAGTCAACCGGTCGACCTTCTACTATCACTTCGATGACAAGGCGGACCTGATCGGCGCCCTCGCCGAAGATGTCTTCGAAGCCTTCGAGAGCACTGCCCTCAGCTGGATGTCCGACGCCGAAGCGATGACCAAGGACTCGATGCGGGCATACACTCAGCAACTGTTCCGCCTGTACTTCGAGCATCGAACCGTCATGATCGCCGCCGCCGACTCCGCAGCCACTGACGTTCGGATCCGAGAGCGACTCGACCGCATGTGGAGCAATCTCGCCAAGGCAGTCGCCGACCGCATCACCATCGCGCAGCGCAGCCAGAACTGGCGTCACACGGACCCCGAACGCACCGCCGCGTGGCTGATCTGGATGACCGAACGCGGCCTCTACGACATCGCACGCAACGGCGACGAGGGCGAGCTAGTTCGCCTCGCGGCCGTCCACACAGACATCTGTTGGACGACCCTCGCCGGCACCTGATCGAGCCGAGTCGGAGACCTTTGCCGCTGCTGGCGAGGTTAGAGGCCGAATCCCCACGGTGACGCCGATCCGCCGTAGCGGAGCCGGATCAGCGGCAGCCGGTTCCGGCGCAACCCGAGTACAGGGCTCGATCACCAAGACCGGCGACCGCCGACCTTGTCGAGGCCGCCTGGCACCACCTCAAGCCGTATCGTCCCGGCGCTCAGCTGCGGGCCCGGTGGGACGCGGCCCCTGCCGCGGCCAGGACTCGTGGCCATGCCGGGAACCATCGGCACCCGGGGGCGCAGTTCACCGATAACTCTGTTAGCCGTCACCTGCATGGCAACAATATCAGCAGCCACTTGCTCGGGAACGTTCTCCTTCTCGAGCAGTTTGGTGAACAACGAGACGGGTCGGCCGCCGAAACCACCGGCTGGGCGTAGATCGTCGCACCGCTGTCGAGAACTACTCCTGTCGCCTTGCGGTGACAGCGCCGGCCCCACAACCGCAGAAGCCGACGCCCTCGCCGCGGAGCACTCAAACCGTCATGGCCTTGACGTGAGCGTTGACCTCGGCAGCGCGTCGGAAGGAGTCCTCGGCATCCGCCAGGCCTAGAATCAGCGGAACCATGTCCAGGTGGCCCACGAACCGTGCACCTGCCTCGATGAACTGACTGTTGATCTCGGCAATCTCCTTCGGAGAGCCGATATGAAACGAGCGACGCAACATCTTGTCATCTACATTCGAAACGATTCTTTCGATTTCCTCGTTGCTCTGCTCGAAGGGCGTCCACTTCATGGCGTAGTGCCAGCCCTTGGGCATTACCGGCTCGATGCTTTCTCTTTCCCAATCATCGCTGTTGAGACGGCCGAACTGGCCAGCGAAGTACTTCGCCAGCGGATTGTGAAGAACCTTTTCTATGACATCAGGATCCTCATGACAAATGCAGATGTTCCAGATACCGAAGCCGAACTCGTCGGGATTGCGACCCGCCGCCTCGACGTCCTGCCGTACAGCCTGAACTGTCTGGGCGAACTCATCGGGCCGAGGGATGGCCTGGGGGCTGGCTGCCTCGAATCCGTCCGCATACCGCGCGGCGATATCGAGGAGGAGCGGGCCGCCACCGAGCGCCCAGAACTCTGGACGTTTGGCCGGCCGGGTGTTGCCGATCGTGGCGTTCTTGTAGTTCCAGATGTTTCCCTGGTATGAGAACGGCCCGTCCGCGTCCCAGAGCTTGCGCATGATTACAAACATGTCTTCGAGGCGCTTGAGACCCTCCGACCTCTTGTAGCCGAACGGCTTGGTCTGGCGCAGTTCACCTCCGCCCAACGCGCAGACCACGTCGCCCTTGGTAGCGTGCGTGAGGGTGAGCATCTTGCGCAGCAGTTCAGCAGGCGCCGCACGAACCGCGTCGGTGGTGAGCCGGACGCTTGCCGTTGGGTTGGCCGCCAGCGCAAACGCCGCCAGCACAAAGGGATCGTGCGTGGAATCCGGATCGACAAACTCTGCCGCCGGCGTGTTCTCAGTCGTGAAAAGATCTCCGGGGAACCAACTGGAGAGTTCGTCCCAGATCCACAGGTAATCGATTCCTGCATGGCCGAGGCGTGTCGTGAACGGTGCGGCCATGGAGATCGGCGTGGTGCGGTGATTGTCGAATGGAACAGCGAATTTAATTGTATCTGACATGTTGTACTCCTTCGGATTAGTTAGGCAGGGAGGGTGCTCAGCCGGCACGCTTGCGCAACAGAGGGAGGCACCGCGAATTCCACGAAGTCTCGCGGCCCGAATTGCTCCGGAGAAGCCTTGCATCCAAGAGTCAACGGCACCGTATTACGCTCCTGATTTCCTTCGCTTTCACGCGAGCTTCTGTTTGCCGATTTACATAGATAGAACGCGCGCCCGTCGGGCCACTCCGCATTGCACCAGATATGGCGGTCCAGGCAGTAAGGTCACGGGTGCCGGTGCTGTGATCGCGGATCCCGCTCAGCTCAATAGTGGTGCGCTGTAAGAAACCAAACCGGACACGGCACAGTGGTGCTCATAATGCTCGGATGCCCAATTCTGCATCTCGCCCAGCTCGAAGATCGGACAAATCGACTCGTAGACGAGCTCGAAGTCGAACTTGACATGCTGGCTGTCGGCGACCGGGCCTGCGCGGAGCTGCTCGCCCGTGAGGAGTCGGGCAGGGCCCGGTAAGTTTGCGCGCCACGGCTCGACGCATTTGTAGGTCAAGCCGGGACCAGACGGGTCCGGCCGGAGTCTCGCCGCGATAACCGAACCCGCGCGCGGGGAGAAACCCGTCACCTGGCAGGTAGCGCCCCCGGCTCGTGCTGCCCAACCGATCCAGATTGACCAGACAGCTCCCACGCATCCGCGTCTGACGCTCGCCTGAGCATGCCGTCATCTGTTTTACTGCTCGAGTACGTCATTGGGGTTTAGTTCCGTGTTTTGACAACTGAGCGCTCGCACAGCCCGTAGCCGGTCTCGCCACCCCAGCGCAGGCGGGCCTGCGATTCGTAGATCGCGTGGCTAGCGTCAGGACTACGGTCGACGCCGAGAGTCATCTCGACCGGACCGACGAATGAAAACGCCATCGGGCTGAGGATCTCGCCCTCGATCACCTCGATACCCTCGTCGGTCTGCAAATGCACCTCCCACCGGTTCCGTACCTCGTTCTCGGCGTCGAGTAACGGTGGTGGGCTCACGAGCTGCGCACGGGTCATCCCGTGCTTGTCGCCGACCACGTGGAAGTCCAGCAACGGCTCGCCGCCATCTCGGCGCGACACGACCGTTGTCGTGAACCAGCGTCCACTGGGGAACTCGCCATGCATCCAGTGGTGATTGCCCATCACCGAAAGATCGCGGGGACCCCACGTGTGGTCACGCAACCCGGTTCCCTCCAGCTCGAGCCGTGACCCGTCGATCGTTACATGCCCGGATACGCTCATATGCTGCTCGTAATGTGTGTGGCCGAGCGCACCGGGGCGGATGTCTCCGACCCCGAATGGTTCCCCCAACGCGCAGTGCTGCAGCTCCAGCTCGAGTCCGACATGGATCCCCGAGGGCGCGGGACCGGCACGCAGTACCCCGCCGTCCAGCAGCTGTGCCGCGCCAACGTAGCGGGTGATCGTCCGTTCGAACGGAGCCGGGCTCTCGACCGACAAGCAGCCGCCAAGCTGGGTCGTACTGGGCGCGTACCCGAAGCCCTTCGCGACAGCGAAGCGATCGTGAGGTAGGTAGATCGCGATCACCTCGCTCCACAGTGATGGGTCGAAGTGACAGCGGTTGCTGTGGGCGAATACGCCGATGTCGGCCTCAGGGCAGTAGGCCTGCACAAGGAAGCTCTCCGACCAACCCGGGACGCTCTCGATCGAGTGAGGCAACTCGTCACGGTCCTCGAACGGATGGGATCGGAGCCGTTCCTTCCGTGTGCTATCTGTGCTCACACGATCACCTTTCTTTCTGTGTTAGCTGGAGCGGCGTCAGCGTCGACGAAGCCATTCGCCGGCGGCCGCGGCGCAGCCTGACCAACCCGCGCAGAAGCCGCCCGCCCTCACGGCAGGGAAACGCGGCACAAGGCAGCCTCTCCTCGACCGCGCCGAGAGCACCAGCCCCGCAGCTCCTCAACGAGCTCCTGCCTCCAGTTGACATACCAGCAATCTAGGCGCGACGTCTTCGCTGAATCGCCACCGAACCCAGGGGGTCTTTACAGCAAGGGTGGAGGGGATTTGGTACCAAGACACTCGAATCCAGGAGTGAAGTCGTCGACT
>NZ_JBSUQM010000042.1:0-29267 GCF_054065835.1 Nocardia citri
GCCGCCGCGCTTGTCCAGACCGACTGATGTGCCCGAGGACTCCGGGATGCTGATCGACATGCTGTGGCGGTTCTACATTGCCGCGGACGCTCCCCCGGTGCGGGAAATAGCTCGAGTCATCAAGGGGCTGCCCGAGGATCAGCAGAAAGGAACCGCCAATCCCGAGACGGTTCGGCGCACTCTGATCGCGAAAGCCCTGCCGCAGTGGGAGACCGTGGAGGTGATCTTCTTGGCGCTGTGCCAGATCGCCAACGTGGATCCGGATGACGTCGAACCCGACGAAGACCGCGATCAGTGGGACCCGCCGCCGCAGTCCCACCGTGCCGAGCTTCATCAGCGCTACCGCAAGGCCAGGTACGGAAAGGTCACCCCGCTGCCGCGGACACGTGCCGACCGGGCCCGGCTGGAGGCCGAAGCCGAAGCGGAGATGGAAGCCTACCGTCGAGGCCGCCAGGGCTTCGGCGGCAGCGATCCCTGGGGCTCCGCGCCAGGTTCCTTCGGCGGCAGCAGCGACAACGACGACGAACCGCCGTTCTAACTGGTAGTCGCCGATTAGGTTCAATCATTGGAGGTCAGGAATCGGACACACGTTCGAATGGGAAACCGGGCGAATACCGGCGGATTCCCGACGTCGCCACGCCCACGCTGATACTGGACAGATGAGCGGACCGACCATTGGGGGCGGGATTCAGAGATGCGCCCTTCAGTCTGAAGGCGGGCTGCAGAAACAGGCTTGGGTTGCCGTGGACGACCAAGGTAACGCCTTGGCGGTGTTCGCCGTGATCCAGTTCCCGAACGATCTGCTTCGGGTGAGGGACCGTGCGATGTACACCACTCCATCGCGACGGCGACAGAATCTGGCCACAGAGCTGTTTCTTCGAGCACGTGCGGAGCTTGCCTCCGCGGAACCACCGGTCTCGCTGGAATGGAGCGGTATCGCAACGACCGGCGGATACCGGTTAGCAAAGCGGTTCAGGTTCAGCATCAGCGACGAACGCTCTGCGGAACTGGGGTCGAAGCTCGACGAAAGGCTCGCTGAAAATCCTGATGACGAAGACCTTCGGCTCTACGCGGCGGTCCGTGACGAATGTGGTGGGCGGCTACCCTTTAACCCACTCAAGCAGGAGAAGGCAGACCGGGAAGGCCAGGAAGCGCTTCACGATGCCGCTCAGGTTCTGCAGTTGCGGGTGATCGAGGAAGAGTAGTGCGGGCGGGCATGAACTTCGTGGCCTGAACAGCTGGCCTTCGAGATCACGACCGAGGCACCAACCTCATGAGACACCACAGCTAGTGCACAGGACTGCCTGACGAGCTGGGCGGCGGGATCACTCTGTAGCTGGACTGCACTACTCCATGCTCGCGGTCGCCCCGAACGGTTGGTTGCCACCAGTAGGTTCCTACATGCTTGCCCATCAGGGGCGCTTCGGTCGTATAGGTCTTGAAGTGGCCCCGCACCATGTGCCACGGTGCCGCGCCGCCGCCGATCATCGAAGCTTTGACGCCGCTGCCCGGCCGCGGGGCCCTCCCCGGCAGATTGATCACATGGTGGGTGAGCGGTTTGAACGGTCGGCCGCCACCCGGTCGCGGTCGGCGAGCCTCGCGGCTGCGGTCGCGAGCTTCAGTGACTTCGGTGTTGCGGCAGTTCATGATCGCGATAGCCATGAACGCGGGCAGTGTGGGCATGGAAGCTTGCGTGCCCACTTTGGGGTCGATACCGCTGACGCCCATCTCGATGAGCTGCCCGAGTTCGTCGACGAACGCCACAACGATCCACGGGTAGTAGACGACTTTGTCCGGAAAACCCACGAAGGACATGAATTCGAGGATCTGAACCGACCCTGCGGGGGCCCACTCGGGCGGCTCGTACGCTGCCACCCACGCTGCTGCCTGCGGGGGCTTGTTCGGGGAGTAGCCAGGTATGGGGGCGTTCCATTCGATCCACATCGACTCGAACGGCAACCGCAGCAGGCCCGCTGTCGCGGTCTTCAAGGGATCGCGGTCGGCGTCCTTCATAGCGACAACCCAGTCCGCGCACTGATCGGCCGTCACCCGTACGCAGTCGCGGACGATATGGCGAAGGATCTGAGCATCGAGGGGGACATGATCAGGTGGAGGCGGCCCGAAGATCTCAGCCGCTAGGACATCGCGGAGATCTCCTCTGCTGATGCGATCGAACATCCGCACAGAACTGCCCCCTTCGCTGCCTGCCTTTACGCGGAAGGGTACCGAAACTGTTAGCAGCGCAAGGTAATAGCGAATCAGATAGATCAGAGATGCTGGTCGATGT
This sequence comes from Nocardia citri, assembly GCF_054065835.1. Classification (NCBI taxonomy): domain Bacteria; kingdom Bacillati; phylum Actinomycetota; class Actinomycetes; order Mycobacteriales; family Nocardiaceae; genus Nocardia; species Nocardia citri. The sequence goes on from NZ_JBSUQM010000042.1 coordinate 2,288, forward strand.
CTGGTACCACGCGCGTCTGACCTGCGCTGTGTCCGGTTTTCGACACGAAATTGAGGGAAGGTCGCGACAGCAGAAGGGCCCCGCCGTTGGCGGGGCCCTTCGTATGGTTGATGGCTATTCGGGTGGTTGTGCCGTGGTCAGGGCGCGGGGTTTGGAGAGTTTGCCGCACCAGCAGCCGCGGAGTGCGAGCTCGGTGGATTCGGCGTGGCAGCCGATAGCGCCGACCACATTCGGGATGGGGCTGGTGACCGGGTCGCCGAACTCGGGGTCGTAGCTGCGGTGGTGGCCGCGCTCGGTCCAGTCGTGCAGATCGGCCGGGCAGGAAGCCGGAATCTTGCCGAGCAGCTCGGACAGTTCCCGGCGACGGGCCCGCGACAGGGGCTGATCGGTGTTCATCAGAGGTCCTCGATTCGGATGGTGGCTTCGGCGAACCAGCGCACAGCGCCGGAGGCGGTGACGCGCTGGTGCCAGTCGGTGGTGCGGCGGTAGCCGAACTCGGTGAGCGCCTGGTCGAGCGCGTCGAGGGTGACTGGGGCGGTGGGCTCGCTGGTGACCGAACCCCACGATGCCTCCACGGTGGGTCCGGTCTCGGTGCCGTCGGCGGCGTCGTAGTGGGTCACGCAGCTGTAGAGGTCGGCCACCGCGAGGTCATCGTCGAGGCGGGCGATGATGAACATGTCGACGGATTCCAGGCTCATCGTCCGATCTCCTCGGTGGTGTGCAGGTTGCGCCGTCCGGCCGCGCGGGCCGGTGCTGGCTTGTGCGTTTGGGCGGTCCGGTCGGCACGAGTGGTGCAGGCCCGGCTGGACTTCGGGGCGCGGCCGGCGGCGGCGGCCTGGCGCTGGGCGATGGCGTCATCGCGAGCTTCGACGATCTGATCGGTTTTGGCCTGCCACCGCTTGTGGCGGAAGGCGGCGGAGTGCCCGATCTCTCCGGCCGCGTGGGCTTTGCCGTCGATGACGGCGCGGATCTGCTGTTTGACCTCCGGTTCGACGCCTGCCTCTGTAAGGGCGTGGCCGAGCCGGTCACGCTTCTCGATGTAGGCCTTGCGCTCGTAGTTCACCCCGAAACCGAGCGCGCCGCTGGCGACGCTGTAGATCGAGTCGCCGATCGAGGACACCGTCGTTTTGAGCCGGGCGCCCGCGTTGGTGCGGTGGCTGACCTCGACACCAGCGGCCTCGATGCGCTGGGTAACAGCCTCGCGGGTCGCGGCCGCCAGTTCGGCAGCGGCCTGGTGGGCACGCATGTAGTCGACCGCGGCTTTGGTGCGTTCGTCGGCCCACATCAGCTCGGGCAGCTGCTCGCTGCCCATGATGCGGCCGGTGTCGATGTCGTCGATGGTGGCGGCCAGCTGTGCCCGTTCCATCGAGGTCAGGCCCTGCCCGTCACGGACGATGCCGCGCAGCTGCTCGCGGGTGGCGGCCATGCGGGTGATGCGCTCGCCGATATCGTCGCTGACGCCGATCTGTTCGGGCTGCTCATCGCTGATGTCGGTATCGACGATGTAGTCGGCGTTATCGCGCTGCTCTCTGGCGTCCTCGGCGTAGAGCTGGATCTGTTCGAGGACCGCTTCGCGGTCGACGTAGCCGGGCCACACCTGCAAGTCGATCCGCTTGCCGTCCTTGATCGCGCGTCCGGCGTCGGCGACCTTGCGCTGATCGTCGTTGGTCATCACCGAAATCTGTTCCGCGACTTCGGCTCCGGCGATCTGGTTGCGCGCGAAGTGCTCCAGCAACTGCGGTACTCGGCCACGGGCCTCTTCGCCCGGGTCGACCAGCACCGGACTGGTCAGCAAGTCGATCTGGGCGACATCACCGCGCAGGTAGTCGACGGTGAACTCGATGTAGGCCCGGTCCTCGGGGGTCAGTCGCGCGTCGGCCAGGTCCACGCCCAGCAGTTCGCGCCGGGTCGCCTCGTTGCGCAGGTGGGCGCGTGGGTCGGCCGGGTCGGGCTGCTCGCCACGCCAGAAGGAGATCGCGTGGCTGACAGCGGTTTTCGACGCGGGGGTCAGCGGTGCGGCCGAGACGATGTCGACCACGGCCGCCTCGCGGGCCCGCAGGCATTCGGCCTCGGCGCTGTCCTGACGCGCTACAGCATCGATCTGGGGATCGATGCTGACGCTGAGCTGGTCGGGGTCGATGAGCACACCCCACTGCGCGTAGGAGTCACGGATCTGGTCCAGACCGGCGGCTATCGGTGTGGACTCGTGCTGCCACACCAGGGCATCGGCGAGCATCTTGGCCACGCCCTCGCGGTTGGTCCACGGGATCGTCTCCAGGCGCTCTTCGACGCGCTCGATCGAGGCGAGCATCTGGCGGCCCAGCTGCGCGGCGGCTTCCTCTCCTGCGCGTTGGGCCTGCTCGATGGTCATGTCGAGGCGCTCGAGACGCGAGCGGGCCTGATTCGTCGCAGCCGTGGCGAGCAGGTGCGCGATGCGCTGGCCGTGACCGTTCGGTGTTCCGAGTCGCGGCTGATCGGCAGCCTGCGCGAGCTCGGCGGTGGTGTCGGACATGCGGGCTTCTCCCTGAGAGTGGTTGTGGGATCCGGGTGATTCCTCGGCCCATCCGGGGCCGGGGTCTGTGGGGTGGTGCAGCTCGGCGGTGGGGATGCCGCGTCGCTCGGCAGCGCGGGTTTGATGCCCGCGGACTGCTTTGGCGACGGCTTCGAGTTGCGCGGGGCTGGCGGTGCGCTTCGGCGCCGCCTTTGTGCTGTCGAAAAGGAAGGCCACCAACCGGCGGCCGTAGCGCTTGCGTTCCATCTGGGCCACGGGTGCTTGGCCGTTGGGCCGAAGGCCCGCCGCGCGCAGTTGGCGGCGGGTCTTCAGGTGTGCGGGTGCAGCCATCCAGGGATAGGTGTCGGGCTGCTCGGGGTCGTGCACGGCGGTCATGGCGGGCAAGACCTCACAGGCCGAGACCGTGCTCGGGGCCTTTGCCGTTGCGGCGGTGGTGGGTGCGCCGCACGCCCGCGCCCTGCTTGGTGGTGCGGGTTTTGCCCCGGCCATTGCCGCGTACCGCCGCTGACGGTGGTTTGGCGTGCCCGGAGTCGGCGGCCATGCGCTGGGCGATCTCGTCCTCGCTCATGTCGGTACCGCGCAGGCTCTGTTCCAGGCCCTCACGCCGTTGTGGGCTGTCGTAGGCCGGTGGCGCCGGGGTGCGCTCGGCGGCGACCCGATCGGTGCGTTCGGCCCAGCGTGAGGCGATCCGGGTGGCCTGCTTGCCGGTGATGGCGCACTCGCCCGCCGCGCGGTCGAGGTGGGCTCGCACGCTGTTGCGGACCGGCTCAGGCGCTCCGGCGCGGGCCAGGGAGGCATTCAGGCGCACATCGATGCCGCGCTGCTCGTACTCGGCGAGGTTGATGTGCCCGGCCGCGAGCTGTGACTGAGCCTGGAACACGCGGGTGACCTCATCGGTGGTGCGCTGCACCGTCGAGGGCGGCACCGACCCGGTGCTCAGGATCTCGGTGAGCTGGCGACGGTGCAGCTGGGAGGTCGTCGCGGCGATATCTTCGGCGCGGGAGGCATCGACCGCGGCCGCGAACCGGTCGCTCGCGAACAGCATCTCCGGCACGATCGTGACCCCGGCCTCCACATCGACGAGCACGGCGCGCAACTGGTCACGCTCGAGATCGTGCAGCCCGAGCCCCGTCTTCAGGGCTGTGTCGATGCGGGCGCGGTGGGTGGCGGTCTGCTTGCGCAGCTGCTCGACAGCGGTCGCGTCCATATCGCCGGACAGGACGGCCTGGCGCTCGGCTTCCGGCGCCAGCGCCGCGTACATGCGCACGCTCTCGGCCAACGTCTCACGGTCGACGTGATCAGGCCACAGCGGCTTGAACTCACCACCGGGGTTCGCGCGGACCTCGATGCCGCGCTGGCGGGCGATCTCGCGGTCTTCCTCGGTCATCACGGCGACCGCTTCGGCCAGCCGCTGCTGCACACCGGCGGTGTCGTGGCCGTTGCGCAGCTTGACCTGGAAGTCGATCAGCATCGTGTCGACCCGGTGTTTGACCTCCTCACCCGGGTCGACCAGCGGCTCACCGAGGCGGCGCAGCTCAGCGGTCGGGGAAACCGCGGCGACGCTGCCGAGCTGATCGACGGGCATCGTCACATCCGGCCCCAAATACCCGGCCACGAACCGGATCCGAGTACGGACCCGCTCGTCGACCTTCTTCTCCGCCAACGCCTTGTTCAGCTGCTCCAGCTGCTTGGCGGAGGGGTTTTCGCGCCACGACTGGATCTCGGCGAAGATCGCCTGGCGCTCGGATTCCTCCAGGCCTTCGACTGTGGCGACGACTTGGGCCATGCGGGCCGAAGCGGTGCTCAGCCGCGATGCCGCCGCACGCTCGGTCTCAGCGGCCGCGAGCGCGCCGCTGAGCTCAGTCGGGACATCGAGCTGGAATTCCCCCGATTCCAGGTCAAGGCGGAGACCCCACCGGGTGTGGATGTGGCTGACCAGCTCAGCCATGGCGTCGGAGGCGCGCTGGGAATCCGGTGCCCACGCCGCCGCGTCCCGCAGCGCGGCCACGATCTGGGAACGGGTCGCGGTGTTCCATCCGGCCTGGCGCAGTTTCTCCAACTTCGCCTCGACGGCCGCACGCTCGGCGGCCTCCTTGGCGGCGGCCTCGCGCCGCTCCGTCTCGTCGCGCTCTTTCAGGACCTCCTGGGCGGCCTTGCGTGCGATGGCGACCTTTTGGGCGTAGGCCATCAGCTGGTTGAGCATCATCTGCATGAACCGGCCCCAGTGCGCGCCCATGTGGTCGATGTCGGGGGTCTGATCGGGGGCGTGGTCGTGCAGCTGCGGGACGAGGTGGTGGTCGGCCATGGCGTTTCCTCCGGGTGTTGCGGGGTGGACAGACGAAGCAGCCGAGACGGTGGTCTCGGCTGCGGGAGTTGGATTCGCCTGCCGCGCAGGCGTGGTGGATGGGATCGGGGTGAAGGGATCCAGGTGCGGGACCGGCACCATCTCCGAGACCTCATGACCGCAGGTGAGATGGTCTGTGAGGTCCTTGCCGGTGGCGGGTGCGACGATGCGCAGCCGCGCGACCAGCGGCTGCATGCTGGTGCGGACGCGGTCACCGCGCCGGTAGCCCGCGGCGTCAGCATCGACGACGCAGACCAGCAACTTCGCGCCCTTGAGGTACTGGGAGTGCTCCTCGGTCCACGACAGCGCACCACCGGCGTTGGTGGTGGCGACGAGCCCGGCCCGGCGGGCGGACTCGACATCCTTTTCGCCTTCGACCAGGTAGACCGGGATTCCTGCCTCGATCGCGGACTGGACTTCGGGCAGGTTGTAGGGGATCTTGTCGAAGCCCTCATCGACCCAGTCCCCGCGCTGGGTGTCCCACCGGCGCTGGGAGAACGTCTTGTCGCGGCCGCGTTCGAAGTCCGCCTCGCGGCGGATGACCTCACCAGCGACGGTGCCGTCGGCGCGAACGTAGGTGTAGGTGTCGACGACCTTCCATGCCGAGAGCTGACGCCCGAGGTCGGGCTTCTTGGATTGCAGCGGCAGGCCCGCCGTGTCGATGGCGCGGTCCGCGCGTGAGACCTCGCGAGGGCGTTGCTGGTTCGGGCGCCGTGACGATTCGCTGGTGCGCTCGATACGCCGGTCGAACATGTCACGGACCTGCAAACCCAGGGTGTCCAGAACGAGCTCGTTGTCGCACCCGGCGAAGCAGCGCACCACGGTGCGCTGCTGGGCGCTGTCGTACTTCACGCCCAGGCTGGGCCGGTGCCCGCGGCCGTCGCCCTCGTGGGCGGGGCAGCAATACCGCGTCCAGGCCCCGGACGGGCGGCCGGGACCGACGGTGCGGTCGAGGGCGGCGGTGATCGTCGCCCACGACCCCTGATCACGGGTGTGGGCGGCAGTCATCCGGGAAACTCCCACGCACCGTCGACGAACCGGTTGCGCACCGTCGATGCCGGCGGCACGAAGATCCGCGACGACACCGAGGTGGGCTCATCGTGAGCGTGACCGTCCGGGAACGCCTCGGGCGGTGCGGGCACCAACGGCAGCTTGATCAACTTGTCCTGGTACTCGTGCCCGTCCTCCACCGAGCAGTACTCGAAGGTGCCCTTGGGATCGAAGAGGCGATCCATCGTCGGGTCGCACAACGTCACCCACCAGGCGGCCATCTCGCCGCCGTCGCCCCGGCGCGCCTCCTCGAAGGCCCGCCACAGCGCCTCCAACCGCGAGACGGCCTCGCCGTGCTTGAACCACAGCGGGCACCACCGGATGGTCTTGTCGCTGCCGGGCGCGCTGACCTCACGCCGGTAGGTGTGTGCGATGAATCCGTCGACGAACGCGGGGAGAGTGCGGTAGCGAAGCTCCGGCTCCTCCTCGGCCGCGTCCTCGGGCTCCGCCTCCGGAGCCGGTTCGGGTTCCGGCTCGGGTTCGGGGGCCGGTTCGGACGGGCGCAGCGCCTGGTCGGCCTCGATGATGGCCGTCTCACGCATCCCGGCGATGACCTCGGGGGTCAGCATCTCCGCGACCACACCATCGGCGATGGTCTTGGCCTCGGCGTTGATCTGAGCCGTGACGGCCTTGCGGACTGCGGCATCGAGCAGATCGCCCAGATCCATCTGTGGGACCACCCGCACCGGCTCGGCCGCGACCTCCCCGGCCTCGGGGATGGTGTCGTTCATGGTGTCGCTCATGCGGTTTCGCCTTCCTCAGCAGAAATGCGCGGCACGGCATGCAGGTGCCGCCCTGCGCGGGTGGAGTTCTCAGGGGTGGCCGCTGCGGCGTTGAGCGCGGCGTTGATCTGGTCGCCGTAGGGGCGCTGCCACCACGGCACCGGCGCCACCAACATCGGGCGACGCCCAGCGGAGAACACGACGCAGCGGCCCGTGGGCAGTGCACCCAAATCCGATGCGTACAAAGTGGTTTCGGAGGTGCGCGAGGTCGACACCGAGCGGCTACGCGGTCCCGCGCCCTTGCTGACCGACACCGAATCGACCAGCTCGTAGTGCGGGCCGATCAACTCCGAGCGGTCCCGCAGGAACGCGCCGTCATCCAGACCAGCGCCCAGAACCTTGATGTTGGCCGCCGACCACAGCGCGTCCATGCCCTCGCGGCCCCAGCAGCGGCAGCCCTGTGCCCACGACTGCAAGATCGTCATCACGACCATGCCGCGCGACCCGAAATGCGAGTACTGCTTGGGCAGATCGCGCCAGCGCACGATGTTGGCGGCCTCATCCAGGATGAGCAGCATCGGCACCGGCAGCCGACCACCCGGATGCCTGGTGCCCTCGGCCTCACCGGCGGCCGCGACCGCCGCGCACAGAGCCACCAGCAGCGGGCCCGCGTTGCCCTTCTGCTCCTTCGACAGCGGAAACAGGGTGTCGCGGCTGGTCACGAACGCGTTCACATCGAAGGAGGTCCGCGGCCGCTCCCCGGCCTGCGGTGGTGTCACCCACTGCCGCACGTCTTCGTACTTGAGGCAGGACGCCATCTTCTTGGCCGTCGAGAAGACGCCGTCACGCTGTTTGGGCTGCGCGTTGTACTGGTCGCTCAGCGCGTCTGACACCAGCGTGTACCCGGCCTCCTTGACGATCTTGGCCGGTGCGCGGTCATTGGACTTGGTGACCCACGAAAACACCTGAGTAATCGGCTTTTTCGCGAGCGCGCACGCCAGGATCAGGCCCGCGAGCAGCTCTTCGCCCTCGGGCTCGAAGAACGCGTCGCGGCTATCGGATTCCCCCGATGCGGCGAAATGCCCGGCGAGCTCGGCCGCGCGGCGCTGAGCACCCGCGCCGCCGTCCTCACCGAGGACCCACGCGGCCGGGTCCCAGTACCAGGTGCACTCCTCACGCGCGATCTGCTGCGGATCGAACACCCACACCCGCCGCCCCGAGCCCTCGCGCAGCTTGCGAGTGGCATCGACAACGTCACGCTTGTTCGAGGTGACCAGCACCGGGCCAGGTGCTTCCATCACAGCAGGGATCACCCGCGAGGAGGACTTGCCCTGACGCGGCCCCCATATGTCGAGGTGCAGATCCTCATACGTGCCGAACAACTCGCGGCCGTCGATGACCGCACGCCCGATCAGCACGCCCGGCTCATCCTCCGGACGCAGCCGCACCTTCAGCTTGGCGGCCTTGGCCGCTGCCGCCTCCCACGACAGCGAGTCCAGCTCGCGCCCACGCGCCATGTAGCGGGCTTGGGAATCGATGGCCTCGCGGGGAATCTTCTTGCCCTTGCCGGTCTTTCCGGCCAGCTGGCGGCACTTCGCGCACGCCTTGCGGTAGGCCCACATCGACAGCCCGACACCGACAGCGGCGCCAGCCACGAGGGTGACCGCGCCACCAGTGGCCGCGCCGGTCCACTCCAGATGACCGGTCGCCAGATTGATGCCCAGGCTCAGCGGGTTCCACGGCACGTCTTGCTGGGTGTCGCTGTAGAGGGCCTCACCGACCCGCATCGACATCCCGGCCGCCTCACCGAGGCCACCGAACGCACCGACCGCGATCAGCTCCTTCCACTCCGAAAGATCGCGCTTACCAGGGGCCTTCACGCTGCGATCCACGTCGCACCGCCTTCCGAGATATCGACCAGCAGCACGACGCGGGTCGCGCCGTCGTGGCCGTGAACGGTCTGGACGTCGTCGAGCGAGGAGGCGTCGACGGTCGTGCGGATCGGGCCACGCCAGCGCATGGAGACCGTGCCGTCGGGCCACACGACCCCGTCAGCGACGACGCCCACACCCGAGAAACCGGTGAGATCCCGGTCGCGGTGCAACTGGAAAAGCCGCACGGCACAGAGGGTTTCGGTGGCGCTCATCGGGCCACCTGCCCCGGAACAGTCGGTGTCGCCGACGGGCAGAACGGGGCACAGCCCGGCCCGGTCGGCACGGTCGCGCCCGGCCCGAAATCGGTCGTACTGACCGCGACGCACACGATGACCGCGAACAGCACGACCGCGACCAGCAGCGCGCCCATCGCGACCACCACACCAACGCCGGAACCTCCCGCATCCGTCGGTGGCGCGATCGGGATCACCACATCGACCACACGCTCACGACGGGCCATCACGCGCTCACCCCCACCGGCAGAGCCGCGAAACCCACAGCCTCCGCCGCAGTCAGGCCCAGCAGCCCCGCCCAGCGTTCGACCTCGAGACGCTCCGGAGCGATCGCGATCCGCATACCGGCCACCGCCTGCTCACGGGTCAGCTGCCGACCCGGCAGGTAATCCAGGTGCCAGCGGCCCTGGCCGACGTAGTCGGCGTGATGGGCCGTGGCCTCGCTGATCAGATGCCCGTTCTGCTCGATGACCGCCGGAATCGTGGGAGCCGCTGCGCGACGCCAGGTCTCGCGGCTCCAAGTAGCCGGGATGTTCATCGTTTCCCCTTCCAACCACATGTACTGTCTGTCATGTTTGTAATGACTGTAATGACAAAGTGGAGGACGAGGCAATACCCTTGTCTTGTCTGTACTTACAAAGAAGAGATGATGGAGATCATGAACAGGCGCCCGAGATGGAAGGTCGTATACGACGACCTGCGCGAGCAGATCAGCAGCGGCGGGCTTCAGCCCGGCGACAAGATCCCCGCGGAACTTGACCTCGCCGACCGCTACAACTTCAGTCGGCCCACGGTCCGCGAGGCGATCCGCAGACTTGAGCAGGAGGGGCTACTGACTGCGGCCGTCGCGGGCCTCGGTCGGATGGTGCGCAGCCGTGACCTCATCACCTGGCATCTCACCAAGTTCGAGCTCGGCGCGTACTCCGACGATCCGGTCAACATGGTCGACCAGTGGGAAGCCGATGCTCACTCGGATGGGTGGGGAACTCGGCAGGTCGTCGCTGGTGTCGCTGAGCTGCCTGCTCCTGCCCATGTGGCCGGTTATCTCGAATGCAAGCCGGGAACAATCCTGCTGCGCCGGCGGCGGCTGCGGTACGTCACCAAGCCGCAGGTGCCCGAGCAGCTGGCCATGATCGCCGACACCTGGACGCCCTTGGATATCGCGAACATGGAGATCGATGGCGTCGCACCGTTGCGTGCCGAAGGCAATGTCGTCTATCCCGGCGGTATCTACCGCGCACTGGGCTTTAGGCAGACCCAGTTCTCCGACGAAATCACCGTGCGAATGCCCGAGCCGGACGAGGCAGCGCTGCTCGAGCAGCAGCCGGGCACGCCTGTCGGTCAGCACGCCCGGGTCGGCATCGACGTCACCGGCCGCCGTGTCCGTGTCCTGCTCAGCGTCTTCTCCGGTGACGCTCTACGACTCCGCTACGACCTGCACGTCCCCGAGAACCGACCCGCAACCAATGGCGCTACCGCCCGACCCGGAAGGACTACTCCATGAGCACCCCAGAACCCAACCGCTACGACCCCACCGGCGAGGCCGCGATTTGGGACCGCGCGGCAGAGCTGGTCATGTCGATGCGCGACCCCGAGCTGTCCGAGGACTGGAACACCGCACTCCAACAGGCTGCGCGTGCCCTCAGCAACGAATCTCGCGGCATCCGGCAAGGCCCCGGCGGCATGTACTACCGGTCGATCACGGGCAGCAACCACCAGCCGCTATCGGACTGATCGACCCGAATTCCTGTGCCCTCCAACGACGAAAGGCCCTCCGTGACCCACGTGTGGTACGCCGCCTACGGTTCCAATCTCAACGCCCGCAGGCTGGCGTACTACATCGACGGAGGGACACCACCCGGAACCGGGCACACCTACCCCGGATTCCGTGACCGCACACCACCTCTCAAGACCAAACCCCTGACCCTGCCTGGCAGCATCTACTTCGCCTGGCAATCACCGGTCTGGACCGGTGGTGTCGCGTTCTACGCAACATCACCCGCGGACGGTTGGGTGAGAGGTGCAGCAGCGCGCGGCTACCTGCTCACGTATCAGCAGTTCAGCGACCTCTGCACTCAGGAGATGTACCGAATCCCTGGTGAGACACCAGATCTCGATGTGGACGAGATCATCTCGACCGGCAAGGTGCAGCTCGGTCAGGGCCGGTACGAGACCCTCGTCCATGTCGACGACATGGACGGGTTCCCGGTCATGACCTTCACCTCTCCTTGGGATCCGGCCACCGTCGAACTCAGGAAGCCATCGGCACGCTATCTCGGCATGCTCGCGGCAGGCCTACGCGAGTCGCATCGTTGGGGAGACGATGCTGTTGTCGAATACCTCTCGAAACTGCCTGGCGTTCAAGGCCATTGGGATCACACCGAACTGCATGCTCTCGCGGAAACTGACGTGCAGCTGTTGTAACACCGCAGCCTTTCCCAAAAATGTGGGACATCGAGCCCGGCGCGCCTCCCACGGGATGCCTCGCGTTACCTCTAGGAATTACAAGCATGGCTAGACCCGCGAAGTTGCCCCCCACGAAGAGCGTCGGTCTCGACCTGTCTCGTGAAGTAGTCGAGGCAATCGATCACGAGGTGGCTGTGCGAGGCGTAAACAAGCGGACGCTGTACGAGATCGCGTTGCGGCGTGAGCTCGGATTGCCCGACTACCCCGGCGTCCCCAACTCGCAGCAGGAGGCGCTCCCCATCTCGGCATAAGTCAGACGAAGTACCACATCCACCGCCCTTACCAAGCGGTGGCAAATCCCCCGTAAACGAGGAAGGCCGCCCAGTTACCAGCTGGGCGGCTCTTCGAAGTCCCTGATAGGACCACGCTTTTGCGAAGCGGTTCTCAGGGTAGCAAGGCCGCACGTCCGCAACAAAGGAACTCGACCGGTGCAGCTGGTCACGATTTCGCGGACAAACCGACTGAGCTACCTTTTCGCGCATCTGGACGAGGGTGCACCACCACCACCTCCTCCCCTCGCCGCCGTCGCGGACCGACGCCGGCGGCTGCGTTGTTCCCGCTGTTTCCGATGCCTCGGCTGCGGTTGAAGTTGCCCGACGACGCCTACGACACCGTCCCGGCGTGCTGGTGGAGCCGCGCGCGATGGATCGCGCACAATCTCGCGCTCTACGACATGCACTACAAGCTGCTGCGGCGGCAGAACATGGTCGACTCGGTGAGTCGCAAGACTCTCGAAAAATACCTCGTCGCCGAGTCGAGCAGCGCGAACCATCGGACCGGGCGTGGCGCTCAGGCCACGGTCGCCGAGCTGCAGAAGGCCACCAGCCGCGAGCGATCCACTGTGTTCCGGTGCCGCCGCCTGACTCACAAACTCGGCACCCGCACCACCGTGTTCCGAGGCCGCCAGCGCACCAAAGTCGAGGCCCTGGAGTCCTGGCGCCGCGAGGATCCGAACCGCGGCTGGGCATCGGTGTCCGCGCTGCACGAAACCGCGGACTTCCCTGTGGATAACCGGATCGTGGAAACGTTGCTTGACCAGGGTTTTGGCACCCCTCCTGAGCGTAGCGAAGGTTCCGTTTTCCTCTCACGGCCGAAATTTGCTTCTTCGACCGAAAGCGCGATGAAACGATGCGCTCCGCGCAGCCCGGACAAGAGCCGTCGGGCCAAGCGCGCACCAGCATACGACCAGAAGGCGGTGAAACTGGCCTCTGGCGTGCGCCGTGACGAACGTTTCCCGCTCTGGGTGCGAGAGATACGCCCGGGACGGTTGGCGGCGCTGCTGACGCGCAAGGCCGTCGCCGGGTGGGACATCGACGACGTCTACGGCGGCATCGAGGAGTTCCGGATCTCGGGTAAGAAGCTGCTGGACGGGCCGCGTAATCCGGCGGGCTACCTGTGGTCGATCCTGAACCAGATCCCCGACGACGTGCCCCCGGCCCGCCTGGACCGGGCGCGCACGGTCGCGCTCCAGGAGGCCGAGCGGGCACACCGGGCCCGCCAGCGCGAGGAGGACCGCGCCCAGGCGATGCTCGCCGCTGACGGTATGAACGCCGAGGCTCGGCGAATTCGCGACGAGCTGGCGCAGGGTGCCGCCGACCGGGCCGCACGACGTGCCCGCGGGGCCACCGAGGCGCGGCGCGAACTGACCCAGCGGGCACGGGGACGCTGACCTCATCGGAGGATCGAGCGAGCGCGAGGTTTCCGCGCCCGGCTCACGTCGCTCCGCTATCGGCTCTATCGAGGCTAGCTATCCACGCTAGCGTGGATAGCTTTGCAGGTCAGAGGCTTAGCAGCCGTTGCGGTCCATGTACTCGCGCAGGGCTAGGTCGGTGATCGATGCGATGGAGATCGACCGGTCGCCGGTCTCGTAGCGCAGTTTGTCGACCGCGCGGCCGAGCCGGTCCTTGGTCGATGGCCGGATCCGCACGTTGTGTTGTTCGATCAGTCGTTCCTCGATCGGCACCGGCCCCGGCAGGGTCGGCGGCTGCACAGCTGGTGTGGGGTTGGGCTTGTCCGGGATGTCGTCGGCCGGGTGGGGGCGCCGGCCGATGGCGGGCTTGCGCTCGATAGGGGTCACGCGTGGGCTCCTTCCGGCAGTAGTCCAAGCTCGGTGGCCAGGTCGGTGTAGGCGACCTGCAGGGCGATGGCCTTGCCGCCACGGAATTGGTGCATCGGCACCGACGCGGAGTCCGCGTCCTCGCGGGCGCCCAGGTCGGGGATGACGGTGCGCGCGACCAGGCCGCCGTTTCCGTCGCCGAGGGTGCCGTAGGCGGTGCGCAGCTCGGGCTCGCGGCTGTTGTGCTCGCCGCGGGCCTTGCGCTTGGACACCACGATCGATCCGATGTGCATGCGCGGGTTGGGTCGGCGCTGCACGCGCAGAATGGTCCGCTCCAGCTCGCCGACACCCTTGAGGCTGTTGCGGGTCGCCTCGGTGACGATCAGGGCTTCCTGCGCGACGACCAGCGGCGCGAACAGCAGCGTGCCCAGTGTCGGCGGGCAGTCGAACAGCACCGCGTCGTAGGCGGACAGGTCCACACCCTCGAACGCTTGATCCAGGCGCCACACGATGTCGCTGTTGCCCGACTCGGCTACCGACCCGAGGTCTGTGTTCGCGGGCGCAACATCCACCCGATCCCACGCCGAGGCCACGACCACATCGGCGAGGTCCCCGGGGCGCACGCCGCGGTCGAACAGGTCCGCGACGGTGCGCTGTCCGTCGGCGACCTCTACGCCGACACCGTCGGTGGCATTGCCTTGGGGGTCCATGTCGATGATCAGCGCTCGGCCACCGGCGTGCATCACCGCACTGGCGAGGCCGAGCGTTGTCGCGGTCTTGCCGACGCCGCCCTTCTGGTTGGCGATGACGATGACCCGGGTCTGCGTGCCAGGATCGCTCAGCGGGCTAGAGCCGCTCGGTGCGCTCGGTGTGCTCACGCAGCGAACCTAACACCGATAGCAAGTACTGATAGCGGAGATAGCTAGTGATGCTAGCATAGCTATTATTATATATACGTTTAGTTAAAACGTATTTACGAAATATTTTTACGTAAAAAATTAACGTTATTGTGGTAGAATCGATGGTATGAGTGAGCAACCCGATTCCCCGCACGGCGCGGCCCCGGCCGACGACCAGCGCGTTTGCCAGTTCCCGACCGGCTACGACCCCGAGACGGGCGAATTTCAGGTGGCCGGGCACGCATTGCCGCCGGTCGCGGGCCGGGGCCGCCCGGCGGACTATTGCGGGCAGGCCTGCGTCGACCCGGACGGCACGCTGCGGGTGCACGACCGGGCGACGGCGTTCCAGCGCAAGCGCGATCTGAAGGCGGAGGCCGGTGGCGCCGCACCGCGCCGCAAGCCCGCGGGCCGTCCGGTCACTTCAGCGCGCGCGTCGCTGGCGGAGCTGCTGGCGCAGTTCGAGATGGTCACCACCGCGCACCGCACCCAGCTCGAGGAGATCCTCGCGAGCGCGGCGCAGATCGTGGCCACCGCTGGGGATCCGGACGCTGCTGCCGCCGAGGTGGCCGTGAAACGCCGGGAAGCCGACGACGAGATTCGCGACGCGAACAGCCGCGCCGAGGAGGCCGAGACCGACGCTCTCACCGCGCGGCGCGAGCTGGCCCGCGCCCTGGAGGACAAGGCTCTCGCTGAGGGTGCGGCCGAGGACGCGCTCGCCGATCGGGACGCCCGGGTCGGGGAGGCCTTGGAGGAGACTGCCGAAGCCAACGCCGCTGCCGAGCGCGCCGAGACCAAGCTGGCTGAGGTGACCGCGGACGCGTCGGAGAAGGTCGCGACCGCCCAAGCTGAGGCCCGCGACGGTATCGTCGCCGCCGAAAACGCTGCACGCGAACGGATCACGGCCGCCGAACGCGCCGCCCAGGACCGCATCGACGCAGTGGAGCGCGACGCGGCGGTGCAGATCACGGCCGCGAACGATGCCCGGGCCGACGCGGTCGCGGCGCAGCATCACGCCGAGGCCGAGCAGCGCGGCGCCGAGCAGGCCGCCACCGACGCCCGCGCTGAGGCCGAGCGGCTGCGTACCCAACTCACCGAGGCTACGGCCGACGCGAAGGCCCGTGCCGCCGCTGACCGGGCCGAGATCACCGGATTGCGGGAAGAATTGGCCGGCGTCCGCGCCGAGGCCCGCGCCGAACGCGAGCAGATCCGCGCCGACCACGCCACCGAGATCACGCGCGTCCAGTCCACCGCCGATACCCGCGCGCAGACGCTGGAGCGGGCGCTGGCCACCGCCGAGAAGACCATCACCCGACTCGAAGCCCAGATCACCCAGAAGAAGGGGAACAGCTGATGTTCCGTCGCAAACCCAACCCCACCCGCGCCGCCACCGGTGGTGGGACTGAGGATCCGCTGTTGACCGCGGATCTGGCCGAACGGGTGCAGACCGGCCGGGACCGGCTGGCCTACCAGTTCGATCCCGCGCTGCGTGAGGCGCTGTCGGAGCGGGAGCTGCAGGCCGAGCGCAAGCTGGCCGAGCGGGTCCGCGAGCACGATCGCATCGAGCAGCTCGCCGAGCTGGAGACCGCCGAGGCGACTGCGGCCGAGGTGCGCAAGACCACGACCGAGCTCGTGCGCACCGAGGCCCGCGACCTGACGCTGTCGCGGCGCGCGCTGGCTGATCAGCGGCGTGAGGCGTCCCCGCACGCGCAGATGGCCCACCTGTACCGCATCAAGCGGTGGTCGGGTCGCGCGCTGGCGAGCGTCGTGGCCGGGTCGATGCTGTTCTCCGCGGCCAACGTGCAGCACAACCTCGCCCCGGGCGGGCCGAGCGAGCCGCTGTACTGGATGAGCTATCTGCTGGAGGCACTGATCAGCACCGTCCTGGTCGTGTTCATGGTTTCCGGGTCGGCGGTCGCGCGCTGGAAGATCATCGAGGGGGAGAAGACGATCCAGCGGACCGAGGTCGCATTGCTGGCCGGATCGATCCTGCTCAACACCTACCCATACTTGAAATCCCCGCAGGACTGGGCCGGGGTCGCCGTGCACTCGGTCGCGCCGATCATGATGGGCGTGGCCCTGTTCGGCCACACCGCCGTCGCCAAGCGCATGGGCGCGGCCATCGCGAAGGCCTCGCTGGAGTTGTCGGTCACCGACGACACCGCCGACCGGCTGGCCGAGCTGCTCGCCCGCGCGCGCACCACCGTCACGCAACCAGCTCCGGAGCGCGGAGCGGATCCGGTCGCCGATGATGCGGTGCTGGCGGACTTCGAGCGCGAGTTCGCCGATACAGCCTCGCGCGCGGAGGACACGGGGGTGCTGCCGTCGCTCGCGCGCGAACCGATCGTCGCGCGCGAGAGCGAGGCGGCGAGCGATGTCGCGCGCGAGAGCGTTGATCGCGCGTCGCTCGCGCGCGACGAGTCGCAGATCCCGCGCGCGGAATTCGTTGAGCCGATCGCGAGCGAGGACGTGTCACCGACCGCGAGCGAGGGCGGCATCGCGCGCGTGGCCCTCGCAGCGGATCCGGATCCGGTCGCGCGCGAGGAGGCATACGAGGATCGCGCGTCGCGCGTCGCGCACAGCCCGGCTGAGCTGGGAACCGATCGCGCACCGCTCGCCGCGCACGAGGACGCCGATACGCCCGTCACGCGCGAGGTCGACGAGGAAGCCGCACGCGAAGACGCCGAGGCGGTCGCGCGCGATCTAAGGCCGGTCGTGCCCCTGGTTCGCGCGCCGCGCGTGCGGGCTGCGCGCAAAGCTGGGCCTGGCTCGTCGCGCGCGAACCGTTCGTCGGCCGCGCGCGAGTCGGCGGTGGATGGTGCGCTCGCGCGCGCGACCGATCAGGCACCGCGCGCGACCTCGCGCGCGAGCGACAGCGTTGGGAGTGGTCCGTTCGCGCGCGAACTGACGCCTGCGGAAGCGACCCGGCTCGCGCGCGCGGTGCACGATCGACGCAAGTCCAAGCAGCCGGTCGAGGTGCTGGCGAAGATCTACCTCGCCAAGTCCCAGGGCATGTCGACCAACAGCATCGGTGACACGCTCGTCGACCTACCGCACTCCACAGTCGGCCGTGCGATCGACGCCGCGATCGCAATATCCGGGCCGCGCGCGCTGGACTGAGCACCGAACAACTGAAAAGCGACAGCCCCGGCGGGTCGTATCCGCCGGGGCTGTCGCGTGTTCGGAGACTACTCGTCGCTGTCGCCGAGTCTGTCGTCGGTGGCGGTCGCGAGCCGGGCGTGGATCTCGGCCTGGCGTTGCAGCCCGGCGACCCAGTACCAGCGTTGAGCGAGTTCGGCCGCTTTGCCCGGTTCGGTGTGGATTCCGTGCTGTACCGCCTCGGTCGACACCCTGATCGCTTCCGTCAGCGCCTCATGCGCATCGTTCGCGAGCCATTCAGCACGCCCAAAATGTGATAGCACCATGACCCCAAACGTACGGCTACACAACAAATCAGCCACCCCCAAATCTCTTCGATGAGGTCACGTCCGCAGACCCCTCCCAGCTGCTCAAATTCCCGTACACTCATCCTTGACCCTAGGCGGAGCAAGGTAACATTTACCATCTGGTAAATGAGGATCTCCTCGCGGTGCGTGAGGAGCCCACCCAGTCGGGTGGTCGCTGCGCTGGGCCGGGTTTTTCGTCCGAGGTTCGGACCGATCGGAGGGTGGTCGTGGTGGGCGTGCAGGAGGTTGGCGGGGCGGGTTCGACGAATGGGCGGCGCAGTGCGCAGAACGTGGCGCGGGCGCGGCGGCGTCGGCGGCGCCCGAATATCGATGGCCCCAAGCACAAGCCCGAGATCGTGTTCTCGGATGAGGAGTTCGCGCGGGTGCAGAAGTTCGCGGACGAGGCGAATTGCACGCTGCCCTGGTATGTGGTGCAGGCCGCGGCTTATCCGGTCGCGACCGGATCGTCGAAGAACGAGGGTGGGCCGTGGTTGCCGTGGCCGCAGCGGCGGGAGATCGTGTCGCAGTTGGGTTCTGCGGCGAGTGCGTTGGACATGATGCGCCGGCATCACGTGAAGAAGATCGGTGGCAACCTCAACCAGCTGGTGCACTCCGCGCACGTCGAGGGCGAAGTGGCGGAGGAGATCTGGGAGATCCTCGAGGAGCTGGAGGCGGTGGCCGAGGAGCTGCGTGAGCGTGCCGAGCGGATCGAGGAGTTGGCGAGGGAAGCGGCGCGGCGATGATCCCGAAGATCCGGCGCGGCAAGAAGCTCCCGGGGCTCGTGGCCTACCTGCTGGGCCCGGGGGAGCACAACGAGCACACGAACCGGCACATCGTGGCGGGCTCGCCCACGGTGATGCGGGAGATGTGGCTGGAGAACTTCGACGGCCCCGCCGCCGACGAGGCCGCGCGGGAGACCGCGCTGGCGGTCGCGCACGAGATCGAGATCCCGCGCCGGTTGTACAACACCCAGGTCCGGATGAAGGCCAAGGTCGGTGTCGGTGGCCGGGATCTGGGCATGGACGTCATCGAGCCTGCCCGCCGGGGTGAGGGAGGCACGTACAAGGACGCTCCGGTGTGGCATTGCGTGCTGGCGTTGATGCCCGGGGAGGAACTCGACGACGGGAAGTGGGAGCAGGTCGCCGAGACGTTCATGGACCGCATGGGTTTCACCGGCACCCCGGATGGCAAGCGCGCCCAGGCGCGGTGGGTGGCGGTGCGGCACGGGCTGTCCGGCGCGGAGGGTGAGGGTCAGGACCACATCCATATCGCGGCGTCGCTGGTGCGCGAGGACGGCAGCAAGGTCAGCACCTACGACTACGGACCGGGCAAGGCCAAGGGCGATTGGAAGCGAGCCGATGAGATCTGCGGCGAGCTGGAGGCCGAGTTCGGGCTGAGGGTGCTCGCGTCGCGGAAGGAAGGCGGCGGGCTGTCGGAGAACAGCCGCGCGGAGATCGAGCGGTCCAAGCGGCTCGGTACTCCGGAGACCGAGCGCGAGCGGCTGCGCCGGATGGTGCGCGCGCACGCGACCGCGGCCGAGTCCGAAGCCGAGTTCGTCACCGGTCTGCGTGGGGCGGGGATCTCGATCCGGCCCCGCTACGCGGCCGGGGGCACCGATGAGGTGACCGGTTATTCGGTGCGGTTCCGCCGTGACGGCGCCGAGGTCGGGCCGTGGGTCGGCGGCGGGAAGCTCGCCGGGGATCTGTCGTTGGCGGCGTTGCGTGAGCAGCAGTGGGTCGACAGCGCTGAGGCCCGCGCCGATGCGTTGGCGGCGTGGAAGAACCGCACCACCACATCCGGGCGGTCAGGCCGGGCCGGTGGTGACGGTGTCGAGGCGTGGCAGCAAGCCGCGGCCGAGGCCGGGCAGTGGCGCGATCGGCTGGCGGAGGTGCCGCACGGCGACCGCGCCCAGTGGGCGTGGATGGCCGGTCAGGCTGCCGGTGTTTTCGCCGCGTGGAGCGAGCACCTCGAAGGCGATCAGCCGGGGGCGTTCGCGGCGGCCGCCGACTCGTTGACGCGGTCGGCGCAGATGCCGCGCCGCACCGACCGGTACCGGCCGCCGCCGGGAACGCATCCGACAGCCCTGGGGAATGTGGCGCGGCTGCTGCTCGAACAACCCGCCCGATCCAAGCCCCAGGGGCGCGGATCCGGTCGTGTGCGCGACGACGATATCGCCGCGCAGGTCGCCATCGTGTTGGTGGCGTTGATGTTCGTGCTGCTCGCCATCGCCATCGCGATCGCATTGGCGGTCGCGCGATCGCACCGGGCACGAGGTGAGCTCGGGCGCGCCCTGGCGGTGGAGCACATGACCCGCGAGCATCTGGATCCGGTGCGGGCGCAGTGGGAGAGCGACCTCGAAGCGCGCCGCGCCCAGTGGGACCGCGACGCGGCCGCGGTGTTCACCTCTGCCGCCGAACGCGCCGCCAAGCGCGCGGCCGGCCACACGAGCGCGCCCGAATCCGATGCCACCAACCGCGGCTCGCAGGACCAGACGGACCGGGCGAAGAAGCTCGCCGCCGCGCAAGGGCCGCTCACACCACCGACCCAACCGGGCGCCGAGGCGAAGCCGAAGCGGCGGCGGTACTACACCGAGCTGACTGCGGATCAGCGCTCGACGCTGCGAGCCGCCGCTGTGGCTCGCAGCGGTTTCGCCAGCCACGACATCGCTCCGGCCCGGTGGTCGGATGACAAGCTCGACACCGAGCTGCAGCATCTGCGGACCGAGGTCGCACTGTTGGTCGCCGATATCGCTGACCGTCGCGAGCGCGGTGGCCCGCACACCCGCCAGGTCACCGCCGACAACGCCGAGGTGACGCGCAAGGCGGAGAAGATCCCGGCCGCGCAGCAGGCCCAGCGCGCCGCCGACGAGATCACCACCAAGGAGCAGAAGCTCACTACGACGCACACGCAGTTGCAGCAGGAGCTGAACGAGCTGTCGGGGCGTCGACTGTTGGCCCGGAAGAAGAAGCAGGCCGAGGTCGACAAGGCCGACGGGGAGCTGCAGGACCTCGCTCCGGAGGCAGCCCGGGCCCGCGCTGGCGCCGAGACCGCAGCCAAAGCGACCGGTGCTCCGGCTCGCGAATGGGACGCGATCCTGTTCGAGGCCCAGGAGCAGCGGCAGAAACGGCGGCTCAGCTCGGCACGGAACCAGGACGCGCAGGATCTCGGCGACGACACCACCTACCTGCAGGACCTGCAACGCGATCTGGAGAAGGTGGAAATCGAGCACGCCCGGCGAGAACAGCTCACCCCTGAGCAGCGCGCCACCGAGGCCCGCGCCCAGTCCAAGACCAGGACCACCGGCCCGGAACGATCGGCGGGGACCGAGCGCCCCGCAGCCTCTCGCAGGCCCTACAAAGGACCGGAACGCGGCCCCAGCAGCGGCCCCAGCAGCGGCCAAGGGATCGGCATGTAGGACGGGAAACCGGGGACGGGGCAGGACAGAGAGAGTGCCGAAAGGATGGCACAGGGAATCAGGGGAGGGTGGCGGCGGCCGCGCGGCGGGCTCGGTGCGTACGCTGCGGTTGGCATGCCGGTCGCCTTGGAAGGTGCTGCCGCACGAGCTTCGCTCGCTTGCCCTCAAAGCACCCAGCACGCGCCTATAGGCATCTGTCCGGACACCTGGCTACTTCACTTGGCATGTCTAACTCCATAACTTGATTGCAGTCGAGGAACCGCCGCCGCCTCGCTCGCCACCTACTCCATGAGATGACGCCGAACACGATGCCCGCCAGCCGCTTTTGCGATGCGCCCTGCATATAGGCACACCAGCAGCACCCGGCCGTTACCGTTTCGTTACCCCAGATGCAAGAGGTCTGCACGCTGGGGGAGGGTGAAAAAGGGGGCGGGGGCGTGTGGAGGCGTGATGTTGGTGTCGAGGGGTAGTTGGCGAAGTCCGGATATAGGTGGCGAGTGGGATGGGGAAGTCCGGGGGTTGGGGCGTACGGCATCGGGGCTACTTGGTGGGCATCGTCGGGAGTTACCGCTACGCTCGCCACACCGAGACAGTCGCCCCGCCGCCAGGCGGGGCGACTGGTGGGAAGGGGCGCGGCGATGAATCAGATCCGGTATGTCTGCACCTGTCCGATGGGGTGGCATCCCTACCCCTACTGCCCGTACCGGCAGCAGCTGGAGCCGCAGCCCATCACGCCGGGCCAGTGGCGCGCCGCCGGGATCCTGCTCCAGCTCGAGCGTGAGGGCAAACTCGACCTCACGCCGCTTCGGCGGCCGATGTTTTGGTGGGTGCCGAGGGCGCTCCTGATCTTCGCGGTGTTCATCGCGCTGGTGATCCTGATCTAGGCACGCCGTTCCGGATCTGTGCGAGACTCGAAAGCGTGTTCGATATTTCTCTCGCGGTAGGCGACCGGGTCGCCTGGTGGTCGGACACTCATGGGCGCGGTGTTGCGGCCGAGGATCCGGCGGCGCGGCGACGCACCGGGGTCATCGTCCAGGTGCACCGGAGCCCGACCGACGACAGTCGGGTGATCGCCTACGGCGTCGCCTGCCACTCCACGCTCGGCGAGTACCTCGTGACCTTGCGCCCCGACTACCACCACCGGCCCACACGGACGACATAAGCCCCTTCTCGCACCCCGTTCGTGTCGGTGGTGTGTGGAAGGCTGTCGGGCATATCTGCCCGTGGCCGGGAGGGAGAGCGTTATGGCCGAGACCGACGAGCAGCCGACTGTACGACTGGTCGTGCATTGCCGCCGCTGTCATGGCTGGCTGATGTCGCCGGAATCGGTCGCGCGCCGCATCGGCCCGACCTGCGAGGCCCGCGAGCGTGCCGAGCTGCGCGCCCGCGAACGCGCTGAGCTGACCCTGTTCGACATCGCGGCCTGAGCCGCGGCCGTTGGTGACTCGGGGGATTATTGGTGGCAAGCCCTCCCGTTGAGGGAAGGGCGCGGCAGCTTCGATCGTCAGCGACGCGGCCGGGTCAGCACTGGAACGGGAAGCACGACTTCGGCGGGGCGGTCGTGTGCGCGGGCGCGACGGTCGAGGGCACCACGGCGTTATCCGGGTGGTCGGGGGATCCCAGGTGGGTCAGGGTCAGCACGACCAGCAGCAGGACCGGCACGCCGAACAGCGCTGCCAGGCCCCAGAGGATCGGCGTGGGCGAGGCGCTGCGGTAGCCGGGGTAGAACGGGGACCGGGAGCGCGGCCGCCGCGCGGGGCGGTCGACGAAGCGGATCGACCCGCGCACGTTGCTCCCGCCTATCCGTCCCCTGCGAGAATGCGCCCGCCTGGCTTCATACCCCACGGACACCAGTATGGCGCGCGGCTCCGACGCACTATTCCGTTTCGCTTGTCTCAGGGTGGAAGAGTGGGGGATGTGGGCAGTCGGACCCGCCGTCGATGCTGTGCGAGCTGTAGGAAGCCGCTTCCTCGAGGCGCTGACCGTCGGCGACGCTACTGCGGCAATGCGTGCGTCGCGAGGGCCTATCGTGCCCGGGTCCGCGAGCTGCGGCGGCAGGCGATCACCCACCAGCTCATCGGCGTGGAGGTCAAACTGGCGCAGTACGAGGACGAGGGGACCATCCCGACCGATACGATCCTGCCCGCTATCCAGTGTCCGGTCTGCGGTGCAAGGTTGTGGCCCGGGGTCGAGCATCGCGCCGATATCCGATACTGCTCGCCCGGGTGCCGATCCAAGGCGTACCGGCAACGGAAGCATGACGCTCAGCTGTAGCAAAGGTCCGAATCTGCTACGGCTGACCGTCATTTGTCGAGAGATCATCTCCGGAAGCGGAGTTCAGATGCGCTAGCTCTCCATCACCGTGAAATCGCTGATCCAGCGACGGATCAACGACAGTGTGCGCTTGTCGACTGAGCCCGACACCTTGCGGATCCGATCGAGGCTGATCGTTCGGGGTTGCTCCGTCATGGCGAAAGAAACCTCTTTGAGCTCGAGTTCATCGCCCCGCAGCTGGACATGATGCGGCCAGCCTCGGTCGGTTGTGGTTACTGGCACGACGACGACCAGACCTCGCACGGTCCGCAGGTAATCGGCGGTGGATATGATCACCGCCGGCCGACGACCATCCTGTTCACGGCCCTTGGTGGGAGAGAGATCGGTCCAGACGACCTGACCAGGGCTATACGTCGGTGGTGTGCTCACAGAGCGTCATCCAGGCCATCTTCGAGCGTGTCGTCCCACTCAGCGATCTCAGCCATGTAGTCCGAGTCCGCTTCCGCATAGGCCGCCGCCACAGCTGCGAACCGCTGCTTACGGTCGTGCTCATCAAGCAGATGAGCGATGGTCTGAGAGACGGTCCGCCCTTCTGCCTGCGCCAAAGAGCTCACACGCTCCCGTACCGACTGCTCGACTTTCATCGAGGACATCGAAGCGCTCATGAGGCGTACCTCCCGTCAAAATCCGTCTTTTCCTGTCCAGGATACCCAAAAGGGATACTTTTGGGGATACCCGGGATATCCATCCTCGGCATCTCCATATACTTCGGCGGTGACCGACGTGACTCAGATCCTCGAGATGACGCGCAAGGCGCTGGACGATTTCGAGACTCCAGGTAAGAGCGTGGCCGGCCTAGCCCGCCAGGCTCACCGCATAGCGGTGCGACGTCATGACTATGGCGCACAGATATGGCTGCTGCTGCAGCTCAGCGACGTCGGCTCAGGCGCATCTGATCGTGATGGTTTTCTCGACCTTCAGCGGAAGTTGGAGGCTCTCCTCGGCAAGGAAGAAGCTTCCCGCGAACACACACGGCAGATGCAGCGCTACCTCACGACTCGGTTGATGAGCGACGGAAAGAGCCATCATGGTGCGTCGATCGAACAGCTCGAGTTGCTGCTGACGCAGATCGAAGCGGTGTACGTCAGTTACGAAACTGTTCCTGCCAACCTGACGCCTATCGACACGTACTTCGTTGCGAGAGAGCACAATGCCGAGCAAGCAAAACTGCTTCCTCAGCTCGACCAGCAGCGGAGGATCATTTCCCGAGTTCGGCAGTCTGTCCACGTCTACCTGGTACAGACGGAGTCAGAACTCGAATTGGGCAGGGCCGAGTCCAGCTTCTTCGATCAGGTCCAAGCCCGCGGCAACGCGCTGCTGGCGAAGTACGCGCCGGAGGCCGCGCAGAACTTCGTTGCAGCCCAGGAGCGAATCGCAGGTGGTGGGCCCGAGGACATTTCGCATGCGCTGACCTCATGTCGTCGCATGATCAAATCACTGGCGGATGCGCTGTATCCGCCAACCAATGCGATGGCGGCTGGTATCGACAACGTCGAGCGCAAGATGTCGGACGACGCCTACAAGAACCGTCTTCTGCAGTACGTGTGTGAGCAGGTCGGCAAGCACAAGAACGGGCCCCTCCTTCAAGCAGTGATCCCCGAACTCGGTTCACGGCTCACAACGCTCGATGCGTTGGCCAGCAAGGGAGTACACGCTAAGCCTTCATTGGAGGAGGCACGGACCTGCGTTGCCCAGACCTATCTACTGGCTGCCGATCTGCTGAGCATCGCTGAGGGGTCGTCCTACCTCATGCAGGACGCACATGGTTCGGCAGATGCTACTGCGACCCCATCACCCGTCTGACCGCCGGTAACACCCACATCCAGCTGCCGTAGAGCATCACTGGCGACCGCAGTGGTTCGGTACTCGACATCAGGGTTCCTCCGGTCGGCCGGTGGCTGCGCGGGCGATGTCGTCGGCCTCGGCCAGGTAGCGGTACAGAGTGGCCCGGCTGACGCCGAACGCGGCGGCGACGGCCTCGGGGCGTTGCTCGGCGGCGAGGGCTGCCTGCGCGGCGGCGAGCTGGCCGGCGGTCAGCTTGCGGGGTCGTCCCGCCCGCACGCCCTTGGCGGCGGCGACCTCACGGGCGTGGGCGGCGCGTTCGAGCATGAACACCCGTTCCATATGGGCGAACAGCGCCAACAGTGCGACGGCTATCTCACCCATGGGTGAGTCCTCGGCGGTGTCGATCGGGATCGGATCCTTCAAGGTCTTGATCCCGACGTGCTGCTCGCGCAGTTCGTGCACGACGTTGAGGCACTCGCGCAGGTTGCGGCCGTACCGGTCGAGGTTGGTCGCCACGATCCGATCACCCTCGCGCAGCATCGACCGCAGCGTGGCGAATCCCGGCCGGTCGACGGTCGCGCCGGTCTTGCGGTCGGTGTAGATCCGCTCCGGTGGGATGCCGTACTCGGCGAGCGCGACGAGCTGGCGTTCGAGGTCTTGGTGCTTGGTCGACACTCGGGCGTACCCAAAATCCATCAGCGCAGCACCTCCCGCACGTCAGCGGGTACCGGATACAGCCCGAGCCGTCCCGGGCCCGGCACCGGCGCGGATAGCGCGACCGCACCGGTGAACACCCAGTGGTAGACGCCTTTGTCCTGCTGGCCCCACGGCGCGCAACATCCCGCCGCGCGGTGCACGTCCACGAGCTGGGCCACACTGAGATATCCGGACGGGCACTGCGCCGAGGACACGAAGCCCGAGATACCCAGGGCCACAGCAAGGTCGGCTCCGTCGCGCTCCCAGCGGGCCCCGGCATGGATCACCACCGCACCGCGGTGGCGGGTGGTCCAGGTGCGGTTCTCGACGGTCTTGTGTCCCGCGACGATCAGGTTGGCCCACGGGCGCCGCACGCTGATCGCCCTGACGGGGGTCCCCATCGCTGCAGCGCGAAGGTTGTCGAGCAGGTTCTCATCTATGAGCACGTCGTCGGCCGGCATCGCCTCGGTCTCGGCCGGCTTCTCTGCATTCAGCGCCATGTCGTCTCCATCCACGCGGGAAAAGTCTCATTATCTTATCCTGTTACAACATTTTGAGACTAAATTTCGAGCATAGATTATGAGACTCGTTGACCTGCTGTTCCTCCCGCCGACCGCGCCCGGTGTGCGCCTGTCTCGAAACCAAGGTTTCAAGACAGGAGGTCCAGCCGGAACAGCAGCTGGCATACCGGAGCGTCACACCATCGCATCGAGCCGACGTGCCGATCGTCGTGGTGCCTGCGTAGCGCGTCGGCAACGGCCTCCAAGTCGTCTCGTAGCCTGTTCCGTTCGGACAGCACCTGATGCCACTGCTGGTCGACGTCCCAACTCATCGCAACCTCCCGCAAGCCCTGTCCGCCGTACGGGGTGAGGGCAACTCTCTCGACCGCGCCGACTGCCGGGGCGGGTGGCATCCGTGGACGCCACATACCTATGCTGACCTGCGGTTTTGAGTGCCATTCAAAGAAAGGCGACGTTGTGTCGTGGGCGAATTACCGGTAGTTGAAGCCAGTCACTGAGTGGTTAATAGCAGTCAAAAGGCGGCGTAAGTAGTCTTATCTGGCCGATGAGTAGGAGAACGTGTCATGCCGC
>NZ_JBSUQM010000043.1:0-26035 GCF_054065835.1 Nocardia citri
AAACCGCCTGCAAGTGCTGGCCACCGACTGGTTCTATGCGATTGACAACGTCTTGCCGACGCTCGGCCAGTGCAGGGACATGACCGGCACCTACACCGAGGCCAAGAAATGGGCCGAATCCTACGACGCGCGCGCCGAAGCAGCGTTGAAGATGGCCACCGATCTGGCCACCGCGACCCACCATTACGGCGCTGTGCTGCTGGAAATGGGCTACAACCACGCCCAAGCCGAATACACCGCGGCGGGCTCGACCGGTCCCGCGCCGGAAAAGCCGTATACCGGACCTCCCTATTACAACTGCCGTATCCCGCTGCCTTCTGCTGGTGGACCGGGTAACGGGCTCATCGATGGCGGGGTCAAGCTGGTCGAGACCATCGGCATCACGGTGCCCGATGGCAACGTCGAGCTGCTCGACCGCGCCGCCACCACGTGGGCCGGGATCGCTGCGGCCGGACCGGTGCAAGCAATGGCAGGCCAGCTCGACGCGGTGGCCGTCCAGTTCGAGCAGATCACCTCGCCCGAGGCGTCGTTCATCGATGAGGACATCGGCGCACTCAAAGCGGCCGCCGAGGCCGCCATCGCCTGCTTCAAGGAACTCTCGACATCCACCCGTGATCACCATGACGGCTTGGTCGAACTGCGGGCGAAGATGGTGGAACTGCTCAAACAGCTGGGTGAGGAACTACTCAAAGAACTGGCCATCAGCGCCGCCATCGCGGTGGCATCGAGTGTGGTCACCTTTGGTATCGGGGCTGCTGTCGCGAGTGCGCGCGTTGTCGCTATCGCCGCCAAGGTCGGCCGCCCGATCCGCATCCTGATCGAGGCATTCAAGACCGACCGCAATATCGCCAAGGGTGTGCGGGTCGAGCAGGATATAGCCAAACACCAAACCGAGATACGGCGTATCGAGGAGTTGAAGGCCGAACCGAAGAAACCGATCGAACTCCCGAAGCTCGAACACCCGCCCGGCACCGCGAAAATAGAGTTGTCTCAAGCAGAAAGGGACGCCATCACCAGATATACCGGCTCCAGCGGCGACATCAACGGCGCATTGCGCAGCGGAAAGCCATTGACCGCCGAACAGCAAGCCGAGGTCAACCAGTTGAATTCGACGCTCGACAAATTCCCTAGTTATGGGGGCAGGGTCACCCGCCGCACCGATATGTCAGAAGAAGAGCTGGCGAAGTATCAACCCGGTCATACCATCGAGGAGCCTGCGTTTACGTCGTCATCGGCCACCCCGAACGCCGCCAAGGATCGGCCGATAGAATTTCAGATACAGTCGGAGAACGGCAAATATATCGGCCACAATTCCAGCGTCCCCGAAGAGCAAGAAGTGTTGTTCAGGTCTGGAACAGAGTTTATGGTGGTCGACCGATTCGAGGACAAGGCGACCGGCCGGTTGATCATCCAAATGGCCGAACGACCGAAGTAGAGAGGCGAACAATCATGGCGCGAGAAGAAATAAACGGTCGGATATTCCGGTCCGGCGACGACGTGGAATGGTCGATAAGTGATGAAAGAATGGCCGAGATCAAGGCGGGCTTCGCTGAATTTAACCGCATCCGTGACGCGGTACCAGACGAGGAGCAAATTCATTTGCGTGACCGGTTCGGCGACGAGGACAAACTAGGCACCCCCGAAGAAGCCCAGTACCTTGCCGATGTCGAGGAACGCAAGAAGCGCGGAGAGTACTGGGGCTGAAACCACCACCGTTACCTTATATTTATCCGAAACTAAAAGGCTGAGGTGTACACGGTGTGTGGGGCCTGGAAGTAGCCGCGGACGCGGCCGGGGAGCTTCTGGACGCGGTGGAAGAACGAGCGCACGGTGGTCTCCATCTGGGCGGGGTTGGTGATGATCTGGTCGGCCAGAGTGCGTTTCAGGTCAGCGTTGAGCAGTTCGTCGGGGTTGAGGTGCAGGGCGTAGGCGGGCAGGAAGTGCAGCTCGATCCGGTCGGCGCTCGGCCACCCAGTGCTTGATGGCCTTCGAGCGGCGCACGGGGTGCCCGTCGACAACCAGGTGGATCTTCGTCTCGTGCTGCGTCAGCAGCCGGGTAAGAAACTCCAGGAAGGACTTTGTGTTGAACCGGCCCCGGAACACGGTGAAGTGCATGTCCCCGCGCGGAGAGACCGTCGACATCGCGTTGAGGGAGAACCGCTTCCCGGTCCTCGCGACCGTCGGTGTCTGGCCACGGCGGCCCTACGCGCGGCCCGAGAGATGGTCCGAGCGCACCCCGACCTATTCGCCGAACAGGACCACTGCGTCCTCGGCCTTCGCCCGCGCGACCAGCGCGGGATACGTGACCTGCACCCACTCGGCCATCGCATCCGGATTCGCCTCGATCGCGAGGCGGTCCGGGCGCTGGAATGTGAACCCATGCGGCGCAACACCTTTCCCATGCCCTGCTCGGTGAGTGACACACCGAACAACCGCTGGGTCAGCTCGGCGAACTTCCGCAACGTCCACAACAGTCCACCCAGTTCCAACTGCTCCGGCACGAACACCACCAGCGCGTCGTCCTGCGACTGCGTCAGCTTCGCGCCGTCGCCGGCACGTCGCCCCGGCCGCCCCGACTCCAAACCCTCCACGCCACCAACAGCGAACCTGTTGCGCCAGTTACGGATCGAACCTTCCGACACCCCGAACACCCGCTGGGCCTCCGCCGACGTCATGCCATCGCGGATCGCGCCCATCGCCGCATCCGCAACGCGTCCTGCTGCCCCAGGGAAAGCCTGCGCATGTCCATCCTGAGATCATCGCCCACCCACGGAACATCATGTGGCACAACCAATCCGTTTCATATCAATATGTTCGGTGGAGGTTGTAGTGAAGACCGGTTTCGGGATCGTAGAGCTGGCCAGGGAACCGCAGCGGAGTGCCGACCTGGCCCGACCATGCCGTGCCGCCCCAGAGATCGACAGTCGCGGTAGCCACTGTTGCGGCGCTATCGGGATTGGTGATCTCGGTGGTCGAGCCATCCAGCCGGTAGCAGAATCATCCGTATTGAGCGGGGTTCCAGGTACGGGTCGGCTTGTTGGTGAAGATGAACCGCAATGCCTTGATCATGATGTCACCTCCTTCCTGGAGCTCGGTCGGGCGTGGACAGGGCTTTGTGGGGTACGCCGCAGGGTGAACGGCCTGGGGGTCGCGGCATTGGTCACGATCGGTCGGGTATCACCGCCGCCGATGACGCGCAGAGAGGTGTTCTCGATGAGGGTGGTGGCTGCATCGGTGACCAGATCGTGGGCGACCGCGGCGCCGGCGCAGGTGAAGGGGCCGGAACTGAAGGGCACGAATGGGCCGTGTTCGCTCGGTCGAATCCAGCGGTCGGGTTGGAATGCCCCTGGTCTGGTCCAGTGCTTGTTGTCGTGATGGAGCAGATAGGGGCTGACCGATAGCAGGTCGCCGGTCTGGAAGGCGATCCCCCCGAACTCGGCGGGATAGGGGACGGGACGGCTGACCATCCAGGAGACCGGCCGGTGCCGCAGGGCCTCACGTACCACCCAGTCGACGGGCCAAGGCCATGGTGAGCCGGGAGAGTGGAGACTGCCCAGCAGCACCGACCACGCGAGCGAGTAGCCCAGCGGTCCCACAATGGACCGGAACATCAGCACATACAGCTGCGCCACCGTCGCATCGGCGACGCCTTCGGGACAGGCACCGATCACGGCATCGAGCAGATCCCGTGGTTCGGCAGTGCGGCCGGCGGCGCTGCGCCGGTCCCGGATCTGCTCGTTCAGCGCGGTGGACAGCTTGGCGCGCAGCAGCTGCGCCCGCGCCCGCTGTGCTATTCGGGCCGGGCGAAGCGCGCCCACGCGCGCATTTCGCTCCAGTAACTGCCGCAACTCGGGAGAACCATCGGGGTGCAGCAACATGTCCGCGGTGCACCGATACACCAGCTCGACCCCCGTTGCGGGCCAGCGGGTGACGGAGGGCATGTCGAGCACCGCCGCCGCCAGGGACTCGCGATACTCGGGCGTATGCGTCCGCAGAAACGCGCGCACCGCGCGGCCGAAATCGACCTGAGCAGACCGCGAAGGCAGCATTGAACCGAAGAACCCGGACTTCCCCGCATTGAAAGCGCCGTCACTCAACACCGTCAGCGCCAGACCCGTATCGCCGACACACCACCCGCCCCACGGCAGCCCGAACACTTCTACCGGGCTGGTCCGGCGCAGATTCTCGAGGAAACCCAACGGATCACGCCGGAACCGGCGCATCTCTGCAAAACCCATCGGACGGTCCTCTCATAGAGAGGGTGAAGCGATTCATCAGATGTTTTCGAGCGGATTTATCCACTGGCTGTGCCTACAAACGCAGATCAAGCGTAGTCGCGACCAATTTTACAAGCGAGGCCGTGGAGGTCGACCACGAGGCGAGTACCCCGGCCGGGGCCTATCGAACACCGTGCCAGCAGTGATATCGGTTCACGATCACCCGCGACCGGTCATTGAGGTCTAACGGTTCAAACCCGATCCGGCTCGGCGAGGGTTCCGGTTGCCACGCGCGCGTACATGAACATGTCGCGGCGTCGATTGCCGACCTTCTGCCACGATCTGAGGAGCCCTTCGCATTCGAAACCGGCCCTCTCCGCAGTGCGGATCGAAGCGCGGTTCCAAGGTTCCACATAGAGCTGGAGCCGTGGGATATGCAGCTCTTCCAGCGCCCAGGTAGCCACTGCCGCCAGAGCATGCGCGGCGACGCCATGGCCGCGGGCCGAGCGGACCACCCAGTAGCCGAGCGATGCGCGGCCTTCGTCGATGTCCTTCAACCACAGGTCGATACTTCCCAGCGGTGTGTTGTCCCGTCGCCGGACGATCACCATCGGGTATCCGGTTCGATCGGTCGCTCGTTGCAACTGGCGTTCGACAAACCGCGTTGCGGCCTCGCGCGAGAAGGTCGCCGACACCGTGGTTATAGGAATCAAGTCGTCGGCAGAGGCTTCCTCAACAAGCTCCAGGTCTGCCGCAGACAACGACCACGGGCGCAGTTCCAAGTCCGCGGTGGCTCTCAGATGCGGTACTTGCAGGGCATCGTCCAATGGTCAGCCTCCCCACAATATGCACAGGATATCGCCCGGTGTCACCATCGCCACTTCCATTTCCGAGTACCGCGGGCACACGCCGACCCCCGCAATTCGATCGTCTCCGGCAGGCATCGGCCAGTTCATCGCGCGATAGAGGACCGAGCCGAGCCGGAAAGCTGGGCAGGTACTACCCGTCCCGAAGGTAGTACCGAACTCCTCGGGCTGAAAAGGCGCTACTTCGATCCGGAGAACGTCACCGTGCCCGGCGGAGAAGCCAACGGTATCGGCGCACGGATATCAATAGGGTCGTCGGCTCGTCCACACGGGCGAACGCTCGTCGAAACGATCCGGGCATCGGGCGGTGGCGGCCGGGCGTCGCCTCGACATGACGCCCGCGGGGATGCCGGCGCGTTCGGCCAGAACAGCGAAAACCCCACCCTTCGCCAACATTCTGTCGTCTCCTTATTCCCGATCATGAATGGATTGCTGTCGTCCGACGCCTGCGCAGCGGGCGCTGACGCCGGACGAAAAGTTCAGCGCGCCGGCATCCCATCGACGCCGGGCACGATCAGGACGCGGTAGTCCGCCGCAGCCTGCCGGTGCGGCAGCGCGGCTTGGTAGGCCGGGCTGTGGTACCAGGCAAGAGCGTCCTGCACCGTCGGGAACCGGTTGATGAGGATGCCGTCGAGGGGCGCGCCTTCGAGAGTCTCGATCTGTCCATAGCCGACGACCGGGGTGACCGGATGCCCCGCACGGGCCTCCCGTGCCGCGGCGGTGTACACCTCGAGCTCGCCCCGGTCCGTCACCCCCTCACGCAGCATGACCACGTAGGCGCTCATCAGGCAAGCTTCGCGATCAGGGCGTCGGCGGTAGCGGTCGACGACGCCGGGTTCTGACCGGTGATCAGCAGCCCGTCCTCGACCACGTAAGACTCCCAGTCGCCGACCTTGGAGAAGTCACCGCCGAGCTTTTTCAGCTCGTCCTCGACGAGGAACGGAACGACCTCGGTGAGCCCGACCGCCGCCTCCTCGGAGTTGGTGAACCCGGTCACCCTCCTGCCCTGAACGAGCGGGGTGCCGTCCTCGTTGGTCACGTGACGCAGCACTCCCGGCGCGTGGCACACCAGACCGATTGGCTTGCCGGCCCGCAGCGCGCTCTCGATCAAACGCTTCGAGTCCGCGTCCTCCGCGAGGTCCCACAACGGACCGTGACCGCCGGGGTAGAAGACGGTGTCGAAGTCCTCGACCGACACCGAGTCCAGCCGCACCGTGTTCGCCAATGCCGCGGTCGCCGCCGGATCGGCCTCGAACCGACGGGTCTCGTCGGTCCGGAAGTCGGGCTCATTGCTCTTCGGGTCCAGCGGAGGCTGACCACCCTTCGGTGAGGCCAGGGTGATCTCGGCCTCGGCCTCTTTGAAGCGGTAGTACGGCGCGGCCAGCTCTTCGAGCCAGAAGCCGGTCTTGCTGCCGGTGTTACCGAGCTCGTCATGGGAGGTGAGCACGATCAGAACCTTCATCATCTTCTCCTAATAGTAGACCGGTCGTCTAGTATGTATGCATCCCGCACGCCGGTCTCGGTGCGGGAAAGTTCGTGGTTACAGGTGCAGGAGCTGGCTTGTGACCGCCAGCGCGTTGTCCAGCGGGGCGGGATCACGATGGATCTTGGTCATCATGCTGGCGCCGAGCCACAGATCGTAGAGCGTTCGCGCCACGGCGCTCAGCTGCCCGTCGACCCAGAGGGAGCCGTCCTCGGTGCCGCTCGAGATCATGCGCTCGATGCGGTCGATGATCGCGGTGGTGCCCTCCTCGAGGGCGAGGCGCATGGGCTCGGACAGGTCGGCAACCTCGACGCCGAGCTTGACCGCCAGGCACTTGCCTTGGCAGTCCTCGAGGCTTTGCGTCTCACGCCAGTGCTGCCAGTACGCCATCAGCCGCTCGGCGGACGAGCGGCCGGGCTGCGCGAGGATCCCGTCCATCTCGGCGAGATAGTCGGCAAAGTAACTCCTCATCATCGCCTCACCGAAGGCTTCCTTGGAGCTGAACCAGTGATAGAACGAGCCCTTGGGCACGCCAGCCGCACTGAGTACCTCATTGAGGCCGACCGCGGCGTAGCCCTTGCGAGCCATGATCCGCTGAGCGGCATCGAGGATGTCCTGGCGGGTATCGGACTGCGCAACCGGCATGGTCCGAACATAACATAAGAGTAGACCAGTCGTCTAGTAAGTGCGCCGAACTACCCGGCCCCTGGCATGCTGGACCCCGAGGTGCGAGCCGATGCCGCGGGCCTTCAGCACATCGCCGACCTGGGCTGGCGGCCGCCGGCCGGGCGCGACAGCTGGAACTGGTCTTACATCGCTACGGGCCGACTACCGCAGGCTGGCGGCAATGATCACCTCCGGATTGCGGGATGCGTTCGGGATCGCTACCCCAGCGCAGTTGACCTATAAGGCGTGGAACGAGAACAAGGGCAACGCCGACCTCGCCCTACCCCGGCTAGGGCTGACACCAACCGAGGATGAGCCGGCATTGGCGATAGAGCCGAAACTCCCGGCCACGCCGAAACGCCGGTTGCTGCTGATCCTTTCGGGGGAACTCGACCACGATCGACTGGAACAGTCGCGTGACAGGCTCGGTCTGAGCCGCCGCGGCCGTCTCGATGACCCTGATGACATGCAATTCGGTTCACGTGAGCTCGGCGCCGGCGGGGACGCCTCGGTGCTGGCCAAGCTGTGGCGCGACGGTGAAAACCGGTGGTCCATCAGCGTCGAGGTCATGCCCGATGCCCTGATAGACAGCACCGACGTGGACCGGTGGCAGGAAATGTTCGAAACCGCCGCCCGGTCCGTCGGCTTCGATGTTGTCGAAGTCCGTGAATTTCCATGATCCGTTGCGCCTGCTGACGGTCGCACGGGCAAGGGCTGTCAGGGGTTTCGGATGTGGCTGGGTGGAGTTTGTGCCGCCCGGATGCGCAATGATGGTGTCCCGTGGGTGATTACACGTTGGTCTTCGACCGGGTTCGGGGTTCGCTGCTGGGTGGGGCGATTGGTGACGCGCTCGGGTGGCCTATCGAATTCTTGCAGCTGGCCCAGATCCGCCGACGGTATGGAGCCGACGGGGTGCAAGGTTTTCTGCCTCAGCATGACGCGGATGCGCCGCAACAGATTACCGACGACACCCAGATGACATTGTTCACTGCGGAGGGGCTGTTGCGGTCCGTTCCAAGTGTCGACCCGGTGCCGGCGCTGCGGAGGGCGTATCTGCGCTGGTTGCAGACCCAGACACCGGATGCTCCCGTACTGGACGGTGATGGTTGGCTGGCGAGTATGCCGTTTTTGTATGCGGCGCGGGCACCGGGGAATGCCTGTATGTCCGGGCTGAACAAGCAGGCGCTGGGGTATCTCGCTCCAGGCATGCTCGATGAACCCGGTCCGGTGAATCCGGGGTCGAAAGGTTGCGGCACGGTGATGCGGTCGGCACCGTTCGGACTGGCCGGTGCGGGCCCGGACCTCGCGTTCACCACGGCTGCTCGCAGCGCGCAGCTGACCCACGGGCATCCCACGGGATATCTGGCCGCGGGTGCGTTCGCGGCACTGATCGATCGTGTTGTGAGCGGTATCGAGCTGCCGATTGCTGTGCAGCAGACCATTACTCAGCTCGCCGCACTCCCCGCAGGGGCGGAAACCGTGGCGGCGTTGACCCGAGGTGTCGAGTTGTCCGAGGGCGTGGCGAGCGCGGAAAAGGTCGAGCAGGTCGGCGCGGGATGGATCGCCGAAGAGTGCCTGGCCATCGCGGTGTACTGCGCCCTGCATGCGGTCCGGACCGGCGATGTGCGCGCAGCGCTGCTGTTGTCGGTGAACCATTCCGGTGACTCCGATTCCACCGGTGCGGTCGCCGGCAACCTGATCGGCGCCGCCCACGGTGTGTCCGGGCTGCCGATGGAGTGGGCATCCGTAGTCGAGGGTCGCGATGTGCTGGTCCAAGTCGCCGACGACCTCGTCCTGAACTACTTCGTCGGCGACCGGTCCGCGCTACACAACCGGTACCCGTTCGACGAGTGACGGTAAGGAGCCGTTCATTGGTTCGCCTGACTGGTCTGCTGGTTCTCGGAGATCGCGGCCCGTCGGCGAGTTCGTCACCGACTCAACAGCCACGCCAGCGCGTAGCCAGGCAAATCTCGATGCCCACTCGCGTAGCTCAACGGTGCTCAAGGTCGCGTCACCTTCTGTCTTCAGGATCGAACTATCAAGTGCAGCACGACGGGCCGACATCCAATGCGCGTCAAGCGCCACCAGGCGCAACGCCGCCGAGTGATTGGCGGTTGGGTACACCCCAACACGACTCCCGCGTGTGACACGCCATCACATCCAGTGATCCACAGTCGGCACACCGTGCCACTGACAGCATTGGTGACCGGCGGGATCGGGCCCCTCGATCTCCGCCCGGCCACATAGTGTTCGGGTGTGACCGGTCACCGAACGGCAGTGGCATGACCATGACTATCCTCGCCGGGATCTTGGACACATATGGACGGGAATGTCGATGACTGTGGCGGGACGTTGGCGCATCGTGGCGATGGACTTGTGGGATCGCGAAGCCATCGATCTTGTCGAGCCTGGATTCATGGAGTTCCAACCTGGTGGGACGGGTGAGTTCGGTTCATCGCCGTGCGCGGGTGGATGGATTGCTGTACCGGGATCCGTGACGGTTGTGCGTGCGTGGAGTTCAGTTGGGAAGGTGATGACGATGGGGAGCCGGTCAACGGTCGCGGCTGGGCCGTCCTGACCGAATCTGCCACGCTGCGCGGACACCTGTTCTTCCATCTCGGTGATGACTCCGCTTTCACCGCAGAGCCATTCGAGGTGCCGTCGTGAGTGAGTACCAGTACTACGAGTTCGTCGCCCTCGACCGCCCGCTGGACGACCGTCAGCAGGCGGAGGTGCGAGCCTTGTCCACCCGGGCGCGTATCACCGCGACGAGCTTCGTCAACGAATACCACTGGGGCAGTTTCCGGGGTGATATACGTCGGATGGTCGAGCGCTACTACGACGCGCACCTGTATCTGGCGAATTGGGGGACTCGCCAGCTGATGTTCCGACTGCCGCGCACACTGCTCAGTCCCGAGGTGGCAGAACAGTACTGTCTCGGCGACTGTGTCACCGCCGAAACATCCGGCAGGAACATCATTCTCGGCTTCTCGAGCGAGGACGAGTCCGGTGACTGGGTGGAGGACGCGGAGACTTCGTTGTCGGCCATCGTCGGAGTACGCGCCGATCTTGCCGCCGGAGATCTGCGACCACTGTATTTGGCTTGGTTGGCCGGGTACGGTACGTGGGAACGCGATGAGTGGGCCTTCGGGCGCGATCATGATGACCCACTCGAGCCGCCGGTGCCGCCGGGACTGCGTACACTCACCGCCGCTCAGCGGGCGATGGCCGACTTCCTGCGGCTGGACCGCGATCTGCTGCACGTCGCGGCGTCGGTGAGCCCCGATCTCGACGCGGTGGCCGATGATCCGCGTGCGCTCGCCGCATGGACCGCCGATCTCGATGTGGCAGAGAAAGATCGGCTGTTGCTGCTTGTCGCCGGTGACGACGCGGCGAGTGTCCATATGGAACTTCTGCGCCGATTCCGCGAGTCCACGACGGCCGCACCCGACCAGGCGCCACGGCGTACCGTCGCTGACCTGCTCGACGGTACGGCCCGACACCGGAGCGAGCGGGAACGCCGTGAGGCAGCCGTCCGGGCCGAACAGCACGCGCGGCTCGAGGCCCGGCGAGCACGTCAACGCGAACGACGATTGAACGAGCTCGCCTGCGACCAGGACGGTGCCTGGCAACGAATTGAAGTAATGGTCGCGACCAAGAAGTCCGGCCAGTACGACGCGGCGATCGAGCTGCTCACCGACCTGCGCGATCTCGCCGAACGGGACGGCCGCACCGATGTCTTCGCGCGGCAAACGAGAGCATTGCGTGAACGGCACACCCGCAAGGCGGCCTTCATCAGACGTCTGGTCACCGTCGACATCGAGGAGAGTCGGGGCTGATAGGCGGTGCGCGATCGACTTCGGTGCCGCGGACGGGTAAACGGCATTGAGGCGAAACGGACGGCGACTCGACATGGGCAGAGTGCGACCTCGCCAGGGTTCGTCGCAACTGCGGTTCGGGATGGCTTGATCGGGTGTCGGCGATGCGGTGCGATGGCAGAATTTGCGCGATGAACGCTTCCCGCCACCGCGAGACGCTACGACCGTGAGAATCCCGACCATCGCGAAATGATCCTACGGTGTACGAAGAAACTCTTGGCTGTCATCGGCGCCCAGCGGCTCACCAAGCCGACGCCGGAGGCCGATCCCGATGACTGGTACGCCAACCTGCTGTGGTTCAACCGTCGCAAATGTCTCCAGCTGACCCACTCCGCGACCTTGTTCACCGTCTTCGAGGCGGATGTCACCACCGCCGAACTGCGCGCCACGGGCGCACTTGCGACCCGTCTCATCGAACGGGAACTCCACGACGAGCAACTCCCCCTCGAGACGTTCGCCGACACCGGAAAACACGAACTCGTCCTCGCTACGACAGCGGACCGGCAAGTGCTCGGCTGCATGAATGACCTGGCCTTCACTTGCCGGCACATTATCGACAACTCTGGCGGTCTCGACGGTACCGACCACCGGCATCTCAACCGGAGCCTGCGCCGTGTCATCTCGAGTGCCCGTGACTACCGGCCGCCGATCGAACTCGTTGCCAAGGGGTGGACAGCGAGATGAATCTTGCTACTCAACATCGAAATCGAAGCCGGTCGAGATATGTGCTCGTCGGTGGGGACAAGTGCGGTCGCGCACGTCGAGACACCGGACACGAGGGGCTTCGCGCCACTAATACGCACCCCAAATCAGAGCAACGTGACGCGAATGTCTGGTTTGGTCTGTTCGGCGGCTTTGGCGAGCCGGGCATCGAAGGTTATGAGCGGAGCGTCGTGTAGGACAGCGACCGCCAGGTAGGCCGCGTCGTATACCGAGACGTTGTGGCGCATCGCCCAGACCGTATGTAACAGAGAGACATCGGTTCCTGCGTAGACGATCTGCATAGCGGCGAGCGCTCGGAACGCGGCGTCGGCGTCGTTGGCGGTCAAGCGATTGCCGAGCACGGCTTTGCGGAGAGTGCGCAGTACCTCCAATGGCATGTGCGCGGGCGCGATCCAGTCGTCGTCGGCGAGCATCGCCGCTCGCGCGGTATTGCCCTGAGTCGCAGGGCTCGACAAGGCCATAACCATGACGTTCGCGTCGACGACGATCACTCGTCGTCCTCACGGCCGCCACGAATCTCCTGAACGACATCCTCAGCGCCCAGATCGAGGCTGCGGTGCCCTGTCAAGCTCTCGAGCAGATGCTTGTTCCGCTCGGCACGCAACTCTCGTTCCAGCAGGGCACGTAGGTACACCTGAGTGGACTGACCGCGGGCTGCGGCACGTGCGGCGATAGCGTCCCGCACTTCCTCGGGCACGTCCTTGATTTGAATCGCAACGACCATATCTACAGCCTACATGCGAATGTCATGCGCATGTAGCCGATGGGTCGCCGCTTTGCCGACACCGGATCATGTACCCCGTCCATCTACGTCGGTGGATCGACGCCGGATTCAGTCGAGGCATCGCTGGGGGAACAATCTCACCGAGGACTCGGTACTCGGAACCAGATGCGGAGTCACGATTCGTATAGGCCGAAATTTGCCGTCGCGGCCGGAGGCGGACGGGGTTGCGGGAGCAATCGCGTCGGTCGATCAGGCTTGTTCGCAACCTCACGCGGTGGGCGGAATGAGCAAACCCATCCCGTAACCACCCTCAGCGGTAGAAACGATGGCTCGGCACACTGGATGGCCGTGGAACGCTTCCCCGGCGAGCTCGAGTCCCTCCGTGCCGACAACGCCCGCCTGCGGCGGTTGCTCGACCTCACCGAAAACCAGGCGCGCGCAGCCGATCCGGACCAGACCGCAGTGTCGACCCCGGTCGACATGCGTTCGGCTCCGGAAGCCAAGGTTCGGTTCTATCTCGACTTGTTCCGTTGCCGGCCCGATATTTACGCGATTCGGTGGGAGAACCGCCAGGACGGTCGATCGGGCTGGATGCCCGCGATCCGGGGACGTTGGCGCACCGGCATGTCACGATCGGAGGCGTCGTACCTGCCGCTCACCGACGAGGTCGTCGCCGCCCATCTACGGGGGGCGCACCACATTGGCTTGTATCCGCTGGGCGACGACGACACCTGCTGGTGGGTCGCCGCGGACTTCGACAAAGACCTCCCTACTCAGCGCCCGATCCGAGCGCGGTATCGATACGCTCTACCAACTCGCGCTATCGACCGATCCGCAGGGTCTTACCCTGCTGCTGACCGCTTCGAAATTCTCCGCGCCGCTGACCAAAGTCTTCGACGTGGCCCAGACCGCCATCGCGGGGCCTCCCCTGGACGCTTCACCGTCGATCCTGAAGGCCCAGGACCTCTACCGGCGCCCTGATCAACCGGATCGTCATCGTGGACGAGCGCGACCCGTCCACCCGCTTCGTCCACATCCAGCTGTTCGACACATAAACCGCGTGCCAAGCCAGGGCGAGGATAAGTAACCCACCAGCGCCGCGACGAAGAGCAGCAAGACCACAGTCGCAGGGCGTTTCCGCCAGCGCTCAGCGAGGGCCGCTGTGCCACAGCGGGTCTGATTCGACCACGCGACGGCGACCGTTTCGTCAGCCTCGAACTGGGGGTTGCCCCATCGCTGATCATCGTCGCTACGGTTTCCCCGTCGGCCACGAGCCTGTGCGCTACATGCCGTCCGAACACCGTTGCAACCCTCGATCGCCCACACCCGCTGCGGGAATCGTTGTGCAGCGGTGAGCATTTCACCGTATCCGACGGTGTCGGTGCCGTAACGCCCGGTCGCGAGGATCTTCGCGTCAGGGTCGATGATTTCGATGGTGGCCGAGCGTTTGTGCGGGTCCATCCTTCCAGATCGACGGATCGGTATCCGTGCAGGAAGGCACCGCTACTTCGAGCCAGGGCAGACCCCTTTCCAGCCACGCCCGCACGGTAACCCGATGGGCCGCAAGCCATTAGCGAGCCACACCGATGACGCTGGTGGGCAGCCGAATAGGGGGCTTCCCACCGGGTACCTGGGAGGGATCAAGCCCTGACACCAGTCTCAAGTAGCCGAATACCGGATATGTAGTCGGCGGTGTCGTGGTCTTGGGGTGGCAGACAACCGTGGTGACGGGGATCAGCCCCCGCGGTCGGGCAGTCCCCGGAAAGCGCGCCGCACTGTGTGGCGCCGACTAGGGCATCAGCACGATTTTGCCGTGGGTGTGTCGGCGTTCGAGTTCGGTGTAGGCCTGACGAACCTGCGTCAACGGGTAGACGTTCGCGATCGGGACTTCGAGGTGTCCGGCGGCGATCAGGCCGGCCAATTCGGCGAGCACCTCGGCGCCCGCCCTGCCGTTGGGCCCGGGTTCGGTCTTGACCCCATACTTCGCGGCTGCCGCGAAATCGATGATGGTGTCGATCCGTTCGATTGCGACGCCGAGAGCGAGGGCCAGTTCGACGTACCCGCCGCCGTAGGTGTCGATGAAGGCATCGACGCCGCCCGGTGCGGCGGCCTTGATCCGGTCCATGACACCGTCACCGTATGCGACCGGGATCACGCCGTGGCTGTGCAGCCACTCGTGGTTGCCCTCGCTGGCCAGGCCGATGACCGTGGCTCCGGCACGGCGCGCGAGCTGAACGGCGAACGAGCCGACTCCTCCGGCTGCTCCGGAGACGACGACGCTCTCGCCCTTCTCTAGCTGTACGGAATGCACTGCCCCCCAGGCGGTCACGCCGGCGACGTAGAGGCCGCCCGCCACCTCCCATGAGACGTTTTCCGGTTTGGGGGTGAGGTTGTCGACGTCGACGACGACCAGCTCGGCCTGAGCGGCTCGCTTCTCGCAGAATCCGATCACCTCGTCGCCAGGCGAGAATCGGTCGGCTCCGGCGCCGATCTCAACGACGACTCCGGCGAGATCGCTGCCCTGCCCGGAGGGAAAGGTCGAGGGAAAGATGTCCGTCATCGCGCCGGTGCGTAATGCCGCCTCACCGGGGTTGATGCCTGCCGCTCTCACCTGCACGAGGACCTGCCCTTCCCCGGGCACGGGGCGCTCGACCTCGTCGATCCGCAGGACGTCGATTCCGCCGAATTCGTCGTATCTGACTGCCTTTGTCATTGTTTTGCTTCTCCTCCGGCGCGCCACGCGCGGCCGACTTCGGGAACGGGATTGGTTCGCACGGGTGTGCCCGTCACCAGGGCACCGCTCCGGCGTCGTTGAGGAATTCGCCGGTCGGGCCGTCGTCGGGCAGGGTCGCGAGGCGAATCGCGATGGCCGCACCCTGTTGCGGTGTACGGTCGCCGCTGAAACCGGTGAAGTCGGTGGCGGTCAAACCGGGACAGCCTGAGTTGATCAGGATGTTGGTATCACCCAGTTCCTTGACGTACTGGATGGTGACGGCGTTGAGGAAGGTCTTCGAGGCCAAATAGGCAGCAGGAACCGGGCCCATGTCGATGCCGGGTGTGGTTTGCAGGGCGAGCGAACCGACACTGCTGGACATGTTGACGATCCGCGGTGAAGCCGAGCCGCGCAGCATGGGCAGCATCGCGTTGGTCACCCGGATGACCCCGATCACGTTGGTTTCCACGATAGCTCGCACGGTCGCGGGATCGACCGTGGTCGGTGTCTGCGGCATATCGCCGGTGACGCCGTTGATCGCGGCATTGTTCACCAGGACGTCGAGCCCTCCGGCATAGTCGGCAATCAACTCGGCCGCCGCGGCCACACTTGCGTCGTCGGTCACGTCCAGCGGCACACCGAACGCATCGGTCCCGGCCGCGCGCAGCTTCTCCACCGCGGTGTCGCGGCGTTGCCGATCCCGCGCGCCCACACCGATTCGCCAGCCGAGCGCACCCAGGCCCGCGGCGATCTCGTATCCGATGCCTTTGTTCGCGCCGGTCACCAGCGCGATCGTCGGTTCACTCATGCCGTCGATCATGTTGCGGACTCGGGTGGGGCGTCCAAGACCGGTCGGGTGGGCGACGATACCGCACGGGTATTGGTCGTGGTGAGCGCCGGATACGATGACCTCGTGGAGACGCGGGAGTTGCGATACTTCGTCGCCGTCGCCGAGGAGTTGCACTTCGGGCGGGCGGCACAACGGCTCTCGATGGCGCAACCACCGCTGTCGCGGGCGATCCAGCAACTCGAACGACGGCTCGGAGTCGTTCTGCTGCACCGCAGTTCGCGCGCGATCACGTTGA
Source organism: Nocardia citri (assembly GCF_054065835.1). Classification (NCBI taxonomy): domain Bacteria; kingdom Bacillati; phylum Actinomycetota; class Actinomycetes; order Mycobacteriales; family Nocardiaceae; genus Nocardia; species Nocardia citri. Next base: position 16,356 of record NZ_JBSUQM010000043.1, read on the forward strand.
CCCAGGCCGGGTCGGTGCTGCTGCGGGAGGCCCGCCTCGCCCTCGAAGCTGTCGAAGCCGCCGAGCGCCGCACCCGCCGCGCCGCACCCGACCGGCCCGGTGTGGTGCTGGCCGCCAAGGCAGGAGCGTCGAGCGAACTGTTGTCGAAGCTGCTCGACGCCTACGCCGCCGAACCCGGCGCGGTCGCAGTCGAGGTGGTGCTGTGCGGGCCCGGCGAACCGGAACGCCTGCTACGCAACGGGAGTGCCGACGTTGCTCTGCTCCACCGGCCCTACGACACGACGGCCGGATTCGACACCGAGGATCTGCACACCGAACAGCAGGTCGTGGTCCTGCCCGCGGGACACCCCCTCGCCAACCGACCCCGCATGACGATGACCGAGGTCAACGCCCTGACCGACCTGCCCCTGCCGCGCTGGCCCCGACCCGACGGAAGCTATCCGGACGGCCCCGGCCCGCAGGTTCGCGACCACACCCAGTTGACCCAGCTGATCACGCTCGGACGGGCCTGCGCGGTCATGCCCGAGTCGCTGCGAGCCCAACTGCGCGACGATCACGCCATCGTGCCGGTGCCGGACGCACCAGCCGTCACGACCGTCATCGCCTGGCCACCACACAGCAGATCCAAAGCCATCGCCGACCTCGTCTGTACGGCGATACGCCTCTAGCCGACAACATCCGCAAATGCCGCTGACGAACCCCACTAAAAGCTCGGTTCGAACCGTATCGAACGCACGACAATGCCGCTGGGCACGCGATCCGCGAGCGTCCAGATCTGCCGCGTAGCGCGGGTTCGCTGGCGATGCGCGCTCATAGCCGAGAAGCGCGCATCGAGTGGACGCGTGCTTCTGTCGGGAGGGTGCTGTGTCTCGGTCCTGCGGTCGGCCACAGGGCCGAGTGTGCGCCTGTGGCCGACCGGCATGTCAGGATCAAGCAGGCGTGACTTAAAGCACCAATTTTCCTGTGGTGGAGCCGGACTCGATGCGACGGTGCGCTTCGATCGCTTGATTCAGGGGCAGCGTCTCGACCTGGATCCGGAGGTCTCCGGCGGTGGCGGCGGTGACTGCGCGACGCAGTGCGGTTCCCGCATCGGCGGGATAAGCCGACGAGAAGGCAGCCAGGTTGAACCCGGAGACCGTCTTGTTGCTGAACCATAGTTCGTTGGCTGACATCCCGACGTCCTCGGCGCCGGAAGCGTTGCCCATCACCACCATGCGCCCCATCGGAGCGAGCCGGCCCAGGCTGGCGCGGCGCGTTGGTCCGCCGACCATGTCGACTACGATGTCGAACTCGCCCGCATCGGCGAGCTGGTCTCGAAGGATCACTTCGTCGTAGCCGAACGCGGTGGCGGTCGCGATCTTCTCAGGGGTGCCCACGGTGCCGACCACGCGACCCGCGCCCAATAGTCGGGCTACTTGGCCGAGCTGGCTGCCGACACCACCGGCCGCAGCGTGCACCAGTACACTCTCGCCGGGTTCGATCCGGGCGACACGGTCGAGGACCAGGAACGCGGTGGTGCTGTTGGACGGCAACGCCGCAGCCGTGACCGGGCTCAGCGACTCCTCGAGCGGGGCGACCAAGTCCGCGGCGGTGACCGCCACCTCGGCGTACCCGCCGCTGTCGACAATGGTCAACGCGGCCACAGGCTGACCGACAGTCAGTCCCACCACCTCGGCTCCCACAGCGCGGACGTGGCCGGATATCTCGATGCCGGGCACGAACGGCAGCGGGACGTCGACCACACCTTGCCGGTAGAGGATCTCGGCGAAGTTCGCACCGGCGAAGGCCACATCGATGGCGACCTGACCCGGCCCGGGCTCGGGGACATTCACGGCGGCCTCCCGCAGCACCTCGGCGGGGCCGAACTCGGGGATGATGACTGCCTTCATCTGCTTGGTGTTGCTCATGGCACCAATCCTGCGGTCCCTGCACACCAATAGGCAGTGTCAGTTCATGGCAAGAGATCATTTGACCACAGGGCAACGGCTCGAACTCGAAAGCCGCCTGGACGTGCTGCGCGACTTCGATCTGGGCAACTCGGCAAAAATTGCCGATCACCTTCTGGAAATCAGCATCTACGAGCAAACTCATTCGGTTACAGCTGAACTCTCAGTTGCCGAACGACACCTCCTGGAGACTGCCACTCAGAAGGTATTGGAATTCCGCGAAGGACACCTCGAGGAACGTGCACGATTCGTCCAGCACGAACTGAACAGAGCTCATGAATTGGAGCGCATCCTTGCTGAGGGCAGGGCCCCGGAACTGGCCGATGTGCTACAGAACTACAATGCCGTGGAACGTGTCATTCGGCATGAGCAAGAAATGGAAGCTCGAGCGATTCAGAAATTGGGACTGGATCCGAAGCATGAACGAATTGTCGCTCACGGGCTGGAATTCGATCGCGCCAGCACCCTCGTCAAAGCAAGCGATGCGTTCCGAAATGAATTCGTCCGGCAGGCTACCGAAAAGGTCATGGAGGCTCGCGCACCGGAGGAACGAGCAACTGCACAATTCGTGGAAATAATCCGCGAACGGGCCCGGGAACTCGAACAGGCCGCCGCGCTGGGTAAGGAACCCGATCCCGCGCAGGTGCGCGAGATGTATAACCAGATTCACCGTGCTGTGGAACATGAACGAGCAGTCGATTCACGCGCGCTCGAAACGTTGGGGCTGAATCGCGTGCAGACCGATATCACGACCCGGATTTTGGAGGCCGGACGCGCCCGGACATATGAAAATGTATTAGATGTTTTCGGTCGTGAGCTGGTTCGGCAGGACCACAATGAGACCGTCGGGCAGGCAAAGGGTCTCGAGCTGACTGGGGATAAAATGCGGACCCTCGATCCGAAAGTCTATCAATTGGTCCGCAATCACGATCCGATCGGAAGGTCTGCGGAGAAGGGGGTGTTGATTTACCGGCAGCCTGGACGAGAACCGATCGAAGTTCCGTACGACTCGCTCGCGCGCCGCTATGCGGAAGCTGCCAAGGGGATCGAGCGCGGGTTCCCGAGCGAAATCATTGTCCAACACTTCCTATGTGAAGTCAGTCAAGGCCAGGATGCGCGGGAGTCTGTGCGGGAGCGTCCGGAAGAGGCCCCGCACCGGACAAGAGCCAGGGAGATCGAGGCGCTCGAGCGAGGGCTGGAGCGCGAACGCTAGCGTGAGCGGAAGGGTATCGGATGCCGCTGTTGGCCAGGGATCGAGCAACTAAAGGTGATCACGTGATGGAATGGCGTCGATCGACACCCTCGAATGACGATAACAAGTCTCTGAGGCTTCCCTTACTGGGACCTGACTGGATCGATGCGACGTGAAACTTCTGAAAAGACAACTGACGCTGGTCCTGCATGATCGGCTCGACCCATCTCACCTCGAAATGCACTGCCATGAGGCATCGCCGCAGAATCCGCCGAATTATTTCCTCCTCGAAGGCCATATCGATGGCGCCGTCGAGGCCGCCGTTACCCGGCTACATGAACTTGCCGAACACTGCCGAAGCGCGAAACTCGAATTCAGTATCGACTATGAGGAAGTCGATGCGGCCGGTAATCCGTTGAGCGAGGAACGTACCATCAACTGATCCACTGGCCCCGAGCTAGATCCGGATGCGCTGGGGGCTATTGCTGCTGAAGCGCGTCTCTGCGCCAGCGCTAATGCATGGCCATGACTGTGACATCGCTCGGGTTGGTAATAATCGGATCTCAGGTCTTCACTAGTACCAGGCGTCCGATCCGGCGATATGAATAAGGTGAATCCATGGTGGGATGACGTGCGATGACCGATGACGAGATAATCGAATTGGCTACCGGATTGCGGTCGTCGGACTGGTCGTGGCAGCTGCAGGATATGCCCGCGATAGCGGCAAGGTTCGACTGGAAGGTATTGATGACCCGGAAGGATTGGGTCATGCTCGACTGCGGTTTCGGGCTGAGCAGCGGTGCGGTAACGGGCCGCGACGGGGTGGCCGAGTCCATCGAGTTGATGGTGACAGGCTCCGCGAGGGAGGACGCGACCGGCCGAGCGATGGTGCGTGACGCGTTCGTCAGGATGGCCGAGGCCATAACCGGCGCCCTCGGCGAACCGACCGCCCGCATACCGGGGGAAACCGCAGAAATCCGTTGGGCTTCCCCGGAAACAACACTGCTCCTGAAGAATCTGAGTCTCGCACATACTGTTCAGCTGACGTATCAGACGAACGCCTCGCTGGCGGCTTTCGATAGATCCATCGAATTCGAACGGCAGGGCCTGATATGACGGATTGGACGGGGTTCGCCGAGCGACTGGCCGAGCAGTTAGCGGTACTGCCCGCGGGCGCGATTGTGAAGATCGTAGAAGCGGGACCTCCTCCAGGACACCAGCGGTTCGCGCAGTTCGCGCAGACGGACAGCGAGCTACTGGCCGAATTGGTAGGCGATGAGTTCCTCGAACCCACCGCCCGGCCGGACGAAACAGGTCACCGCCTGATCACCGAGTCAGGCTGGCAGGAACCCGATGACGACCACGGCCCATATTGGTGGATCGAGCTGCCTTGGCCGGTCAATTCAGCCATATACCGCCAGTTGGCGGCAATGGTGGTGACCGGACTCCGTGACGCGTTCCGCATCAGCGACCCGGGGTCGTTGACCTACACCGCATGGAACAAGAACGCGGACGAACGCGACCTTCACCTGCCACTGCTCGGGCTGGCACGCCAGGGCTGATCGGTTGTCATCCGAGCTTTCGGCACAAGGAGACCATGACATTGGCACTGTACGCAGAAATCGAGAAAATTGAAGAAGACGAGCAACGAGTTCGGTACCGATACACCGATATACAGGGCAGCCAGTACACGCTGGTCCTGAACAAGGCCACAGAGGTAATCGCGGCGGAGAACGCCGCCGACGACATGCTCTACCGCGCCGTTGCGAGAAAGATCGCAACGGCATGGCTGGACAGCGGCACAACGCCCGAGCGCCTCGTCGTGCAGTCGTGAAGGCACCATCCGGAGGCATTGAATGAAACTGATGCAGCGGTTTCGTCTGGTCACAACAGGTCGGCTCGACCAAACCCAACTCGAGGAACTTCGCACGGTCATCGGGCTTACCCCATCCGGAGCTGCCGAGGATGCAGTAGGCAGCGAATTAGGGTGTCGAATCCGAAACCACCCGCGATACCCCTCAATTCGCGCCTCTACTATCACGCTGCTGCGCACCGGCGCCGATGAATGGTCCATCACTATTGATGCCCTCCCCTTCTTCGACATCTCGACATTGATCGGGCTCGTCGAAGTCGGCTGCCGCGCAGCAGGACTGACTGTCATCGGTCGGCATCTGTCAGCGGACGCAGCGCCCAGCGACGCAGCGCCCAGCGACGCCTCATTGGAGCGCGCACGCAAACTTCTGGAAGAATCCAGAACACGAATGTGGAGTACTACCGTCACATTCGGCACACCGCCCCCCGAAGCACCGCGAGCCCGTATCACTTCCGAAGACGACCTGACACTCGACTACGCGGCAGCCACCGAAAAGCTGTTGACACGCCCCGCAGTCCAACCTGCGTCGAAACCCCTCTTCGCCGCCGACCACATCCCCGTCGCGCAGCCCACGTCGCGACCAGTCGGATGGCAGGCATTGTCCGACAACGACATCGCCGATCTCGCCGAGAAACTACGCACGCTGGTCTGGTCATGGCGAATGGACGATCTGCTGCGCCTGGTGATCGTCTTCGGTTGGCAAGAACCCACGATCCACTCAACGGAGCGGGTTCAGTTCGCCACCGGGCTCGGCCCGGACACCGTCGACATCATCGGCATCGACCTCGACGCAGTACGCGTGGAAGTCACGGTCACCACCCAGGCGGCTGATGCACCGGACAGCCGCGATAACACAGTGGCGGCTTTTGCCCGGATGGCGGACGTACTAACCGGATCCCTCGGCGAACCAAGCGCTCGCCTCGACGACAGGATTTCCGAAATCCGCTGGGCCGGTCCGGAAACAACCCTGCGGCTGATCGACTTCCACCACACGGTCCGGTTACAGCTGGTAACCAACGACTGGCTCAGCGCCCTCGACCAAGAGGATTGACCACACCCATCAACCAGCGAGCCGGAATTGGCGGAGCAGGCCAAGGCGCATGAACATGAGAGTGTGGACAGGCTCGGAATGGCCGAGCTCGAGAGTGACGATAGGGCGGGGTTATGCCGGGTTGGCGGGCGCTGAGCGACACCGAGATTATCGAGCGGGCGCTTCGATTGCGGTCGCTGCATTGGTCGTGGCGGTTGGCTGACGTGCCGGACCTGGCCGCGGAATTCGATTGGCGCATAGAGCGAATCAGTCCACATTCGGTACGCCTTGATGTCGGATTCGGGCTGGCAAGTGGCCGGGTCGACGGCTCGGATGGACAGGCCAAACACATCGTGCAGTCGGTGACCGACCGCAACTCCGATGAGGCCGACAACGTGTGGGACGCGTTCGTGCGGATGACGCATGCGCTCACTGGTGCCCTCGGTGAGCCGACCACGCGAATCCCGGGTGAGGATCCCGAAGTGCGGTGGGCCGGACCGCAGCAGACCCTCATGCTGAAAGCGTTTCCCAGCGTGGTCAACCTAAAGCTGGCGCCCAACGAACAGTTGGCTCTCGATGACGAGGGAGACGCGCTGGTAGAAGCAGGACTGTTGTGATCGGCTGGGACGAGTTCACCGAGAAGTTGGCCGACCAGTTGGCCGCACTGCCCGCGGGTGCGATTGTGTCCATCAGGGAGCGTGTACCGAACCCGGATCGGCGCCGATATGCGCAGTTCTATCAGACCGATACCGAGCTGTGCGCCGAACTACCCGGCCCCTGGCATGCTGGACCCCGAGGTGCGAGCCGATGCCGCGGGCCTTCAGCACATCGCCGACCTGGGCTGGCGGCCGCCGGCCGGGCGCGACAGCTGGAACTGGTCTTACATCGCTACGGGCCGACTACCGCAGGCTGGCGGCAATGATCACCTCCGGATTGCGGGATGCGTTCGGGATCGCTACCCCAGCGCAGTTGACCTATAAGGCGTGGAACGAGAACAAGGGCAACGCCGACCTCGCCCTACCCCGGCTAGGGCTGACACCAACCGAGGATGAGCCGGCATTGGCGATAGAGCCGAAACTCCCGGCCACGCCGAAACGCCGGTTGCTGCTGATCCTTTCGGGGGAACTCGACCACGATCGACTGGAACAGTCGCGTGACAGGCTCGGTCTGAGCCGCCGCGGCCGTCTCGATGACCCTGATGACATGCAATTCGGTTCACGTGAGCTCGGCGCCGGCGGGGACGCCTCGGTGCTGGCCAAGCTGTGGCGCGACGGTGAAAACCGGTGGTCCATCAGCGTCGAGGTCATGCCCGATGCCCTGATAGACAGCACCGACGTGGACCGGTGGCAGGAAATGTTCGAAACCGCCGCCCGGTCCGTCGGCTTCGATGTTGTCGAAGTCCGTGAATTTCCATGATCCGTTGCGCCTGCTGACGGTCGCACGGGCAAGGGCTGTCAGGGGTTTCGGATGTGGCTGGGTGGAGTTTGTGCCGCCCGGATGCGCAATGATGGTGTCCCGTGGGTGATTACACGTTGGTCTTCGACCGGGTTCGGGGTTCGCTGCTGGGTGGGGCGATTGGTGACGCGCTCGGGTGGCCTATCGAATTCTTGCAGCTGGCCCAGATCCGCCGACGGTATGGAGCCGACGGGGTGCAAGGTTTTCTGCCTCAGCATGACGCGGATGCGCCGCAACAGATTACCGACGACACCCAGATGACATTGTTCACTGCGGAGGGGCTGTTGCGGTCCGTTCCAGGTGTCGACCCGGTGCCGGCGGGTCTCGCTGACGTTTTCGCGCTTCTCGTGCCGACCGGTCCGGATTCACCGCTCTCCTAGCCTATTTGATCGCAATTCCCATTGAAACCAGCACCGCGACAACCGAATTCATTGGCCGCAGTTGGCAAGCGGTCCAGTCGTCGTTGTCCAGGCTCAGCAACCCCTGACCCGGTGCCTACCTCTGCCACAGCGCCCGGGTTGTCGAGCAAGACGAGTACCCCGGCACGGATTCCACCCAATCCGGATCGACGTACAGGACGAAGCCCGCTGCGAGGCCGTTGGCCGCGATCTGATCCGCCAAATCACTGATCGGCGCCACGGGTGGTTGACGTATGCGCGACATGCGCCGACGAACAGTCGGCAAAATGGCAGCGAGTGGTGGACTTTCTCATGGTTGCAGACGACAGCCGTATCGCGGACCTGGCTGACTAGGCGGTGTGTCAAAAGTCGTCGATTTGGGAACATGCAAGTATCAGTGCCCGTGCGGGAAGACGAGAAGTTGTTCGACCGGGTGCGTGGGGCGATGTTGGGTGGGGCGGTGGGCGATGCGCTCGGATGGCCCATCGAGTTCTTGCAGTTGCCGCAGATCAGGGAGCAGCACGGGATGGCCGGCGTCACCGATTTCCTGCCGGGCCTGATACCCGATGCGCCGCAACAGATTACCGATGACACACAGATGACGATGTTCACCGCCGAAGGCTTGCTGCGTTGTCCGCCCGGCGCGGATCCAGCCCCAGTGCTGCGGCGCGCGTATCTGCGCTGGCTGACCACCCAGGAGCAAGCCAAGCCCGCGCCCGAACCCGACGGCTGGTTGGCGGGACAGCAGTTCCTTTATTCGATGCGGTCGCCGGGCCATGCGTGCACGAGCGGTTTGCGGCTCCAAGCGAAGGAATATCGGGCGCCACATCTGCCCGGCGAGCCGGGACCGGTGAATCCGAATTCGAAGGGATGCGGGACCGTGATGCGGTCTGCGCCATTCGGTCTCGCCGCGCTCGGTCCGCACAAGGCGTTCGACGCCGCAATGCGATGCGCCCAACTCACCCACGGCCATCCGACCGGCTATCTTGCTGCAGGAGCGTTCGCGGCCCTGATCGACAGCGTTCTGGGTGGGGTCGAACTGCCGATCGCCGTGCGCGACATCATCATCCGACTCACCTCGATGCCAGCAGACAGCTCCGAAACGGTGTCCGCCCTTGCTGGTGCGCTGGCGTTCGCTCATCTGGGCCCGCCAATACCGGAGCGGGTCGAGCAAGTCGGGCAAGGCTGGGTCGCGGAGGAGTGTCTCGCCATCGCCGTCTACTGCGCGCTGCACGCGTACCGGACCGGCGACGTGCGTGGCGCGCTGCTGTTATCGGTGAACCATTCCGGCGACTCCGATTCCACCGGTGCGGTAGCCGGCAACCTTATCGGTGCGGTCCACGGATTGTCCGCACTGCCGCCCGAGTGGGTATCTGCGGTCGAGGGCCGCGACGAATTGGTCCAGATCGCCGACGATCTCGTCCTGAACTTCTTCTACCGAGACCGCTCCCACCTCGAAACCCGCTATCCGCTCGACACTTCGGTGAACTGAACTGAGCGCCAACCTGCTTCGAGGTTCCGTCGTCGTATCGCGTGCACATCTCGTACACGCGCTCGACCTCGCGAGCACCTTCAACGGGCAACTATCCAGAAATTTGCGGATAGTTGCCTCGATCACACATTCGCCATCCGCTAGATCGTCTTCCGTTTGGCTATCATCGGAGCCAATGCATGTCGAGTTGATGTTCGATTCTTTGGATGGACTGTCTGTGGGGGACGCTTTGGGGCAGCAGTTCCCGATCATGCGCCGATCCATCGCAGATCTTCGGGCGGGTAATCTCCCTGC
>NZ_JBSUQM010000044.1:0-23168 GCF_054065835.1 Nocardia citri
ACTAACCCGTCTGGCGCGTGTTCATCAGGTGCCGAACGACCCGCCAGCAGCGACCACCGCGGAGCGAGTCTTACGAGCGACGTTCGCGCCGCAGGCGCGGCCGAAGATTCCGCCATAAAATACATCGATGGCGAAGAAATGGTCTCTGCCGCCCATCGACGCCCTACGAGCCGATGGCTTGCGCATCGCTGATCTCGACGCCTCCGGCACACCTGGATTCGAAGGTGACAAAAACGAGGGCAGGGAACTGCTCGCGGAACGCACCACTGTGCTGTCGGATCTGCAGGAGAAGCTCTACGCGAACGGCCGTTCCGGCGATACCCGCAGTGTGCTGCTGGTGCTGCAGGGGATGGATACCGCGGGCAAAGGTGGCATCGTTCGGCACGTCATCGGTTCGGTGGATCCGCAGGGCGTCGACCACGCCTCCTTCGGCGTGCCGACCGAAGAGGAGAAGAGCCACCACTTCCTGTGGCGCATCCGCAAGGCCCTGCCGCGCGGCGGCCAACTCGGCGTCTTCGACCGTTCGCACTATGAGGACGTACTGGTCGTGCGGGTACACAATCTGGTGCCACCGCAGGTCTGGCGACCGCGCTACGACGAGATCAACGCCTTCGAGCGGGAACTGATCGACCAGGGCACGACGCTGGTGAAGGTCGCTATGTTCGTCTCACTCGACGAGCAGAAGAACCGACTGCGCGAACGCCTGGACCGACCGGATAAATACTGGAAGTTCAACCCTGCCGATATCGACGAACGCGGCTACTGGCCCGCCTATCAAGAGGCCTACCAGGTCATGCTGGACCGCACCTCGACCGACTACGCCCCATGGCATGTGCTCCCGGCCGACCGCAAATGGTTCACCCGGCTCGCGGTCACCGAACTGCTCATCGACGCACTCGAGGGCCTCAAACTCGACTGGCCACCCGCGCAGTTCGACATCCAGGAGCAGCGGCGCCGCCTCGCCCAGGCCTGACCAAGGTTCCTCTCAGGTTGACCACCGATGATGTGGCCGTGCCCGTCCACGCCCCGGGGAAGTTCCGGATCTACCATCGTGGCGGCAGGAAACCGGAGCAAGCGAAAGGCGTGGTGAACGCACGGTGAGCAAGAAACCGGGTGGTAAGTCGAATCCGCTCGCGGCGGCGGAGCGCGCCGACCGCAACCGCAAGATCCTCATCCAGGTGGGTGTGGCCGCCGTACTGGTCGGGCTCATCGCGGCGATCGGCATCGGTATCGCGGTGAAGAACGCCGACAAGAACGATCTGGGCGCCACCCCGTCCATCGCCGCCACCGCGAGTCAGCTACCCAACGGCGCCACCGCGACCATCGCCGATAACGGTGCCGTCCGCATCGGCAAACCGGATGCGAAGGTGACCGTCCGCGTCATCGCCGACCTGCAGTGCCCGGCCTGCAAGGCCTTCGAGGCCGCCAATGCTCAGGCCATCAAGGATGCGGTCGACAACGGCACCGCCATCGTCGAATACAACATCATCGCGTTCCTGGACAAGGCATCCACCACGAAGTACTCCTCGCGCGCGGCCAATGCGGCGTACTGCGTCGCCGAGGCGGATCCGTCGAAGTACCTGGGCTGGTTGGTCACCATGTACGAGCAGCAGCCCGCCGAGGGTAGTGCGGGTCTGACCGATGACCAGCTGATTGATATCGCGAAGAGCGCCGGCGTGCCGGATTCGGTCGGGCAGTGCATCAAGGACAACAACTACAACAAGTACATCGGGGCCAAGACCAAGGATGTGCTGAACAGCGGAGTCCAAACCACCCCGACGATCTTCGTCAACGGCACCCAGGTGAACAGCCAGGACCTCGCCTCGCCGTCCAGTGGGTTCAAGCCCAATGCGATGGCAGCGATCATCGCCTCCGCCGCGGCCAAGTGAACAACACCGCCACCAGGGCCGCCTGGGTGTTGCTGATCGGTGGGCTGGCCGGTTGGCTCGCCTCGGTCACGCTGACCATCGAGCGGTTCAAGCTGTTCACCGATCCGAACTACCGGCCCTCGTGCAGCATCAACCCGATCCTGTCCTGCGGCAGTGTGATGACCACCGAACAGGCCGCCGTATTCGGCTTTCCCAATCCGATCATCGGCATCGTCGGCTTCTCGGTGCTGGTCACCCTCGCGGTGCTCGCTGTCGCCAATGTGCGTTTTCCGCGCTGGATTTGGGGCGGGCTGTGGGTGGGGACGGTGTTCGGCACCATCTTCATCTGCTGGCTGATCTTCCAGAGCCTGTACCGCATCGGCGCGCTGTGCCCGTACTGCATGGTCGTGTGGGCCATCATCACCCCACTGCTCGCGGTGGCCACAGAGCAGGTATGGGGCGGTGCGCGCGGGCCGATGCGGATCGTCGTGGAGTGGCGATGGACCTTCGTCGCGGTGTTCTATGCCGTGGTGCTGCTGCTGGTCTTCCTGAAGTTCCAGGATTACTGGCTGTCGCTGGTCTAGTTCGGTGTGCCCAGCGCGAGCACCACGGTCACCGTACGTTGCCATCCGCCGACACCGAGGACGCCCAGTTGAACTGTGTCATCCGGCCGGTGCACATTGATCGCCGCCCGCAACGCCCTCGCGCTGGTGATGTCGCGGCCGTCGATCGAGGTGATCACGTCGCCATCGCTCAGCCCGGCGGCGTAGGCCGGTAATCCGTACAGTGCGACATCGATCCTCGCCCCGCTCGGTTTCGCATCCGAGATCAGCACACCCAGCGTTGCGGTCGGTCCGATGTGCACGGTTTCAGTGGGCGTTCCGGAACGGATCTGGCCCACCACCCGCATCGCGGAGTCGATAGGCACCGCGTAACCATTCGGCGGGCGCCCGGCATCGCGTGTGTTCGCCCCGGACGCGGCGGTGATCACGCCGACCACCGCGGCGCCCGGATCGGCGAGCGCACCGCCGGACTGTCCCGCGGTGACCGGCGCCGCGATCTCCACCATCCCGGTCAGCGATTCGCGGGTCAGATCCGAGGCATTGAGCGCGACGATCGTGCTGTTCAGACCGGTGATATTGCCCTGGATCGAAGTAGGAATGCCGCCCGCGCCCCCGGCATTGCCGATGGCGAGCACATCCTCATGCACGCGCAGTTCGGCGGAGCTGCCGATGCGCGCGATAGTCAGATCGGTGGCGCCGGTCAGCTCCAGCAGCGCGATATCCGCACCGGCGTCGTAGCCGAGCACCTTCGCGTCGTAGACGGTGCCGTTGCCGACATCGGTGACCGTCACGGTTTCGGCGCCCTTGACCACGTGATGGCTGGTCAACACCTGTCCGTCGGCGGTGAGCACGATCCCGGATCCGGCCGCGCCGACTCCGAACGGACGTGCGGAGGTGCGGATATTCACCAGTGCCGGTTCGACGGCGTGTGCGACCGCGACCGGATCCAGCGGCGGTAGCGGCGCGGGCGAGGAATTGTCCGCACCCGAAGACGACCAGTCCGCCAGCTCACCTCGGAAACCGAAGAAGCCGGACACGGCGAGCAGGATGGCCACCAAGAGCGCCAACACGCCCCCGCCACCGACTCGCCGCCCCTCGGGCGCACGGTGCCGCTCGTCGTCCATGCCGCTCTCCCGCCTCCGGCTGGGCTTTTGACCAATTCCATTGTGGCCGCAGACCGGTGTGGTAGATCAGAAAATGGCGCGCATGTTTCTCCGGTGCAGCGCTTGGCAAAGTTCCGCAATCGACGGTAGGCATGTACGCATGAGTGTTGCTGCCGCGTATGCGCTGTCCGAGCCCGATGGGCACTTCGAGAAGCTGGCGATCGAGCGGCGCGCGCTCGGCCCACGCGATGTGCTGATAGATGTCAAATACGCGGGCATCTGCCACTCCGATATCCACACCGCCCGCAACGAATGGGGCAGTGCCAAATATCCGTGCGTTCCCGGCCATGAGATCGCGGGCATTGTCGCCGCGGTCGGCACCGAGGTGACCCGGCATCAGGTCGGCGACCGCGTCGGCGTCGGCTGCATGGTCGATTCCTGCGGGGTCTGCGGTCCCTGTCTGGCCGATGGGGAGCAGTACTGCGACAACGGGGCCACCATGACCTACAACACCCCGGTGGACGCGTCCATCCAGCCGGGTGGTCACACGATGGGCGGCTATTCGACCCAGGTCGTGGTGACGGAGAACTTCGTGCTGTCCATTCCTGAGGGCATCGGACTCGATGTGGCGGCGCCGCTACTGTGCGCGGGCATCACGTTGTTCTCCCCACTGCGGCACTGGCATGCCGGGCCTGGTAAGCAGGTCGCGATCGTCGGCATGGGTGGACTCGGACACGTCGGGGTGAAGATCGCCGCGGCGATGGGGGCCGAGGTCACCGTGCTGAGCCATTCGCTCGGCAAGCAGGAGGACGGTCAACGCTTCGGCGCGCACCACTACTATGCGACCGGCGATAAGCAAACCTTCCGCGAGTTGCGCAACCGCTTCGATCTGATCCTCAATACGGTCTCGGCCGATCTGCCGATCAACGATTACCTGCGCCTGCTGAAGCTGGACGGCACCCTGGTGATCCTCGGCCTGCCCGAGAACCCGTTGAGCGTCAAGCCCTTCACCCTCACCGGATATCGACGGGCGCTGGCCGGTTCGATGATCGGTGGCATCGCGCAGACCCAGGAGATGCTGAACTTCTGCGCCGAACACGGGATCGGTGCCGAGATCGAACTCATCTCGGCCGACGAGATCGATGGCGCGTACGACCGGGTCGTCGCGAGCGATGTGCGGTACCGGTTCGTGATCGACGCCTCGACGATCTAGTCCGTGTCGTTGCGCCGATTCATCGCCGGTTCAGTAGCTTGGCGATGTGTCCGCGGATGAAAACCAATCCCCGCCCACCGAATCGGCGGTTGTCACCGCCGATGTGACCGCGGGGGCGCCGCCGTGGCTATTGCGGGCATTCCTGCTCGCGGCGGCGACGGTGGCCGGACTGGTGCTCGGCTTCTGGGTTCTGCAGAAATTGCAGGGTTTCCTGCTGGTGCTACTGGTTTCGCTGTTCCTGGCTTTCGCCATCGAACCGGCGGTGAATTGGCTCGCGGCGCGCGGCGTGCGGCGCGGGCTGGCGACCGGGGTAGTCTTCCTGGTGCTGGCTGTCGGCACCGTCGCGTTCGTGTGGACGCTCGGCGCGCTGCTGGTCGATCAGGTCACCACCCTGGTAACGAACGCGCCCGAGAACGCGGACCAGGCCGTCGACTGGGTCAACCGCACCTTCGAGACGCATTTGTCCAGCGACGATCTGCGGAAATACCTCGATGAGTGGAGTTCCACCATCGACCGTTATCTGGTCGGGCTGGCGGGGAATGCCTGGGGTGTCGGCACCGCCGCGATCGGCGCCATCTTCCAGGCCCTCGGCGTGCTGTTGTTCACCTACTACTTCGCCGCCGACGGACCGCGCTTCCGTAATGCCGTCTCTTCGCTGCTGCCGCCGCGCCGCCAGCGACATATCTTGCGCGCCTGGGATATCGCCGTCGAAAAAACCGGCGGCTATATCTATTCGCGCGCACTGCTCGCGCTGTGCTCGACGATCGCGCACTATGTCGCGCTGCGCATCCTCGATGTACCATCCGCATTCGCACTCGCGCTGTGGGTCGGGGTTGTCTCGCAGTTCATTCCAACCGTCGGCACCTATCTCGCCGGTGCGCTGCCAGTGCTCGTCGCACTGGTGCACGGCCCGGCCACCGCGCTGTGGATTCTGGGCTTCATCGTGATGTACCAGCAGTTCGAAAACTACGTCCTGCAACCGAGAATCACCGCGACGACGCTGGATATGCATCCGGCCGTCGCATTCGGCTCGGTCATAGCGGGTGCGGCGATACTCGGGCCGACCGGTGCGCTGCTGGCGATTCCGGTCACCGCGACGGTGCAGGCGTTCGCGGGCGCCTATATCCGTCGCTACGAGGTCGAGGCGGACGGCGATACCGAAAAGCCCGAGGTGCCGCCGAAGAAACAGCGCAAGTGGAGGCGCCGGTTGACTATTCGCCTCACCGGCCGGGGTCGGCCGCCGGAGTGATCATGCGGCGCGAATGCCCTGCAGTGCGTCGATGAGTGCCAGGCTGACCTTGCCCATCTGTGCGCGGCTGTATAGGACGGTGTCGTACTCGACCTGGATGGTCAGGCGGCCTGCTCGCCCAACATCTGGTCGATCCGGCACGCGCGCCTACCGCCACCGATATCACCGCAGGTCTGCGCAGACTCGCCACGCTGCTCACCGAGAAGCGTGGACATCGGGACAGTGCGCACCACGGCCGCCCAGCTGCTTCGGCCGCCGAGCGGCGCTGACATCGGAGATAGCCGCGAACATTCAGCGAACTCGCTGCGCGGCGGCGACGCGTGACAGATGCTGGACCGGTGGCGATTCTGCTCGCGCTGGTATCGATGTGCTCAACGCTCGTCGGCGGGCTGGCGGCGGTGCGGATCGGCGACCGCAAACATCTGGTGCTGGGGCTGGCGGCGGGCGTCATGCTGGGTGTGGTGTTCTTCGACCTGCTACCGGAGGCATTGGCGCAGTCGAGGGATAATGTGCTCGGTCTTCCGGCGGCGCTCGTCGCCACCGTTGTCGGCTTTCTCACCATCCATGTCATCGAGCGCGCGGTCGCCATCCATACCGGCCATGAAGGCGAATTCGGTGCGCACAAGCATGGTTTCGAATCCGTCGGGCTGGTCGCGGCGGCCGGGCTGATCTTCCACAGCACCCTCGACGGTCTCGGCATCGGATTGGGTTTCCAAGCCGGAGCCACCATCGGTATCGCGGTCGCCATCGCCGTCATCTGTCACGACTTCGCCGACGGCTTCAACACTTTCACCATCACCACGCTCTACGGCTCGGCTCACCGACGCGCATTGATCCTGCTCACCCTGGACGCGATCGCCCCGGTCGTCGGCGCCATAATCGGGACTGTCATCCGGGTTCCGGCCGAGACCGTCGGCCTCTATCTCGGCTACTTCGCCGGATTCCTGCTCTACCTGGCCACCGCCGATATCCTGCCCGAGGCTCACGCCGAACACCCCTCGCGCCTGACCCTGGCCTGCACCGTCACCGGCGCGACGTTCATGTTCGCCGTGTCCGCGCTCAGCTGACGGCCAGACACATCAGCCGAGCTCCGGCAGCACCTCCTGGGCCACCCAGGCCATGGCGTCGGCGAACGCGGGACCGGGTACCGGCAGCCAGTCGGTATTACTCCGTCGGTGTGACCCGCCGACGAACGCGGCGCGCGGCCGAGACCATATTGCGTAGCGAGGGCTCCAGCTGCCAGTAATGACGGGTCTTCAGACCGCCGTCCGGATTGGCCCACAGCCGTTCCGGACTGCTGGCTTCGGCCGCGGCGGTGAGCAATTCGTCGAGCTCATCGATATCCGGGATTCGCGCCGAACGACTCTCGTATACACCGGGACCGACGCCGTGACTCAGGCCGTGACCCGTTACGGAATCCTCCTTGAGCGCCTTCAACACCCATTCGATCGAGCGGGTCGCGACGATCGCGGTGACATCGGCATCGAGCTCCTCGATCGCGTCGACCACTTCGGTGCGACCAGAATAGCCGATATGCGTGTGGATCTGGGTCTGCGGCTGGACGCCGGAGGTGGCCAGACGGAATGCCGCGACCGCCCAGCGCAGATATTCGGCGCGTCCGTGCGGACGCGTGGGTAGCAGCTCGCGAATGGCGGGTTCGTCGACCTGGATGATCGAAATCCCGGCGCGTTCGAGATCCACGACCTCATCGCGAATAGCCAGCGCGACCTGATCCGCGGTCTCGTACAGCGGTTGATCCTGCCGCACGAAAGAACGCGCGATCATGGTGACCGGTCCGGTGACCATGCCCTTGACCGGCCTATCGGTCAGTGACTGGGCGTAGCTGATCCACTCGACCGACATCGGCGCGGGCCGCGACACGTCACCGTAGATGATCGGCGGCCGCACACAACGGGATCCGTACACCTGCACCCAGCCGAAGTGGGTGGTCGCGAAGCCGTCGAGCAGCTCGGCGAAGTACTGGATCATATCGTTGCGCTCGTGCTCACCGTGCACGAGCACATCGAGGCCGATGTCTTCTTGCAGGCGGATCGTGGCCTCGATCTCGGCCTCGATCTTTTTGCGGTATTCGCCATAGGACAGTTTGCCCTGGCCCAAGTCGTAGCGGGCCTGGCGAATCTTGTTCGTCTGTGGGAAGGAACCCAGTGTGGTCGCGGGAACCAGCGGCAGATTCAGCGTGCGCTGCTGGGCTTCGCGGCGCACCTCGTACGGTTCACGCACGCGCATACCGGGCGTGATGGCGTAAACCCGTTGCCGCACTGCGTGTTTCTGCTTGAAGTGCACCTCGGTGGGCCGCTTGCGCCACTTGTCCGAGGGCCCCTCGGTGAGCGCCTTGGCGAGGGAAACCACCTCGCCCACCTTTTGCTGTGCGAAGGCGAGGCGGTCGGCGACATTGCCCTCGATCTCGTATTCGGCGAGCACGTCATAGGGCACGTGCAGCAGTGTCGTCCCGGTGGACACCACCAGATCGGGACACACCTTCGCCAATTCATTGAGGTATTCCAACGTCACGTAGCGGTCCGCGCGCCACACATTGAGACCGCTGATCACGCCCGCGTACAGGCGCTTACGCCGGATGCCCGGAATCTGCGCCAGCTCTTCGGGCTGGATCCGATGGCCGGCCAGATCCAATCCGATGGCCTCGACACTGGTTTCGGCCAGGATGCGCAGCGCCTCACCGAAATCGCCGTACTGCCCGGTGACCAGCATGCGCGGCCGCAGGGCCGAGGTCGAAAGTCGTTGGTAGGCATGCTCGAACGCGGCCAGCTCTTGCGAAGTGCGCTCACTGGTGAAGCACGGTTCGTCCAACTGCACACACGTGGACCCGCGCTTGGCGAGGATTTCGAACAGCTCCTCGTACACCGGAAGCAGCTTGTCGAGCAGGCTCAGCGTGTCGAAACCGCCGGCCTCACCGGGGATATGGCCCGCCTTGGACAGCAGCAGCAGCGACACCGGACCGACGACCACCGGGCGCAGTTCGATATCGCTGGCCTTCGCGCGATCCCATTCGTCGAGCAAAGCCTCCGGGTGCAGCGAGAATTCGGTGTTGTCATCGAGTTCGGGTTGGCGGTAGTGGTAGTTGGTGCCGAAGAACCGCACCAGCTCCAGCGGCGGCAGATCCGGGCGGCCGCGCGCCATCAGGAAGTAGAAGTCCAGCGGGTGCAGCTCGTCTTGGAACGGCCGGAACCGTGCGGGCACCGCACCGAACAGCAGCGCATTGTCGAGGATGTGGTCGTAGAAGGAGAAGGTGTTGCCCGGCACCTGGGTCAAACCGGTGGCGGCGAGGCCACTGTACTGCTGCTCCTGGATATCGCGCCCGACCGCGAGCAATTCGTCGCGGGAAACCCCACCACGCCAATAGCCCTCGAGGGCCCGCTTGAGTTCCCGGTGCGGCCCGATCCTCGGGTAGCCGAGAATGCTCGACCCGAATCCGTCCTGAACGTTGACCATGAGCCGGGTACTCCCTTTCGATCACCTGCGCGGAGTCCTCGACCCAGACCCCGCAGCAGCGCTGCGCTCTCGGTATTCGAAGCCGAACCGCTGGTCACGGCCCAACTTTCCTTTGCAGCCTATGCCGCTGACAGCATCGGCAGGGTAAGACTGCGGCGCTCAGGTGACCGTTCGCACCTACGCGACCACAACGGAGCGAGTCTTACGAGCGAGGTTCGCGGCCCGTCTCGCGTCCGAGTCGTCGAAGCGCATGCGCCGCAGGCGCGAGTCTCGACGGCTCGGACGCGAGACACCAGGGGGCCGCGAACCCGCCGCGCCGAAGGCGCGGCACATCGAACACAGAATCAAACTTTGTACTGGTAGAAACCCGCACCGGTCTTCTTGCCGAGCAGACCGGCCTCGACCATGCGCATCAGCAGCGGCGGTGCCGAGTACAGCGGCTCCTTGAACTCGTGGTACATGGAGTCGGCGATGGACTTCACGGTGTCGAGGCCGACCAAGTCGGTCAGTGCCAGCGGCCCCATCGGGTGGGCGCAGCCGAGCACCATCGCCTTGTCGACGTCTTCCTTGGTGGCGAAGCCGGATTCGACCATCCGGATGGCCGAGAGCAGGTACGGCACCAGCAGCGCGTTCACCACGAAGCCGGAGCGGTCGGCCGAGCGCACGACCTGCTTGCCGAGCACCTCGCCGGCGAAGGCTTCGGCCCGCTCGGAGACCGCCGTGCCGGTCTTCAGCGTGGTGACCAGCTCGACCAGCGGCAGCACCGGCACCGGGTTGAAGAAGTGCATACCGACCACGCGCTCCGGGTTCGCGGTGGCGACGGCGATCTTCATGATCGGGATGGATGAGGTGTTGGAGGCCAATACGGCGTCCGGATCGGTGACGACCTTGTCGAGTTCGGCGAAGATGGCCGTCTTCACCTTCTCGTCCTCGAGCACCGCCTCGACCACCAGCTGACGGTCCGCGAAATCGCCCAGGTCGGAGGTGAACCGCAGCCGCCACGCGGCTTGTTCGCGCTCGCGCTCGGTGATCTTGCCGCTGCTGACGCCGCGGTCGAGCGAGCGCAGGATGCGGGCGCGACCTGCGGCGGCCAGCTCCCGATTCTGTTCGTAGACGAGCACGTCGATATGCGCCCGCGCACACACCTCCGCGATGCCGGCACCCATCTGGCCGGCACCGATGATGCCGACGCGCTGAATCTTCTCGCTGCTCACGTCCCGCTCCTGCTGTTGGTCTGGCTGTCGGGTGGCTGATGGCGAAGGATGCTCCGATGAGAGCTGACCTTCGATGGTCCAGAGTTCGACCGACTCAGATCGAGCGATGGCCATCGTTCATTTCAACTCAGTGGAACTGACCCTCTTCGGTGGAACCCTTCAGGGCCGCCGTCGAGGTGTTCGGGTCCACGGTGGTAGCGATGGTGTCGAAGTAGCCGGCACCGACCTCACGCTGGTGCTTGATGGCGGTGAAGCCACGCTCGGCGGCAGCCTTGAACTCGCGCTCCTGCAGGTCGACGAAGGCGGTCATACCTTCGCGGGCGTAGCCGTAGGCCAGGTCGAACATGCCGTAGTTGAGCGAGTGGAAGCCGGCCAGGGTGATGAACTGGAACTTGAAGCCCATCGCGCCGAGCTCGCGCTGGAACTTCGCGATGGTCGCGTCGTCCAGGTGCGCCTTCCAGTTGAAGGACGGCGAGCAGTTGTAGGCCAGCAGCTGGTCCGGGAACTCGCCGCGGACGGCCTCGGCGAACTTGCGGGCGACCTCGAGGTCGGGCACACCGGTCTCCATCCAGATGAGGTCGGCGTAGGGGGCGTAGGCCTTGGCGCGTGCGATGCAGGGCTCGATACCGTTCTGCACACCGAAGAAGCCCTCGGCGGTGCGGGTGCCGTCCAGGAACTCACGGTCGCGCTCGTCCACGTCCGAGGTGATCAGGGTGGCGGCCTCGGCGTCGGTGCGGGCGATGATGACCGAAGGCACGTCGGCGACGTCGGCCGCGAGCCGGGCGGAGGTCAGGGTGCGGATGTGCTGCTGAGTCGGGATGAGCACCTTGCCGCCCAGGTGGCCACACTTCTTCTCGGAGGCCAGCTGGTCCTCCCAGTGCACACCGGCGGCACCGGCGGCGATCATGGCCTTCTGCAGTTCGTAGGCGTTCAGCGCGCCACCGAAGCCGGCTTCGGCGTCGGCGACGATCGGGGCCAGCCAGTTGGCGACCGAGGTGTCGCCCTCGACCTTGGCGATCTCGTCGGCGCGCAGCAGTGCGTTGTTGATGCGGCGGACCACGGACGGCACCGAGTTGGCCGGGTACAGCGACTGGTCCGGGTAGGTGTGGCCGGACAGGTTCGCGTCACCGGCGACCTGCCAACCGGACAGGTAGATGGCCTTCAGGCCGGCCCGGACCTGCTGGACCGCCTGGTTACCGGTCAGGGCGCCGAGGGAGTTGATGTAGTCCTCGTTGTTGACGAGGTCCCAGAGGATCTCCGAGCCACGACGGGCGAGGGTGGCCTCTTCGACGACAGTGCCCTGCAGCTTCGACACCTGCTCGGCGGTGTAGTTGCGGGTGATGCCCTTCCAGCGCGGGTTGGTGTCCCAATCCTGCTGGATCTGCGCAGCGGTCTTCGGGGTGCCGACGTTCGACATCTCTGACTCCACTTCCTTGTTCGGTGCCCCACGGTCGAGCATCACTCGAACTGCTGTGGCGGCAATTTGCAGGCTTGCTAGGCCCATGCGGCGTACTTCCACACGATGGCACACCAGGAAATAGCCGTCTACCTGTTGCAAGTGTGAATCCGAGCTAGATTTCCATCAGGTTTTGCCAACTCTGCGAAATTTGCTCGTGAATTGCAAGCGGGTAACCTACCCGCCAGTAGCCCTGACGTGCAGTTTTACCGTAACGCCCGTACTGTTTGCTATCGCCCGACCGGCCGCCATCCGACGCACCCGACATTCCATATTGTGAGCACCATCACAAGCGTCGGTGTGGCCTCCCCCACCTCAACTGGGACGCCATGGTTCGATCGGACGAACCAAGTCCATCGCGGACACAGACGTCCAGCGGCCGAGAGGAACTTCGATGCGGAAACTGTGGTTCACCCTTGCGGTCGTCTGCGGTCTCGGGCTGCCGCAGCTGCCCGCGGCCAGCGCCGATCCGGGCACGGTGCAATCCGTCGCGCCGCTGGCCGCGGTGGCCACGCCACCCGGTTCGGCGGATTCCAGCCGAATCTTGTACTCGACGACCACCACCAACGACGCACCGACGGTGGCCAGCGCCGCGGTCTATTTCCCGCCCGGGCAGGCACCCGAGGGGGGCTGGCCCGTGATCGCGTGGGCGCACGGCACGGTCGGGCTCGCGGACGACTGTGCCTACAGCATCGCCGGACCCAGCGCGGTCGGACGGGACTGGGCGTATCTGGCGACCTGGCTGCGGCAGGGGTACGCGATCGTGGCCGCGGATTATGCCGGACTCGGTACGCCGGGCGAGCATCCCTATCTCGATGGACGCGTCGAGGCACACAATGTCGTCGATGCGGTCAAGGCCGCGACCAGGCAGTACTCGTCGCTGGCGAAGAGGTGGGTGGTCATCGGGCAGTCACAGGGCGGCGGCGCGGCCGTATTCACCGCCCGGTACGCGAGCGAATTCGGCGGACCGGAGCTCGATTACCGCGGCGCGGTCGGCACCGGCGTGCCCGCGTATATCGAAGATGTCCTGCAACTGCTCGGACCGCAGGTGCCGCCGATCACGTTGAATCACCACAGCACCGCGTACGTGCTCTACATTCTGAACGGGTTGCGCACGACCTATCCGGAGCTGGACATCGAATCCTTCCTGACCGATTCCGGCCGCGCATGGCTCGTCCGGGCGCGCGAACTGTGCGTTGCCCCGCTGGCCGATGCGCTCGGCGCGGAGAACGTGCTGGTCGGCAGCCTGTTCGCGCGACCGCTCGCCGAGATTCCGAATCTGCACGGACTGTTGTCCGGGTATATGGGCCTGCCCGAATCCGGTTACGACAAGCCGCTATTCCTCGGCCAGGGCCTGCGCGATACGGATGTGATCACCCCGGAGACGCTGCGGTTCGCCGCAGTGCTCGCGGCCAACCGGCAGCCGGTCACGCTGCACGTCTACCCAGACGATCACGACGGGACGGTCAACGCGTCGCTGCGGGATTCGGTGCCGTTCGTCCGCGATCTTTTTGCCTGAGCTGATCCGCACCCGGCACCGGTTTCGAAGGACACTAGTCGCGGCTGATCGGTGGGTGGGTATGGCGCCAGTGCTCGGCGATGTCGATGCGTCGGGTGATCCAGACATCGTTGTGCGACTGGATATGGTCCAGGAAGTGCTCGAGGGCGGCTATGCGGGCCGGGCGGCCGACCAGACGACAGTGCAGACCGATCGACAACATCTTCGGGCTGCCCTCCGCGCCTTCGCGATAGAGCACGTCGAAGGCGTCGCGGAGGTGGGCGAAGAATTGGTCGCCGCTCGGAAATCCCGCGGGTGAGGCGAAGCGCATGTCGTTGGTGTCGAGGGTGTACGGGACGACGAGATGGTCGCGGCCGTGCACGGTGACCCAGTACGGGAGATCGTCGGCGTAGGAGTCGGAGTCGTAGACGAAACCGCCGTGTTCGACGACCAGTTCCCTGGTGTGCGGGGAGTCACGGCCGGTGTACCAGCCGAGCGGGGCGGCGCCGGTGATTTCGGTGAGCACGCGCACGGCCTCGGCCAGATGCGCACGCTCGGTGTCGCGGTCGGTGAGCTGGTAGGACTGCCAGCGCAGACCGTGACCGGCGATTTCGTGACCGAGTTCCCGAAAGGCGGCCACCGCCTCCGGATTTCGCTGCATGGCACGCGCGACGGCGAAAATGGTCAGCGGAAGGTCACGGCGTTCGAAGGCGCGCAGGACCCGCCACAGTCCGGCGCGGGAGCCGTATTCGTAGAGCGATTCCATACTCATGTGACGATTCGGAAAGGCTTGCGCGGGAGTCATTTCCGAGAGAAAAGTCTCCGAGTGCGGATCACCGTCGAGCACATTGTTTTCCGCGCCCTCTTCATAATTGAGGACGCATTGGACCGCGATCTTCGCACCACCCGGCCACTGCGGATCCGGCGGCGTCGCGCCGTAGCCGACGAAATCTCGCTCGCCCATGCTCAGCCCCCGAGTTCGCCGTAGAGGCGCAGGCGCGCGAGCCCGCCGTCCGGATAGATATCCAGGCGGACCTGTTCGACCGAGGCCGCCATCGGCGCGATCGCGAAGCGGTGCCTGGTATCGGGCAGCAATTCGGTACGCGGCAGCAATTCGAGTTCGGTGCCGTCGGTGGTGCGGCCGGTGAGCCGGGCCGCACCGGGGCTATTGCCGAGGAAGTACGACGTATCGATCTCGGCGAGGCGGATGAGGCCGGGACCGGCCAGCCGGATGCGCACCCACTCGTTGCCGTCGTCGCGGCGGCGGGCGGTTTCCCAGCCGTCGCCCATTTTTCGCGCCAACCCGGGGTAAAGCAGCTGGTTCGGGGAACTGTAGAAGCGATTGGAGCAATCGAGGACCAGGGCGCCGTTTTCCAGTGCGGCCAGGTCCAGCGGGCCGAGGCCGAGCAGCCAGGGGTCGGGCCTGCCCTCGCCGTGTACCCGCAACCGGGCGACGCCGCCGTCCGGGTGCATGGTGAGTTTCACATGGGTCCAACGGTTTTCGTTCTCGATCGAGAACCGATTGCGGCTGTCGCCGGTTACGGCGGCGCGGTCTATCAGGGTGACCCAGTCGTCGCGCTCGGCAATGGTTTGCGCGAGTGGATAGCCGTCGATCTCGAGTGCGGAAATCGACACCGCGGGCGGATAGTTGCCCTTGAACCAGGCGGTATCCACCACGATGCCGCGGATCACGCCGGCTACACCCAGACGGACGATGGCCGAATCGTCGCCGGGACGGCCGCGGTGCCTGCGCGTTTCCCAGCCGTCGTAGATCTGACCCTTGTGTCCGAAGGTCGACGGCCGGTATTGCGACGGACCGGGATTGATCAAATTCTCCTTCTCCGCGAAGAATTCGTCATCGGCCCAGATGACCGAACCGCCGAGCGGACGGACCGCCAGATCCGGCAGCAGTGTGAAATCCCCGGCGTCGCGCCGACCATCGCCGCCGACGGCATCGCTGCTCATAAGACCTCCTGCGTAGTGGGCCCAGCCGTGGCCCTAGCGCTACCCCTCATGGAATTGCTACCCGATGCGCCACTCATTTCGCCTGCTGTGGAATCGGCTCGCGCGCGGCGAGCGCCCGCAGCACATCGGGAGTCAGTACGGGCGCGAGCGCGCGCAGTTCGTCGGTGGTGCGCGCACCGCAGTTCACACCGCGTAAAACGGTGGCCGCCAGGGCTTGCGCGGTGGCCGGCTCATCCATGACACCGCCGCAGCGCCGGTCGAGGTAGGCGACCAGGCGCGGGACCGCGACGTCGATCGCGCGACGGAAGAATTCGTAGGTGGCCAGCCAGCGGGTGATCAGGTGGCCCGGATGCATATCCCAACCCTGGTAGTAGCCGAGGCGCAGCGCCCGGCTGACGAGCCGATGATGGTTGTGCAGTGCGGATTCCGGATCACGGTCCGGCACGATCTGAGTGGAGCCGTCACAGATCCACACCCCCGTCTGCGCCGCGGCCACCTGCATGACCGACTTCGCGAAGTCCGCCGCCGGATGGTCGAGCGCCTGATCGGGCGCGGCGACACCGCAGGCGGCTGTGTAGTCGTAGGTGCCGAAATGCAAAGCACTGCAACGACCTTCGGACAGCTGGAGCATCTTGGCGATCGGAGTGCTGCCGTCGGCGGCGATGATCGCCTGTGGGCTCTCGATCTGCAATTCGAACCGCAGCGCGCCCGCATCGAGTCCAGCGCCACGCTCGAGTCCGTCACACAGTGCGACCAGCGCCGAAACCTGTTCCACCGCACGAATCTTCGGAACCGTGAAGACGAAACCCGGTGGCACACCGCCCGCGGCGGCCAAGACCAGCTCGAGGGTGCGTAAAGCGCGAGCGCGTTCGGTGCCCCCCAGGCCCTTCATTCGGATGCCCAGGCTGGTCGGCCCACCGGGTTGGCGTACCCATTCGGCCAGTGTCGCGCCCGCATCGGTGGCGGCCCGGTCCTCCTCGACATCGGCGCGCAAGCCGTAGCCGTCCTCGAAGTCGATGCGCAGATCCTGGATCGGCCGCCGCGCGAGTTGTCCGCGCACGGTGAGCAGCGCGTCGGTGCCGTCGATTCCGGCGAGCAATTCGTGGTGGCGATCGAGCAGTTCGAGCGCCGCCGCACCCCATTCGGCGGGAGTCGTCGCGGTAGCCCGGTCGGCCGGGACGTAGGCGGTGTGGATCGGCTGGATCCGGCCATCGGGGCCCGGGTAGCGGGTCCGCAAGTCGGCGTCGACCGTATCGAGTAACGCGTCGATGCGAGCACGGACATTCTCGGGCAGCCGCGGCTGCATGCTCACCCCTGGTCTCCTTCCTGAAGGGCGCGCCAGATCCGGTCCGCCGTCATCGGCAAACTGGTCTGTCGTATCCCGACAGCATCGCGGACGGCATTCGCCAATGCGGGGGCGACCGGGTTGTACGGGGATTCGCTCATCGACTTCGCACCGAGTGGGCCCAGGGCATCAGCGGTTTCGGCGAAATAGACCTCGGTGTGTGGGAGATCGGCGAACTGCGGGATGTGATAGTGCCGCAGCGTCGGCGTGGTTACCACCCCCTGAGCGGAGCGCATGTCCTCGTAGAGCGCGGTGCCGATGGCCTGGGCCGCACCACCGACCACCTGACCACGGCACTGCACCGGATTGAGCACCGTCCCCGCATCGGCGGCCTGGACGGATTGCAGGATGCGCACCACCCCGGTCTCCGGCTGCACGGCGACGCGGAACGCCTGCACATTGAAGCTGACCGAACGCGGACTGCCCGCGTGTTCGCCGTGTCCGGACAACTCGCCGTCGGCCAGCAGTTCGGTGGCGCCGATCAGCCGGTCGCCGCAGCGGACACCATCGGCCGCCAGCACGCATTCGGCTTCGGCGCGACCGGTCAGCTTGGCGGCCCGGACCAGGATGTGCTCGCGCAAGGCCACGGCCGCGGCATAGGTGGCCTTGCCCGCGACGGTGATGCCGGTGGATCCGAAGGCACCGGTGTCGTAGCCGACGATATCGGTGTCCGATTGGCGAATCACTATGCGGCGCACGTCGGTATGTAGCGCCGTTGCCGCGAGTTGCGCGTGCACGGTGGTGGTGCCGTTGCCGAATTCCACTGTGCCCACCCGAAGTTCGTAGTGTCCGTCGGGGAGCAGTGTGATGGTGGCCTGCGAGCGGTGGCCGCGCGGTGGGATGGTGGCGATCATGGCCAGCGCCATACCGGTGCCCACCCGCCAGTCCGGCCCCGGCGCGCGCACGCCATTGCCGCGCAGCAGGGCGCGTTGGGCCAGGTCGAGGCATTGGTCGAGGCCGTAGCTACCGAAGTCGAGATCGCTGTCGCCCACTTCGGCGCCGACGAACGCGTCACCGGGGACGATGACATTGCGGCGGCGGAATTCGAACGGTTCGATATCGAGTGCGCGCGCCAATTCATCCATGGCCGATTCGACGCCGAAGATGATCTGTCCGAGGCCGTAGCCGCGGAATGCGCCGGAGGGAATGTTGTTGGTGTAGACCGTCTTCGCCTCGACGCGTTTATTGGCGCAGCGGTAGACCTCGATGGATTCGCCGACACTGTGGAACAGCACGCCCACACTGTGATTGCCGTAGGCCCCGGCGTCGGCGAGCACGTCGACCGACAAGGCCGTCAGCTGGCCGTCGGCATCCGCGCCCACGGTGACCGCGACCCGCATCGGGTGACGGCAAGTGGCACTGTTGAATTCGTCGGAGCGGGTGAATTCGTACTGCACGGGCCGCCCGGTGCGCAGTACCGCCAGCGCGATCAGATCCTCGGCCAACATTTCCTGTTTGGCGCCGAACCCCCCGCCGACGCGCTTGGCGAATACGCGCACCTGGTCGCGCGGTAGCCCGAATAGCTGGCACAGCTCGTCGCGCACCAGGAACGGGACCTGTGTGCTGCAGCGGATGACCAGCCTGCCGTCCGCGTCCAACCAACCGATACCGCCATGGGTTTCCAGATGTACGTGCTGGGCGCGCGGTGAGCGCCAGACGCCACTGACCACCTGCGCCGCCGCCGCGAGGCCCGCGGTGACCTCGCCGACCTCGCCGCTGATCTCGGCGACCAGATTGCGTTCAGGATCGGCGATGCGAGCCGAATCCGGTTTACCGCCATGCAGTTTCGGTGCATCCGGCAGCAATGCCTCGGTCGGATCGAATACCGCGGGCAGGATGTCGTACTCGACCCGTAGGGCTCGGCAACCCGCGCGAGCGATATCCACGCTGTCGGCGACCACAGCGGCGACCCGCTGTCCGACGAAACGCACCGTGCGGTCCAGCACGTAGGTGTCGTCCGGATCGTCGGCTCGAATTTCGTGGCGCGCGGTGGAAAAGGCGATATCGGGAGCATCCGCGTACGTGAGCACCGCGTGTACGCCCGGCAGTGCCTCGGCCGCGGCCGTATCGATGGCTACGATTCGCGCATGCGGGTGCGGGCTCGGGAGCACCGCGATATGCAAGGGGCTCGTGGGCGGCGCTATGGAAGCATCCACAGCGGTGGTGCCATCCTGCGGACGGATGTCGAAGGTGAACGGCTCTGTGCCGGTGACTATTCGCGGTCCGGCGGGCGCACCGAGGCCGATGCCCGCGCTTGCGTGGACGGGATTGTCCGGCCGGGTCGGATCAACCTCCGCCGTGGAGCCGACCACGGTGCTGATCTGTGTGCCACCTCCAGCGCTGCCGATCGGGCACCCCGCCGGGTCGGGCTCGGCAGTCGGGTGACCGCCCGATGCCGAAACATGCTCGCTGCCCACGGTCGGGCCCGCACTAGCACAACCGCCCGATGCCCAAGCGTGATCTGCGTCGGTGGTCGGGCCGGCACCACTTACCGCCGCGGCATCCGGGTCCGTGTTGCGCGTCGCGCCGACCAGCGCATCGACAATGGTGCGATATCCGGTGCAGCGGCAGAGGTTTCCCTTCATGAGCTCCGGTAGCGCCTCGGAATCCGGGGCGCCCTGACTTCCGCAGCCGAGTCCCGCGGCCGTGACCACCATGCCCGCCGTGCAGAAACCGCATTGGAAGGCGGCGGAGTCGACGAAACTTTGCTGGACCGGATGTAGCTCTGCTGGGGTGCCGAGGCCGGAGGCGGTGGTTATGGTGCGGTCGGCGGCACGATAGGCGGGAATGATGCACGAGTGCACGGGCACACCGTCGAGCTGCACAGTGCACGCACCGCAATCACCGGCATCGCAGCCCTTCTTCACCGCGAAATGGCCGTGTTCGCGCAATAACGTACGCAGGCATTGACCGGGACGAGGTTCGGCCCGCACCAGCTGGCCGTCGACTTCGAACCTCATTGCCTGTCACCGACTTCGGTGCTCAGCTCGGCCGCGACCTCGCGGGCTAGCACGTCGGCGATATGGCGACGCCAGTCCGGTGCGCCGTGCGGATCGTCGAACCAGAGCATCGGGTCGATGGCCGCCACCGCTTCCCGCACCTCGATGTCGCCGGGTATCCAATCGAAATCCAGCACTACCGGCCTGGTCGTCGCGGCGGTTATGGTCAATGCGCAATGGCCGTCCACCTCGCGGCGGCCCATGACGACGGCACCGGAACGACCGAGCGGAGCCAACGCGATCTTCCGGAAAGCGGTGCGCGCGTGCAGACTTCGAGCTGGAACGGTGATCGAGCGCAACACCTCGCCTGCTGCGAGCACATTGTGTCCGGGCCCGAGCACGAACTCCCGCAACGGAATCCGCCGATCGTCCCCATCCGGTGACCACACCAGCGCGACACCATCCAATGCGACCAACGCACCCAACACCGCACCGGCGGGCAACGACAGGCACACATTCCCACCCACCGTCGCCGTCCGCCATATCTTGTGCGACGCCACCAACGCCCGACACGCCTGCGCGAACAATGCCGTCCCCGGCCACTGCGCCCGCAACACCGCCACCCCCAACTCCCGCCCCGGCGCCGCCCCGGCGAACTCCGCCAAAGTGCAGGTAGCCGCGATCTCCAACCCATCGTCGGTCACCGTCAACGCGGGCCACCCGAATCCGGTGATATCGACCAGCCGATCCAACCCGTCCTGCGGCTCGGAGAACAAAAACGTCCCCCCAGCGAGAACCCCGCACGCCCCGCCCACAAAAGCCAGGTCAGCCCGCTCCCGAGCCACAACCACATCCCGAATCGTGTCCAGATCCACGCCACACCTCGCTCCACTACCGCTGCCGCCACAGTAGAAGCCGCGGATTGCCGCGATGTTGCGCGACACCCGCGCCAGGTTGCGCGGCCGTTATCCGCCGAATAGCGCACCCGCGCCCTCGTCCGCCAAGCCACGCAGTCCGAGACGTCTCTGTTCCAGTATCCAGCAATACCGTCTGATCAGGACATTCTCCTTTACCGCTCCCCTGAAAACGCTGCACCGCATAGGGCTGACACACGATGTCGGCGACCTGCCCACGGGCATAGCCCGATCTTCTAACCCGACACCTGCATGGCAGCGCCAACGAACCGGCTAGCCGTACTGGGCCGAGGCAGGCAGCGCATCCGGAAGACCCGTGCTCTACACGCACATATCGCGGATGCGACGCAGCGAACTTCGCAACGCCGGGCACCGGATACAGCCATCGCACCACTGGAATAGTCGCTGGGGTCGGCGGCCGATTCCGGCGACGTTCAGGCGCCGCTGCCGGAAAACATGACCTCCGCCGGTTCAGCAGGGTCGCGCGCACGGCGTTGCGACGTTGGAGCGCCAGGCCGGATCCGCGGCCGGTGCACTGATGTCCGTGGATCGGCCGGACATCCGCAGCCTTCGAAGACGGCTCGATCGGCATGTCCGGCTCTTGCATTCGGCTCCGATCACGAAACGATTCTCGGGCCACCGGCTGAATTACACTGCGGCACAAGCCTTTTAGGTCGCTCGTCCAGTGTGAAGATGTGCAGATCAGATGGCCTCCAGGGGTGTGCCGGGCGATCATTCCGCGATATAATTCGAACATGTTTTCGAACAGCACGGAGAATCCGCACCGAGCGGCAGGCCCGCTGCTCGAGGCGGTCTCCGAACTGCTCGCGCGGCCACTGGTCGAGTTGTCGGACAACGATGTGCTGGATCTGATGCGGGATGTTGAGCGATGCGCACGCAGGCTCACCGCACTGCAGCACCGGCTGCTGGTCGAGGTCGATGAACGCTCGATCCCCGCGCACACCGGGTCGAAGACGCTGAAGCGGTTCCTGATGCAGACGCTGCGGTTGTCGAGCGCCGACGCCGGAAGTCGGGTGCATGCGGCGCAGTGGGTCGGGGCGTTCCGCGATATGGGCGGAGAACAGCTGCAATCGCAGTTGCCCTGCACCGCAAGCGCTTTGGCGCGCGGTGAGCTTTCCGCCGACCATGTGCGAGGTATCGCGCATGTGATGAACCGCGTGCCGCGTGGGGCGGTCGCTGAAGATCGGGAGGCGGCCGAGCAGATTCTGGCCGAGTTCGCGCGATCCGGATCGCCGGATGACATCGGCAAAGTCGGCGACCGGATCCTGGCCCATCTGGACCCCGATGGGCGGCTCACCGATGCCAACGATCGGGCTCGCATGCGCGGGATCACGGTGGGTCGGCAACGGCCGGACTGGATGTCACTGATCCGCGGGGAGATCGATCCGGTGCTGCGAGCATTGCTGGATCCGGTGCTGGCCAAGTATGCCCGCCCTGGCATCTGCAATCCCGAGGACCCGGACAGCCCCGCCGTCGACATCGATGCCGTGGATCCCGCCGCGCTGGCCGAAGCTGCGCGGCGCGATCACCGCAGCGCCGCGCAGCGCAACCACGACGCGTTGACCGCCGTGCTGCGGTCGGGGCTCGTCGCCGAGGACCTGGGCAACCACCGCGGCCTGCCGGTGACAACGGTCCTGACGATGAAACTCGACGACCTGGAACGAATGTCGGGTGTAGCGACGACCGCCACCGGTGGCGTGGTGCCGATCCAGGATGCGCTGGCGCTGGCCGAGCGGTCGCAACCGTATCTGGCCGTATTCGATCATGCGGGGCTGCCGCTGCACCTCGGCCGGATGAAGCGACTCGGGTCGCGGG
The DNA here is from genome assembly GCF_054065835.1 of Nocardia citri. Taxonomy (NCBI): domain Bacteria; kingdom Bacillati; phylum Actinomycetota; class Actinomycetes; order Mycobacteriales; family Nocardiaceae; genus Nocardia; species Nocardia citri. The sequence continues at coordinate 22,635 of NZ_JBSUQM010000044.1, forward strand.
CACAACGACTGGCGCTGATCGCCGCCCTGCGCGGCTGCTCACGCCCGGGATGCGACGCACCGGCAAGCCTCTGCGCAGTCCACCACATCCTGGACTACGGCAAGGGCGGACGCACGGACATCGACAATCTCGTGCTGGCCTGCGACGCGTGCCATGCCCTCGTTCACGACGGCCCGGGCGGCTGGAAAACTGTTGCAGAGGGCAGGAATTCGAAATTTCCGGGCCGCACCGCCTGGATCGCGCCGGAGCATATCGACCCGACCGGCACCCCGACGATCAACCACCGCCATCACGCCAACGAACTCCTCACCGCCGTACTGACCCGCATCCACACTCGCAACGAACGCGAACGCGAAGCCCGCAGACGCCGTGAACGCGAACAACACCGGCAATGGCTACGATCTCGATCGCAGCCGGACAGCGACACCGCCGCATAAATCCGGGTGGACAGCACCGGTCGCCCACCGCCCACCCGCAGTCGACGTGTCGAGCTACCCCATGTCCCAGCGGTGACCGAGCAGCGTTACGAACCTG
>NZ_JBSUQM010000045.1:0-20535 GCF_054065835.1 Nocardia citri
CAGAGTTGCGATGGCGAATCCGGTGAGCCCGATCGGCCTTCGTTGTTTGTCGGTCGAGGAAGCTGGCTTGGGGTGATGAATCTACGAGGCGGACTCAGCTTTCGGTGAGGTGGCCGCTGTTCAGGTGCCAGCGGCGGGTTGCGGTGATCGAGTCCAGCATGCGGCGGTCGTGGGTTACCAGAAGCATTGTGCCTTCGAAGGATTCGATGGCCTGCTCGAGTTGTTCGATCGCGGGTAGGTCGAGGTGGTTGGTCGGCTCGTCGAGCACGAGCAGGTTTACGCCGCGGGCTTGTAGGAGGGCGAGAGCGGCGCGGGTGCGTTCGCCAGGGGACAGGGTTTCGCAGGGACGCAGGACATGTGGGCCGCGCACGCCGAATTTGGCCAGGAGAGTGCGGACGTCGGCGTCGGACCAGTCGGGCATTTCGGCACTGAAAGTGTTCGCGAGGGCGGCACTTCCGCGGAACAGGCCACGCGCCTGGTCGACCTCGCCGATTTCGACGCCGGAGCCGAGTGCCGCAGTTCCATTGTCCGGCTGAATCTTTTCGAGCAGCAGCGCGAGCAGCGTCGACTTTCCGGAACCATTGGCGCCGGTCAGCACGATGCGGTCGGCCCAGTCCACCTGGGTCGTGATCGGGCCGAGGTCGAATTCTCCTCGGGTGACCGTGGCATTGGACAAGGTGGCGACCACCGAGCCGCTGCGCGGGGCGGCGGCGATACTCATGCGCAGCTCCCACTCCTTGCGCGGCTCGTCGACGACCTCCAGGCGTTCGATGCGCCGCTGGGTCTGGCGGGCTTTGGCGGCCTGCTTCTCGGTGGATTCCGCGCGCATTTTGCGACCCGCTTTATCGGAGTCGACCTTCTTGGGGTCGCGCGCCTTTCGCCGGGCATTGCGAACGCCGTGTTCGAGCCAGTTGCGCTGCATCTGGGCGCGGGCTTCGAGCCCGGCCTTGGTATCGGCGTACTCCGCATAGGCCTCGCGGGCATGCTGGCGCGTGATCTCTCGCTCCATCAGGTACGACTCGTAGCCGCCGTCGTAGATCCCCACCCGTTGTTGTGCGAGATCGAGCTCGATGATGCGATTTACTGTGCGCGCCAGGAACTCTCGATCATGACTGATCACCATCAGCGGAACCCGAACGCCGGTCACGAACTGTTCGAGCCGGGCTAGGCCGTCGAGATCCAGGTCATTGGTCGGCTCGTCGAGCAGCAGAATGTCGAAGCGGGACAACAACACCGATGCGAGTCCCGCCCGTGCCGCCTGGCCGCCGGAGAGTCCGATCATCGGGGTATCGAGGCCGTTCGGAAGGCTTTCCGCGAGACCGAGATCCGCCGCGACCTCCTGGGCCCGCTGGTCCAGATCGGCGCCGCCGAGTGCGAGCCAGCGCTCGAGGGCCGGCGAATATTCGTCCTCGCCGCCGTCGGCCAAACGCTGTGCCGCGGCATCCATGATCCGCAGGGCCTCGGCGACACCCGTACGGCGGCCGAGGAATTCGTGCACCGTCTCCCCGGGGACCCGCTCGGGCTCCTGTGTCAGGTATCCGACAGTGGCGTCGGGCGGTGACAAGGTGATGCTGCCGGTAGGCGTGGATCGGTTCGCGAGCATACGCAGCAGCGTCGACTTGCCCGCGCCGTTCATGCCGACCAGGCCGATCACATCACCCGCGGCCAGGGTGAAGTCCAGGTCGTCGAACAGGGTTCGTTCGCCGTGGCCCGCGGACAGTCCGCGAGCGTGCAGAGTGGTGCTCACTCGCACGAGTCTGCCGTGCTCGGCCGACGCGTCCGCATCGGGCCGGGTCAACGTGGACTCGGGGTCGCACCCTGAGTTCCGACCTGCGGAAATCAGGGTTGGGATAGGTCATGTGATCGATGTCCGGCGCGGTTTTCCTCGGCAGAGTTGATGTCGTAGCGAATATCACCAGAGAGGGAACTCCATGACCGCCCCCGCCCCCACCCGACGCCTGACCCGATCCAGCAGTGATAAGTGGATCGCTGGTGTCTGCGGTGGCATCGCCGAATATTTCGGTTGGAACGCCAACGTCGTTCGCCTGCTGTTCGTTCTGTCCTGCCTGCTCCCCGGCCCGCAGTTCATCGTGTATCTGGTGTTGTGGCTCATCATTCCGAATAAGTGATTGTCCCCAACAAATAGGGCAGGCGCTGCGCCCGGGACTCGCGGATGACACTATGGATCGATAGCCACCGATCGACCGCCGTGTCACCGACGCGAGTCCCGACCAGGAGGAGTCATGATCACCTCAGGTGAATTCCCGGGCATGGATCTACCCGGCATCGACGCATCCTCCTCCTTGGACGGCCTCGGCGAAGTCGAACTGCACCACCCCACCCAGGACATCGACGGCGACGGCACCCTCGACACCGTCACCACCACCGGCCCCGAGGCCATGCAGGTGTGGACCGACTGGGACCACGACGGCATCGCCGACCAGGTGACCGTGGTGGAGAAGGACGGCGACTACTCCGCATGGGAGTTCTACCGGCATCCCGATGGGTCGTCGGAGTGGGTGCGGACCGATAAGGGCAAGATCGGCAACTAGCCGCTGATCCGGTCCGCACGACGAACTGCTTGCCGCACTGGGATCGCCGCGTTCCCAGTGCCGCGATCCGCGTACTCGACCTGGCCGGGACCTGTCGTCGGTCTATGTCTCGACGACACTGTGGACCCCAATTGAACTGTCCGACAACGGCCCCCACATCTCAGACCCTCCGTGGGTACCGTCGGCCGCAGGCTGAACTGATCCGCGCGACAGACGTGCGGATCAGTGGAACCTGCGGATCCGATCGATACGGTGTGAGACCCCCGTCGCTGGGCCGAGGTCGGTTGTAGCCGATAGACCCACCCAGTAGATTTCTGCTGATACGACCTGGGACACGGTACAGATGGAACCGAATGCGAGTCGCGTGCGTCGGAGGAAGTATGGCCGCGTCAGTGTTTCGAGCTGAGGTCGATTGGTCGGCGACTCGGAGAAGGAGGGGAGTGGACGGTGAGTGATTCGAGCATGCTCGGTGTGAAGACAGGGGAACTCGGGCGATTCGCGAATGACCTCGGGGGTTCGGGACAAGCCGTGCGAAATCGCGCCAAGGATGTGGCCGATAATTTGTTCGGACCTGCCGATGCCGGTGAAAACTACCACGACCGCGGAAAGAAGATCCAGGACGGACTGGAGAAGATCTACACCTGGCTGGGAAACTGGTCGGAGGCAACGTTGGCGACATCCGATGTGGTGGGGGCTTCGGTCGTGAAGTACTCGAATACCGACGACGAAAACTCGCACGACATAGCAAAGCTCGGCAATGACAAGAAATAGCTATAGTTCGGACATGCACGAGGCCGACCGAGGGGGTATATACGATGGCGTTCAGCGTCCCTGCGAATGCGACCGTTAGGGAATATCTGGACATTGGTTCGCGAGGTTTGTTGTACTTCGAATATTTCGAGCCGCGGTATCGACGGGCGTTCGGCGATCTGCCCGGCGGGTCTCCGTCATATGCCCAGCTACACAAACGCCTTTATGAGCAAAATGGGCTGAACGAGGATAAACTGCAGGGCACCTCTTCGAAGCTGCAGACTGTTCTCCAGGAAGCTGGCGCTCAGTTGGACGTGCAGCGCGGGTATGCGCGGACTCTTCCTTCGCTCTGGACGGGGCAGGCGGCCAACGCGGCGCTTGACATGCTGAACAAGCAAATCAGTCAAGCGGATACCAATTGGAAAGCGGCGGAGAACGCTAGAAAGTCCATTGCAGACTCCTTCGGTGGGCTGCGTGCGGCGACCAAGCTGAAGGCCGAGGCAGTCCGCTATATCCTCGAGAATGGTGAGGGTATCAAGATCGCCGAAAAAACTCCTGAGGATATCGACAGCATAATCTCCGGTAAGAGTATTGCCTGGAGTAATGCGACCGAGTACAGCCTGCTCAGCAAGCTGTGGCGAATCTTTCCGGATCTGACCGGAGGGGTTGACGCTTGGGAAATAAGGCAGGACGGTTATGTCATGCCGGGATCTGATTACAACCATCGGATTCAGGATCGCTGTAAGCATTGGCTCGAGAATGTCTTCAAACCGGACTATGCAGCGAAGATCAAGATCTTCACCGATGCGTGCGACTCGGCTGATCGCGGCGTCAAACAGGTATACGACCAGATAATCCGGGATCTGGACAAGGTCTCGGACGCCCGATACGACCGCCCGGCAGGCGTGCCGACCGCGACGCCGAGCACTCCCGGTACGCCGGGAACCCCTGGCACTCCCGGTACGCAGGGCACCCCTGGCACGCCCGGTACGCCTGGTACGCCTGGTACGCCTGGTACGCCGGGCTCTCCCGGTACGCCTGGCACTACTGGTACGCCTGGCACGCCGGGCTCTCCCGGTACGCCTGGGACCCCGGGCACGCCTAGTGCTCCAGGTACGACAACGAACCCGACTTCGACGAACACGACCACAAGCAGCCTGCTATCTGGGCTGTCCTCCCTGACCTCGGCTGCGTCACAGTTGACCTCGCTCGGCGAATCTGTCAGTTCAGGACTCACCTCGATCGGCACCTCGATCAAGGACAGCGTCGACAATGCGATCGAGCAGCTGACAAAAACTTTCGAGACGAAGCAAGCCGAGGACAAGGATGGCGACGGCAAGCCGGACGGCGATGAGGACAAGACCGCTGCCGAGTTCGATCTGGGTGGTAAGCACGTCAAAGTCGAGATAGGTGCGGATGGGCAGCCGAAACTTGTGGTGACCGATGCGGACGGTAAGGCGCACGAATACGGCGTAAAGCTGGATGAGAAAGGGATCCCGATCATCTCGACAGACGAGTCGACGGAGGACGGCGCCACATCCGGCGACAAGCCGACGAAGGAAGGCGTTCCCGAGAAGTCGGCTGCGGGGACTCCTTCGACCGAGGAGGATTCGGCGGGCAGCCTGGGCGCCATTCCAGGAACTCCCACCGGTAAACGGGAAGAGGATGGCGAGCACACTCCGCAGCCGATGCCGAACGGGAATCCGCAACCGGAGGAGCTTGGCGACAGTGGCGCCGAACTGGCCGAGGCGGGCCCACTGTGAGCTGGTACTCAGGTGTCAACCTGATCAGCAATCGTCGAGGAGGGGTGTCATCGTGAACTACTCGGACGATATGGAGAACATCGTCGACGAGATACGCCGACGTTCGACGATGCTGTTGGACGAGTTCGAAGAGATCAACAAGCGGACTACGGACAAGGACCGCGAACTTGCCGAACAGTCCGCCATCGAAATGCGCGAGTTCTGGGAGGACCATGCCGAAGAAATAGCAAAGGCAAAGGCCGCGGCGGAGGAGAAGGAACGGCTCGAGGTCGAGGCGCGGGCGGAGCAAGAGCGCGTGGCGGCGGAGGCTCGCGAGCAGCGGGAGGCGATTGCGCGGTCGATCGCGGCTCGTAAGGCGCAGAATGTTGTGATGCCGATCGATGACGAGGGTGATGAGGAGTCGGAGTATTACCGTCGCAAGAGTTGGTTGATCTGAGGGCCGGGAGGGGAGTTTGTGGTTTACCCGAAGACGTAATGCCGCAATAGGTTTGGGTGCACAACCGGCGGCTACCAGCGGTGTTCTTCCGCTTCGCGGAAGCGTTGGGTTACTTGGTCGATCCAGGTGGTGGAGTGGGGCGGATTGTTATGCGGGGTCGCGGAGTTCGGTGTAGCGGCCGTCATTGGCCATGTCGTGCCTTGGACGTGGTGCGGGGGTGGTGAGTTGTTTACGGAGCTCGGTGTGCAGGAGGGCGGCGTCGCGACCGTCGCCGACCTCCCTATATGCGCGTCGGCGCGGTGGCCAGGATCAGCCGCGACGGGTTCGGCGATCGGCGGCGGTTCGTCGAACTCGCGCTCGATGGACTACGCCCCTGACCAAACGCGCCAGCGTGCTATTTGCGCAATAGTTGCGCGATTTGCAGGACCGAGAGCTTCGGCTTGTCCTGTTCGGGCGGCGCTTGCGGATCGACCAGCGTGGTGTGCGGGATGAGCGCCTCCGGATCGGAGAATGCCGCATATGTCTTGTCGCGCAATAGTTCGTGTAGCAGATAGCCGGTCAAGATGGCCCGTGTGGTCCGCGTGGTCTTGGCGTCATGCTTTCCGGCACCCAGTGCTGCGAGCGCCCGGCGCCCCTCGACAATGCCGTTGTGTGAGGCCCCGTCGACCTCCCGCAACACCACCGGTCCGGCCCAAGCGGCGGCCAGCGGGATCGCGTTCGAGCTGACCGATTCGATATCGGTGGCCCCCGCCAAAACCAACGCGGGCGTATCGATATAGGGCGCGATGGTCTCGGCGGAGGGTGCGGTGGGCGCCGGGTAGAGGGCGGCGACCGCGGCAACGCGACGTTGTCCGGCGGCGATTACTGCGGCGCCCGCGCCCATGCCGTGTCCGGCCAGCGCCAGCCGGTCCGGATGCACGCTGATCGCGCCGTCACCCAACCGGACGCCGGTGCAGATATCCAGGGTGGTGAGCAGATCGGTGGCCAGCCCGAGATGTGACGGAATCGGCCCGCGCTCAGTATCCGGGGCCGCGGCGACAAAACCCCAGGACGCCAGGTGTTCGAGGGTGGCGCGATAGTTGGCGGCGCTGGTCAGCCAGCCGTGGCCGAAGGCGACCGCGGGTAGGTTCAGTCCGGACTCCGGGGTGAACACCACGCCGGGCTGACCGGCGATGGCGAGATTGCCGCGCAGTACGCGGTGGGGCCCCCGGCTGGTCAGGGTACTCAGAAGTGATTTCACAGACGCCGACACGACGTGAACGTTATCCGATAAGTACTCTGGTGAGCCATGTGCGGAATCGTGGGGTACGTCGGGTACCGGGATGCCCTCGGCGTTGTCGTTGACGCTTTGCGCCGCATGGAATATCGAGGGTACGACTCCGCGGGCGTCGCGATCCTGGATGGCGCGGGCGTGTTGGCGGTGGAACGCAAGGCGGGCAAACTGGCCAATCTCGAGGCCGAACTCACCGAAATCGGGACCGACCACTTCGCCGGCACCACTGGCATGGGGCACACCCGCTGGGCGACTCACGGCGCGCCGACCGACCGCAACGCCCACCCACACCGCGACACCACCAACAAGGTGGCTGTCGTGCACAACGGCATCATCGAAAACTTCGCCCCGCTACGACGGGAGCTCGAAGACGCCGGTATCGAGCTGAGCAGTGATACCGACACCGAGGTCGCCGTGCACCTGGTTGCGCGCGCATACACCGAAGGCCCGACGGCGGGTGATTTCGCGGCGAGCGCGCTCGCCGTGTTGCGCCGGCTGGAGGGTGCGTTCACACTGGTCTTCGCCCATGCCGACCACCCGGACGTCATTGTCGCCGCGCGTCGCTCGACACCGCTGGTCGTTGGAGTCGGCAAGGGCGAGATGTTCATCGCCTCCGATGTCACCGCATTCATCGAGCACACCCGCGAGGCCGTCGAACTCGGCCAGGACCAAGCCGTGGTGATCACCGCCGATAGTTACATCGTCACCGATTTCGCGGGCGGCGACGCACTTGCGCGGACCCGCCCGTTCACTATCGACTGGGATCTGGCCGCCGCCGAGAAGGGCGGCCACGACTTCTTCATGTTGAAGGAGATCGAGGAGCAGCCGGCCGGTGTCGCCGACACGCTGATCGGCCACTTCACCCACGACGAGGCCGGTGGCCGGATTGTGCTGGACGAGCAGCGCCTCGCCGATCAGGAATTGCGCGACTTCGACAAAGTGTTCGTCGTCGCCTGCGGCAGCTCCTATCACGCCGGACTGTTGGCCAAGTATGCGATCGAGCACTGGACCCGGTTGCCCGTCGAGGTGGAGCTGGCCAGCGAATTCCGCTACCGCGACCCGGTTCTGGACCGGTCGACGCTGGTGGTGGCGATTTCACAGTCGGGTGAGACCGCCGACACGCTCGAGGCGGTGCGGCACGCGAAGGAACAGAAGGCGCGCGTGCTCGCCATCTGCAATACCAATGGCGCACAGATTCCGCGCGAGTCCGATGCCGTGCTCTACACCAGGACCGGACCGGAGATCGGTGTCGCGTCCACCAAGGCGTTCCTGGCGCAGGTGGCGGCGAACTACTTGGTCGGGTTGGCCTTGGCGCAGGCCCGCGGCACCAAGTATCCGGATGAGGTGGCGCGTGAGTTCGCCGAACTCGAGGCGATGCCGCAGCTGGTGCAGCAGGTGCTGGAGACCGCGCCGCAGGTGCGCGCGATTGCCAGGGAACTTGCGCACGTGCCGACCGTGCTGTTCCTCGGCCGCCACGTCGGCTACCCGGTGGCGCTGGAAGGTGCGCTCAAACTCAAGGAACTCGCGTACATGCACGCCGAGGGATTCGCGGCGGGTGAGCTCAAGCACGGTCCGATCGCGCTGATCGAGCAGGGGCTGCCGGTGATCGTCGTCATGCCCTCACCCAAGGGACGCGCGGTACTGCATTCGAAGCTGCTCAGCAATATCCGCGAGATCCAGGCCCGTGGCGCCCGCACCATCGTGATCGCCGAGGAGGGGGACGATACGGTGCGCCCGTTCGCCGACGATCTCATCGAAATCCCCTCGGCGCCAACGCTTTTCCAGCCGTTGCTGTCGACGGTTCCGCTGCAGATCTTCGCCGCTGAGGTCGCTCAGGCGCGCGGGTACGACATCGACAAGCCGCGTAACCTGGCGAAGTCCGTCACCGTCGAATAGCGCGCGGTCTCGTTCGCTCGTCGAGCGGAGCCAAAACGTAACGCGGTGGTGTGCCGTTTCTCAGCGGCATGCCGGGAGCGGTGGCGATTCAGCGCGGATGATCGCGACCGGCCATGCTCGGACGCTGAAGTAATCGAGGATCTGCGAGATGGCTGCGCCGGGTCGTCAGCACCGGCCCCACCGGATCGGTGGGGCCGCAGGATGGCGCAGATCCCGGATGGATAGCCGGTGTCTGCGCATGAACCATGTCGCCGAAGCCGTGGTGCTCAGCCAGAGCGCGACGACCTGCCTGGTCACCCGCCTCGAAGGTGATGCCGATGTGGTCGCCGGGGCCGTGATCTCGACGCGGAGGGCCGATCGGGTCCGGCTACTCGACGGTGACGGTGCCGCGCATTTCGGGATGCAGGGAGCAGAGGTAGCGGTAGGTGCCGGGGGCGAAAAAGGTGTAGCTCCATTGGCCCTTGTCGAAGATCGGGCTGTTGATGCCCATGGCCTTATCGCCGATGCCTTGGACGGTGTGTGGCACAGAGTCCTTGAACTTCCAGGTCACGGTCTCGCCGACCTTGATGGTGACATCGGCGGGGGAGAATTTCATATCCGTGACGTCGACGGTGACGGCGGCGGGTTTCGAATCGCCGGACTTGGCGGTTGGCACCTGACCGGCCGTCGCTGTGGTCGATGCGGCGGTCGAGTGCGTATCGCCGGAGCCGCACCCTGCCAGCGATAGCGTCGCAGCCAGGACGAATCCGGTTGCGATCCGGGTGGACATCGCGCGGCGCACCATCGGCATGACGGTCAAGCGTAGTCTGCTGACCGTGCGGGCCCGCGCGGCGCCAGCGTTGCCGCTTCGGCGTATCCCGACGAGCGGAACCGCAGTGTCCGATCGACGCAGTGGAGGCGAGCGTTCATGTCCAGCCAGCGGGGCTATTTCACCGCCGATGAAGTGCGCGCGGCCGAGGCCGAGCTGTTCACCCGTGTCCCCGAGGGCATGCCGATGCATCGCGCGGCCTACGGATTGGCAACGGTGGTCGCGAGTGAGTTGCGTGCGCGGACCGGCGGCATCGCTGGTAGGTCGGTGTTACTGCTCGTCGGCTCCGGCGATAACGGCGGTGACGTACTCTGGGCCGGAGCAATGCTGCGCCGACGCGGCGTCGCCGTGACCGCGGTGCTACTCGATCCGGAACGCGCCCACGCGAAAGGCCTTGCCGCACTGCGCAAGGCAGGTGGTCGGATTCGAACCGCGACGGAAGTATCGCGTCTTGGCGCCGCGAGCTCAGCGGCGTCGGACGATGCCGGATCGAGCCACGAAGCAGCAATGCGGAACGAAACACGCTTGGGCGCAGCTGATCTGGTGATCGATGGCATCGTCGGCATCTCCGGCCATGGTCCGCTGCGCCCGGTGGCGGCGGAAATCGTTGCGGCTCTGCATATTCCGATCATCGCCGCCGACCTGCCGAGCGGTGTGGACCCGGATACCGGCGCGGTGACCGGCCCCGCTGTCCGCGCCCAGGTCACGGTCGCATTCGGCGCCCTTAAGCCGGTGCATGCCCTCGCTGCCCCCTACTGCGGCCGAATCGAATTGGTGCCCATCGGTTTACGGCTACCCGAACCGAAGCTCGCGGCACTGGAGCCAGCTGGGATCGGTGCGCGATGGCCGATCCCGGGACCCGCCGACGACAAATACACGCAGGGTGTCACCGGCATTTGCGCGGGCAGCGCGACCTATCCCGGCGCCGCCGTGCTGTGCACCGGTGCCGCCGTCGCGGCCACCTCCGGTATGGTCCGCTATACCGGAAGCGGCGCGGCCGATGTCCTCGATCACTTCCCCGAAGTCATTGCCGCTCAGACCATCTCGTCCACCGGCCGAGTGCAGTCCTGGGTATTCGGCCCCGGCGCGGGCACCGACATCGACGCCCGCAAACGACTCGCCGAAATCCTCGCCACCGACCTTCCCGTCGTCATCGACGCGGATGGCCTCACCTTGCTCGCCGCCGATCCCGACCTGGTCCGCGGCCGCACCGCTCCCACGGTATTGACCCCGCACGCAGGTGAGTTCGCCCGCCTGACCGGGCACGAGGTCGGCCAGGATCGGGTAGCCGCCGTCCGCGACCTCGCCGAATCCTGGCGACTCACCGTCCTGCTCAAAGGCCGCGCCACCCTCGTCGCCAGCCCGGATCGCCGCGTACTCGTCAACGAAGCGGGTGGTTCCTGGGCCGCCACCGCCGGGGCGGGCGACGTCCTCTCCGGCATCATCGGCGCCCTCCTCGCCGCGGGGCACGACCCCGCCTGGTCCGCTGCCGCCGCCGCCCGCGTCCACGCCCTCGCCGCCAACCTCGCCGCCCACGAAAACCACTCCCGCGCCGCCCCCACCTCGGCAACTCCGCTCCTCGCTCACCTGCGGCCCGCGATCCGGGTCCTGCGCGCCCTCGCCGCCGCATAAACAGGCGCCCTCGCGCGAGCCGGACGCCGAATGGCAGGATCACTAAGCGTGGAGGCGCAAGTGGAGACGGTTATCGATCTGGATGCCATCGCCCACAACGTGCGGATCCTGCGTGCATATGCGGGGGATGCGGCGGTGATGGCGGTGGTCAAGGCCGACGGCTACAACCACGGCGCCGTCGAGGTCGGGCGGGCCGCGCTGGCGGCCGGTGCGGCCGAACTCGGGGTCACCACGGTCGCCGAGGCTGTGCGATTGCGGATCGCCGGAATTACCGCCCCGATCCTGTGCTGGCTCAATAATTCCGATGCCGACTTCGGCGCCGCGATCGAGCACGATATCGAAATCGGTGTCTCCTCCTTGGAGCACCTGCGCGCGGTCGAGGCCGCGACGCGCGCCACCGGCCGGACCGCCATCGTCTCGCTCAAGGTCGACACCGGCCTCAACCGCAACGGCATCGCCTCGCTCGAGTATCCGGAGGTGCTCGCGACCCTGCGCACGCTGGTGGACGAACGCGTGGTGCGGTTTCGCGCGATCTTCTCCCACCTCGCACATGCCGACGAGCCGCAACATCCCTTCCTCGACGTCCAGCGCGAGCGATTCGTCGAGGCGGTTGCCGCCGCCAAGGAGCACGGCCTCGAACCGGAACTGGTCCACCTCGCGAACTCGGCCGCGACGCTCACCCGCCCGGATCTGGCCTTCGATATGGTTCGGCCCGGTATCGCGGTGTACGGCCTGACCCCGATACCCGAACTCGGCGAGTTCGGCCTGCGCCCCGCGATGACCTTCCAAGCGCGCGTTGCCCTGGTCAAGCAGGTCGCCGCCGGTGCGGGCATCTCGTACGGCCACCGGTGGATCGCGCCGCACGACACCACTGTCGCCCTGATTCCCGCCGGATACGCCGACGGCGTGTTCCGTCCGATGAGCAACCGTTTCGCGGTGTGGCTCGGCGGGGGGCTGCGCCCCAACGTCGGTCGCGTCTGCATGGACCAATTCATCGTCGATCTCGGCGACAACGCCGCAGGCGTCACCGAGGGCGACACCGCGATCCTGTTCGGCGCGGACCAACCGCGTGCCCAGGACTGGGCCGATCTGCTCGGCACCATCCACTACGAGATCGTATGCGCCCCACACGGCCGAGTGCTGCGGCGCCACATAGGGGGTATTCGATGAGAACGGTCGTCCGCGGCGGTCTCGCCACCTTTGGTGTGGTCGGTGCGCTTGCCGGTGCCCACGCCTTGCGCCGCATCGGTACCCGCGTGCTCTGGCCCGCCCGCGCCGACGAATACCGCGACGAGAACTTCCATCTGTTCGACGAGGACCGCTCCGGTGCGGTGCTCACCGAAGACGGTGTGCGCCTTGCCACCCGGGAATGCGGCCGACCCGATGCCCCGGTCACCGTAATCTTCGTGCACGGCTTCTGCAACACCATGGAGTCCTACCACTTCCAGCGCCGCGATCTGGAAAAACGTTGGGGCACAACCGCTCGGCTGGTCTTCTTCGATCTGCGCGGCCACGGCCGCTCCGGAGTGCCGAGCAGCGACAGCTGCACTGTCGCCCAACTCGGCCGCGATTTGGCCGCCGTCATCCGGGCGACCGTCCCGACCGGTCCCGTGGTCCTGGTCGGTCATTCGCTCGGCGGTATGGCGGTGCTGGCGGCGGCCGCGCAGTTCCCGGAGCTGTTCGCCGCGCGGGTGATCGGGGTCGGTCTGCTTTCGACCGCGGCGGCCGAGGTCACCTCGGCGGGCATCGCACAGCTGCTGCGCAACCCGGCGGTCGATGGTTTCCGCTTGGCTGTGCACGCCGCGCCCGCGTTGGTGCAGGCCGGGCGCGACACCGTCCGGCATGTGATCACGCCCATACTGCACGTCAGCTCGTTTCACGGACCGGTGAGCCCCACCCTGTCGCGCTTCACCACGCTCATGATCGACCGCACGCCCGTCGAAACGATCGTGAAATTCCTGAAGGCTATCGAATTGCACGACGAATCGGCCGCCCTGCCGACGCTCTCGGGGCTGCCGGTGCTGGTGCTCGGCGGCGCGCACGATGTCGTCATTCCGTTCCGCAACTCGCGGGCGCTGGCGCGCGAATTACCCGATAGCGAACTCGTCCGGCTCGATGACGCCGCGCATATGGCGCACATACAGTTCCCGGATCTCGTCAACGCCGCACTCGACCGGCTGCTCGTGCGCGCGGGAGTCATCGAGGAAATCCCATCAATCGCGGAGGTCGCCGGTGGCTGAACGGCAGCAACGGATTCTGCCCACGGTCGCCGACACCGAGGCCTTCGGTCGCGAACTCGCGGCCGGACTGGGCGCGGGTGATCTGGTGGTGCTCGACGGACCGCTCGGCGCGGGCAAGACCGCACTGACCCGCGGTATCGCCGAAGGTCTCGGCGTGCAGGGCCGGGTCAGCTCGCCGACCTTCATCATCGCCCGCCAGCACCGTGCCGGACAGCGCAAGGGTGCCGCGCCGGTACCGCTGGTGCACGTGGATGCCTACCGACTCGCCGGCGATCTGGATGAACTGGACGCCCTGGATCTCGACACCGATCTGCATCAGGCGGTCGTAGTGGTGGAGTGGGGCAAGGGTGTCGTGGAACACCTCGCCGAGCGGCACCTGTATGTGTTGCTCTCGCGCGAACCGAATTCCGAAGTCCGAACCGCGATCTGGGAATGGATCGGTTAGGTCGCGCAGCCAGCGGTTCGTCCAGGTGCCGTAACTACCGAGTAGCTCTGCACCGCGCGCAGGTACCACCCGGTATCGTTGGGTCAATCATGCTTGTACTAGCCGTCGACACCGCGACACCCGCCGTTACAGCGGGATTGGTGGATCTGGAGCAGGCCGCCCCCGGCACCGTCGCCCCGGCGAGGGTGCGCACCGTCGCCGCTCGCGTTCGGGTCGACGCCCGCGCCCACGCCGAGGTGCTGACCCCGCAAATCCTCGAATGCCTCTCGGAGGCAGATCGTTCCAGGGCCGATATCGAAGCCGTCGTGGTCGGTATCGGTCCGGGTCCGTTCACCGGACTGCGGGTCGGCATGGCGACCGCGGCCGCCTTCGGTGATGCGCTCGGCATCCCGGTCTACGGCGTGTGCAGCCTCGACGCGATCGCCGCCGACGCGGGCCTGGAACCCTCGGTGCTGCCAGACATCACCGCCGAGAGCGAACTGCTCGTGGTCACCGACGCGCGCCGCCGTGAGGTGTACTGGGCCCGCTACCGTGACGGATATCGCATCGCGGGCCCCGAGGTGAGCAGGCCCGGTGACCTGGATCCCGTGCAGGCCACCATGATCGCCGGATCCGCGTCGCACGTCGATCTGTTCGACTTGCCGGTGCTTCCGGCCGAGACTCCGTCGCCAGCCGGTCTGGTCCGGGTCGCGGCTGCGGAGCTGCTCGCGCGCGCCGTGCCGGAACCGTTGATCCCGCTGTACTTGCGCAGACCGGACGCGGTCGAACGCAGCTACCGCACGCTCGATCGGACGGGAGCGTGACGGCCGTGCAGCCGCGCGGACCCATGCCGCGCATCGAGCCCATGGACGTTGCCGATATCGAGCGCTGTGTCGAACTCGAGCAGTTGTTGTTCCCGGAGGACGATCCGTGGCAGGCGGTGTCCTTCCGCTCGGAGCTGGCCGGGCCGCACAACCGCTACATCGTCGCGCGCGACGAGGCCGGGCGCATGGTCGGCTACGCGGGTATCGCGCTGCTCGGTGACGCCGAACATCCCGAGGCCGAGGTGCACACCATCGGCGTCGATCCCGGTTGCCATCGCGGCGGTGTTGGCACGATTCTGCTGGAGGCGCTGCTCGCCGAGGCCGGTAAGCGCGGCGGTCCGGTCTTCCTCGAGGTGCGCACCGATAACGCCCCCGCCATCGCGCTCTACGCCAAGCACGGCTTCCACATCATCGGCCTGCGCAAGAACTACTACCATCCCAGCGGCGCCGACGCCTACACCATGCGCCGACCGGAATTGACCGCCGCGAACCCGGCATGGGGCCCGCAGCCGGCCGAAACGGCACAACCGAACGAGGTGCTGTCGTGATCGTTATGGGCATCGAAAGCTCCTGTGACGAGACGGGAGTCGGCATTGTGCGCCGACATCCCGACGGCAGCTGCGAACTACTCGCCGACGAGGTCGCCTCCAGCGTCGAACAGCACGCCCGCTTCGGCGGTGTGGTCCCGGAGATCGCCTCGCGCGCACACCTCGAAGCCATCGTGCCCGCGATGCGCCGGGCGCTCGCCGCCGCAGGTATCGGCAAGCCCGACGCGCTCGCGGTGACCATCGGCCCCGGTCTGGCCGGTGCCCTGCTGGTCGGCGTCGCGGCCGCGAAAGCCTATGCGGCGGCGTGGGATGTGCCGTTCTACGCCCTGAACCATCTCGGCGGACACGTCGCGGTGGACACCCTCGAACACGGCCCGATGCCGCCGTGCGTCGCGCTGCTTGTCTCCGGCGGGCACACCCATCTACTGCACGTCACCGATCTGTCCGAGCCGATTGTCGAACTCGGCAGCACCGTCGACGACGCGGCGGGCGAAGCCTTCGACAAGGTCGCCCGGCTACTGGGCTTGGGCTTCCCGGGCGGACCCGCGCTGGATGCCGCTGCGGCACACGGCGATCCGAAGGCTATCGCCTTCCCGCGTGGCATGACCGGACCGCGTGACCCCCGCCACGACTTCTCCTTCTCCGGCCTCAAAACCGCCGTCGCCCGCTATGTCGAAGCGGCCCAGCGCAACGGCTTCACCGCCGATGAGCTGCCGATCCCGGATATCGCGGCATCGTTCCAGGAGTCGGTCGCCGATGTGCTCACGATGAAGGCAGTGCGCGCCGCCCAGGACGTCGGCGTCGACACCCTGGTCCTCGGCGGCGGCGCCACCGCCAACTCCCGAATCCGCTCGATGGCCGAAGACCGCTGCGCCGCCGCCGGATTACGCCTGCGCGTCCCCAAACCGCGTCTGTGCACCGACAACGGTGTAATGATCGCCGCCCTCGGTGCTCACGTAATCGCCGGCGGCGCGACCCCATCCCCCCTCACCGTCGCCACCGATCCCGGCCTGCCGGTCTCCGTCAGCCAAGTCGGCTAACTCGCGCTGGTCCCGCCGTTCACCTCGGACAAGACCTCGATCCCGTCAGTCGTGCGGCCCCACCAGCAGGTCCGTCTGTCCCGCACTCGACCCTGAATACCTCCTGAGCGGGAGTGGAATCCGCGATTGCGCAGGCGCCTGCGTCGGCTCCACTTGCGACGGCGTGGTCGGCGGAGGCGTCGATGAAGCCGGATCGCGGTCCGCCCCCGACGACCCGGCCCCTGGCGCATTCGGATTTCCGAATAGCGGCCCGAGCAACTCCGGGAACGGGATCGGCGGCAGGTTCGGATCCGGGCGCAGCGTCGGGGCGGACGGGATGGCCCCGGTGGGCGACGCGGCGGCTGAAGTGGATGGTTGGCCGCGGTCCGGCGTGAGCGAGGGGATATTGGCGCCGGTGGGCCGGTTGGTACTCTCCCGGTTCGGGCCGGTGGTCGACGTGCCCGCAGCGGTCGGCGGCGCCACCGTCACCGGCGTCGTGGGTAGTTGTGCACTGCTGGTGGTGCCCGCGGGGGAGACCTCGTCGTCACCGGTCGGTGCGAAGGTCTTCACCCCGTAGCCGATGACCAGCCCGACCACCACAATCGCACCCGCGAGCGTACCGACGACCTTTGTGAAGGTACCGACCGGCGCATCGGCGGCACCGACCACTGGGAATACCGATGGCTGCACTGAATCCGCCACCAGCGCGGCACCTTTCGCGATCACCGCCTCCGGGTCGTCGATGGTGTGCACTGGGATGTCCAACTCGTGTTCGAGGATGGACAGGACAGCCGGAATATTGGCTCCACCGCCGATCACGATGACGGCCTGCGGAACCCTGGGCGCTCGCGCGAAGACAGCAGCGGCGAAGACGGCGGTCTCGCGCAGCAGATCCGAGATGAGTTCCTCGAAGTCGGCCCTGGTCAGCTTGAGCGGTTGCCCGGCGACGTGGTCGATGGTCACGGCGGGCGCGATCGACAGGTGTTCCTTGGCGGCGCGGCCGCGGTTGGTCAGCATGCCGCGATTGGGTCGGGTGCCACGTCGCGCGTAATGCAGATCGACGAGGTGGTGGTAGATCAGCTCATCGATCGCGTTGCCGCTCACCGCCGCGGTGCGCTCGGTGCGCAGGATGGTGGAATCGGCCTGATCGGCGACGGTGACGCTGAGACCGGTCGCGCCGAGATCGACGATGGCGACCGTGTCGTAGCGGTCCACGAGTCCGGTGTGCCGCAAATACGTCAGTGCCGCAGTGCCTTCCGGCACCAGCCGCAGATCGCGCTGCTTGCCGGTGGCCGACCGGATCACCTGCGCCTGCTCTTTACTGCGGTAGGCGACCGCCACGCTGGTGGGTGGGCGACCGGCGGAATCGACACCGATCGATTTCGCACCGGTGAAGCGCGCGCCGACCGGATGCGCCGGAAAGGCCACGTCATAGGAGAGCTGCGTGGTCGGAAGTTGGGTTGTCATCAGCTCGATCGAGGACGCGACGAGATCGCCGAGATCGGAGTGGGCCGCGTCCGCGGAAACCACTCGATAGTCGAAACTCTGCGCGCCATTGGACGCGGTAGCGACCAGTGCCGAGCACACGACCTCGTTACCGGCCGATATGCCGAGGGATGTTCGCATCTCACCTCCCTTCGAGCGGATGGTCATGGTGTTGCCGACCATTTCGAATGGACAGCCGGATCGCTCGCGTGGATAGCGAGCGATCCGGACGCGGGAGCGGGCCGACCCGTTGTCCGGATGGGTCGCTGGGACGGCCATGGATCACGTGTGGTCTTGCCCTCTGGTGAAGCTTCTTGTGGAGAAACGCTGGTGTTCGTGACGCTGGTTCGAGCTCGGTACTGACGCTGATCTTGCTCTTGCGGAGCGGGTATTGCGCTGTAGCGCTGGGTGTTTCGTGACGCTCGGTGCTCCCCCTCGGCGCCGTTTCGGGACGAGTACGGCGAGCGGAGCACGACCGCCGTCAATACTGTCACAATCCGTTATCCGAACGTTACAGATTTGCCGAAGTATTGGGAAGCCCCGCAGGTATCCGGGCGTGGCGCGTCGCACGCGTGTCGGAAAACGACACCGGATGCCCGGACCAACGGTTTTGGCACAGTCCAACCTTGAGCGCTGGCACTCTCATGTATAGAGTGCTAGTCGGCACTGTGTGATGTGCGTGTGCCAGTTCGACTACTGAGCAGGGTCCCGGCACCCGCGACGACGGGGCTGATGCGCAGGGTCGAGTTCGAGTGACCGCCTGCTTGCGGGTCGCTCGATACAACACCGATACCGATGGTCCGGGACAACAGTTCCGGACGACCGTAAATCCCCTGAAAGTGGAGGGCTCAACGTGGCGAGCGTGAACATCAAGCCGCTCGAGGACAAGATCCTCGTCCAGGCCAACGAGGCCGAGACGACGACGGCCTCCGGCCTGGTCATCCCCGACACGGCGAAGGAGAAGCCGCAGGAGGGCACCGTCGTCGCCGTCGGCGACGGACGCGTCACCGACAAGGGTGACCGCATCCCGGTCGACGTCAAGGAAGGCGACGTCGTCATCTACAGCAAGTACGGCGGCACCGAGATCAAGTACCAGGGCGAGGAGTACCTCATCCTGTCGGCGCGCGACATTCTGGCCGTCGTCACCAAGTAGCCGATAGGCACATGCGTTCCGCCCCGGTGTCTTTCGCGACCCGGGGCGGAGTGCGTTCGGCCGAGAACACACAGGAGCTGACAAACACATGGCAAAGCAGATCGAGTTCGACGAGAAAGCTCGTCGTGCTCTCGAGCGCGGCGTCGACAAGCTCGCCGATGCGGTGAAGGTCACCCTCGGGCCGCGTGGTCGCCACGTCGTGCTCGCGAAGGCCTTCGGCGGCCCGACGGTGACCAACGACGGTGTCACCATCGCGCGCGATATCGACCTCGAGGATCCGTTCGAGAACCTCGGCGCGCAGCTGGTCAAGAGCGTCGCGACCAAGACCAACGATGTCGCGGGTGACGGCACGACGACCGCCACCGTGCTGGCCCAGGCGCTGGTGCGCGCGGGCCTGAAAAACGTTGCCGCCGGCGCGAATCCGATCGTGGTCGGTTCGGGCATCGCCAAGGCCGCCGACGCGGTCTCCGAGGCGTTGCTGGCGCAGGCTACCCCGGTCTCCGGCGAACAGGCCATCGCGCAGGTCGCCACCGTCTCCTCGCGCGACGAGGAGATCGGCGAGATGGTCGGCAAGGCGCTGACCACCGTCGGCAAGGATGGCGTCGTCACCGTCGAGGAGTCCTCGACGCTGCAGACCGAACTCGTCGTCACCGAGGGCGTCCAGTTCGACAAGGGCTACCTCTCGCCCTACTTCGTCACCGATGCCGACAGCCAGCAGGCCGTCCTCGAGGATGCCTACATCCTGCTGAACCGGGAAAAGATCAGCTCGCTGCCCGATCTGCTCCCGCTGCTGGAGAAGATCGCCGAATCCGGCAAGCCGGTGCTGATCATCGCCGAGGACGTCGAGGGCGAGGCGCTGTCCACCCTGGTGGTCAACTCGATCCGCAAGACCCTCAAGGCCGTTGCGGTGAAGGCTCCGTTCTTCGGTGACCGGCGCAAGGCATTCCTCGACGACCTCGCCGTCGTCACCGCGGGTACGGTGGTCAACCCGGATCTGGGCATCGCGCTGCGCGAGGCGGGCATCGAGGTGCTCGGCAAGGCGCGTCGCGTGGTTGTCACCAAGGACGACACCACGATCATCGACGGTGCCGGTACCGCCGAGGACATCGCGACCCGCGGCGCGCAGCTGCGGCGCGAGATCGAGGCCACCGATTCCGATTGGGATCGGGAGAAGCTCGAAGAGCGCCTGGCCAAGCTGGCCGGTGGTGTCGCGGTGATCAAGGTCGGCGCGGCCACCGAGACCGCGCTCAAGGAACGCAAGTACCGGGTCGAGGACGCGGTGAACGCGGCCAAGGCTGCCGTCGACGAGGGCATCGTGCCCGGTGGTGGCACCGCCTTGGTGCACGCCGCCGCCAAGCTCGTCGAACTGCGCGATTCGCTCTCCGGCGACGAGGCCATCGGCGTCGAGGCGGTGCGTACCGCACTGCAGGCGCCGCTGTACTGGATCGCCACCAATGCGGGCGTGGACGGTTCCGTCGTGGTCAGCAAGGTCGCCGATGGCAAGGAGGGCTTCAATGCCGCCACCCTCGCCTATGGTGATCTGCTCACCGACGGTGTCGTGGACCCGGTGAAGGTGACCCGCTCCGCGGTCGTGAACGCGGCGTCGGTGGCCAGGATGATCCTCACCACCGAGAGCGCCGTGGTCGACAAGCCCGCCGCAGAGGAGCACGATCACAGCCACCACGGTCACGCGCACTGAGCACAGGCCGCACGGCAAAAGGCCCCTGGGACG
>NZ_JBSUQM010000046.1:0-18470 GCF_054065835.1 Nocardia citri
TCTATTCCGGTGGTCGGCGTTGTGGGGCATGGGCATTGCGGAATGGCGGAGGGGCCAGCGGTCTCGGGCAATTGAGCTGCTCGAGGACGCACTGCGAGTCGACCGGCGAATGCGTAGCCCGGCGATCGCCGCGTTGACTTTGGAGGCGCTGGCCTGGATTGTGTGCGCCGACGGTGACGCCGAGCGCGCGGCCGTGCTGATGGGAGCAGCGGATGAGCTGCAGCGGTCGATGGGTTACGTTGCAAGCACTCTCCCAGACCTGCCGCACTATCGCGACGAATCTGTCGGGCTGGCGCGATCCGCCCTCGGCGCCCGTGGATTCGATGCGGCCTTCCGGCACGGGCGGGCGATGGGGATGGACGAAGCCGTAGCCTACGCACTCGGCGAGCAATCCATCGACACGACGCTCATGTCGGGTCCATTCGTGGAGCTGACCAAGCGGGAGCGGCAGGTCGCAGACCTTGTCGCCCAAGGCCTCACCAACAAACAGATCGCCGCGAAACTGGTGATCTCCCCACGCACCGCCGACGGTCACGTGGAGCACATCCTCACCAAACTCGGATTCACCTCCCGCGCACAGATGGCAGCCTGGATCACAGAAGACGCCGAACGACAGAATCATTGACCGTCCTGATTGCGGTCTCCCGCGGGCTCTGACTCGACGAAACCACCGCGATCCGATACTGCGCAGCTTTACAGTCCGCTGGTGGTCAGGGAATGTGTAGCCCGCCGCCGGTGTAGGTGCTGGCGTAGGAGTCGCAGATCGCCTGTCGTACGGACTCGCTGGTCGATTCGCTGTCGGCGTGCTGCTGGCGGATTTCTTCGGCGCGTTCGTCGATGATCCGATGTCGCCAACCCGAGCATTGCGCGGGTAGCGCGCCGACCACGTGCAGCAGGGAGATCAACGCGAGGGTGTGGTGGTCGGGGTGTTGTGCGTCGAGCACGACGCGTTGAAGTGGTTGGCGCAGTCTGGTTTTGGTTGTGTGGTCGATGGTCGGCCAGACCGTGATCGGGATGAACCCAAGGATTCGTGCGGACTGTCGGTGAACGCGCCCTGTCTCACACAGTCGGTCCAGGATCGTGCGGTGCAGGCGTGGTGCGAGTTTCTGGATGGCTTGCTTCGGTGTGTGTGGACGACGCAACGACTTCGCCGCGTGGGTGATGATCGGATCGGCGGCTGATGGGTCCGGATCGTGCTCCCTGATCAGGAGTTCGACACGGTCGCCTGGTCCGGTGGCTCGCACCAGTGCTGTCGAGATCAGGTCGATGAGAACAGCTCCGGCGAGGGCGCGCGACATGCTGATTTTGTCGACGAGTGGTTGCCCGGTCTCGTCGTCGAGCAGTAGCCACGCCAGATCGTCGGCCAGTGGCGACATCGCCGCTGGCCGGTCGACGCCGCGTGTGGTGTTGCTGTCGGGAAGGGACATGAGCCCACAGTGCTTTCGGTCTGCTGTGAGCACGCTGAGGAAGGGCGGCCCGTCGCGGCCGATGCGGCGGTGTCCGGTTGATCGTTCAGGCGTCGGTGCGGGGCAGGTCGATGATCGCGATGGTTCCGGTCGGGAGGTTCTGGTCGATGCGTACGGTGCCGTAGTGGGCGGTGATGATCTCGGCGACGATGGCCAGGCCGAGTCCGGATCCGCCGGTGCCGCGGCCTCGGTCGTGTTGTGGGCGGTAGAAGCGGTCGAAGATGCGTGCACGGTCGGGTGCGGCGATGCCGGGTCCGTCGTCGGCGATTTCGATGCGGGCATTGCCGAGGTCGCGGCGGAGGCGGACGGTGATGGTGGTGGCGGCGTAGCGGGTGGCGTTGTCGAGCAGGTTGCGGATGGCGCGCGAGATCTGGTTGGGGTCGCCGCTGATGCGAGCGGGTTCGACCGCGATGTCGATGGTGAGCGTGGTGGTGGTTCGGGTGCGAGCTACTTCGGCGGTGAGAACATCGTCGAGGTCGACATCAGTGCGCCGCTGGGTGAGGGCGTTTTCGTCGGCGCGGGCGAGCAGCAGCAGATCGTCGATCAACTGGCGCATGCGTTGGGCTTCGGGCAGCACGGTGTCATCGAGCATGGCCGCGTCAAGGATGGCGGGCTCGGCGCGGCCGAGTTCGAGGGCGGCGGTGATGGTGGTCAGTGGGCTACGGAGCTCGTGGGACGCGTCGCTGATGAAGCGGCGTTGAGCATTGTGCCCGGCCTCGATCCGCGCCAACATGTCGTTCATCGTCTCGGCCAGGGCCGCGATTTCGTCACGCTGCGGTGGTACCGGAACACGGTCGGTGAGGTCGGCACTGGTGATGGCGGCGACGCGGGTGCGGATGCGTTCGACCGACCGCAATGAGCGCCCGACCAGGGCGTAGGTGGCCAGCGCGGCGAGCGCGACGATGAACGGCGTGGCGGAAGCGACCAAGGCCCCGACCAGTTTGATGGTGCGTTCGATTTCTTCCTGGTTGGTGGCGACCACGATGGTGTAGCGGCCGCCGCGCCCGTCGACGGTGGTCGCGCTGATTCGGCCCTCGTAGGCGCGGGTTGTTGGGGGAAGGTGGTGGGTGGTGGTTCCTGGGGCGGGGCGCTCGTCGGTGATCGGGCGGGTGGGGCTGTCGGTGGAGCTTTGTACGACGTGGCCGGTCTGATCGATGATCTGCACGATCGCGACTCGGTTGTCGGTTGATAGAGCGCTGCGATCCAGGTCCGCGGGGGAGTGGAGGGCGAGTTGGGCGGTGACCTGGCGGATCCGGTCGGTGGCCGCCTCATCGGAGGCGGTGACCAGCGATCGATACAGCACGTAGGTCAGCGACAGGGCGGCGACGGCGAGCCCCGCACTGATGACGACCGCGACAATGAGTGCGGATCGCACCCGCAGGCCCCATTGTGCGGGGTGGGTGAGGATTCGGATCAATCCTGTTGTGGCGGCGCCGAACCGGCGGCACGCGGGCCGCGTGACGGCCGCGGTCACCTCAGCGGCTGGAAATGTGCTCGGCGTGTGTCGGTTCATCGTGATCAATTTTCGCGGGATGTGGTCGACGCGGCCGAGACCACCTTCGAGGTTTGTTCACCCCACGATAACCGAGGCACCCACCGCACCGATCCACGCCGCGATCTCGGTGATGACCTCGCTATCGGTCTGATCAACGAGGTCGAGGACAGCGGACATGCTCCGAGTCTGGACGCGTATTGCTGTGGAGACGCTGAGAGCCGCACCGTTCGCCAAGCGGGTTGGGCTGTAATGGATCAACGAACGGAAGGATGGTAGGTGGTGCGGGTACTGGTAGTCGACGACGAGATCCGACTGGCCGAGACCCTGCGGCGCGGTCTGTCGTCGAAAGGTTTCGTCGTCGAAGTCGCCCACGATGGAGTCGTTGGTCTGGAACTGGCCGCGACCGGTGATTTCGATGTGCTGGTGCTCGACATTATGCTGCCGGGCAAACACGGCTACCAGATCGTGCGGGAACTACGCGAACGCCGGATATGGACCCCGGTGCTGATGCTTTCAGCCAAGGACGGCGAATACGACCAGGCTGACGCTTTCGACCTCGGCGCCGACGACTACCTCACCAAGCCCTTCTCCTTCGTCATCCTCATCGCCCGCCTACGAGCGTTGGTGCGCCGCGGCGCCCCGGAACGACCCGCGATCCTCACCGCCGGCAGCCTCGCCCTGGATCCAGCACGGCGAAGTGTCAGCCGCGCCGGACGCGAACTGTCGCTGACCCCACGCGAATTCGGCGTGCTGGAATACCTACTGCGCCACAAGGGCGACGTCGTCACCAAATTCGACATCCTGCGCTCGGTCTGGGACGCCAACTACGACGGCTCCGACAACGTCGTCGAGGTCTACATCGGCTACCTCCGCCGCAAAATCGATAGCCCGTTCGGACTGGCCAGCATTGAAACCGTCCGAGGCGTCGGATACCGCCTCCACGACGCCCCCGGAAAGCGCTGAGTGGGTCTCCGGCGACGTGAGAACGCCCACCGCTGTGTGAGCGGCCGCATACTCTCAGCCTGCTCTCAGTGGCACTCGGGCAGACTCCGTGCCCAAGAGGTATCGGCACGGGAGAAAGAGAGCACCGACGTGAAGCATGCGGCTCGCAGCCTGGTAGTCGACTACAAACTTCCCCAGATCACGGTCATGCCGACAGACCTTCGACGTCGCCAACATCACCACCTTTCGCGGTGAACTGCTCTACTGGGCCGCGATCCTGCTGTCCAACGCCCTCGGCACCTCCCTCGGGGATTACCTGTCCGACAGCTCCGGCCTCGGCTACTGGGGCAGCGGGGTCCTGATCGCGGTCGTCATGGCGGGGATCCTCACCGCCCACTTCCGCACCGATATCTCCGGCGTGCTGCTGTTCTGGATGGCCTTCGTCCTCACCCGCCCACTCGGCGCGACCATGGGCGACTGGCTGTCCAAACCCCATTCCAGCGGCGGACTCGCGCTGGGCACCTACGGCACCTCCGCCGCGCTGCTGGCGGTCCTGATCGTCGGCATCATCTATACCTACCGAAACAAGCGTCGCTCGGCCGTAGTCGAGGAAACCGCCGTCGAGCCCGCGCTCGAAGACGACGGGGCGCCCGATGCCCTGGGTGCTCGATAGCGGTCTCATGGCCTGGTCAGCGCCTCTATCGATAACTCGATCCAGGCCAATAACGATTGTGAGCCGGACCAGCGCTGGGATCCGACCACGGAGCGTTGTAGTGCTGCGCGATGGGCAGTGTGATCGATGACCTGGGTCGTCCGGGTTGCGGTGATGGTGGTGCTGGGTGTTTACTTCCTGTCGCAAGGTGCCGTCGTTCGCTGAGGCTCCTTCACGGATATAGGCCAGCGACCCCGAACGTCGAGAGACGCCCCGGGTCAGGACAGGTCTCCCCGGCTTAAGGGGTGGCCCCGACTGGCTCCCGACCTGTTTGTCGGGTTACGCCGTGGAGTGCCAAAGGTCTTACGAGGAGTGGTGCCGACCAGCCGTTTCCGTGTGCTGGTCCACTCCCTGGCGCGCAGGAGGGAGGTGGTCGTCGTGTCCGACGGCAGTCATAGACGTTGTTTTGCCGAATATTCATCGGGCGACCACTCCGGCATCCGCTGCGCTGTCGATCCAGCTGGGTAGCGTTCCTGCGCGGAGCGTGTCGCCGAGACCAAGGGTTGGTGCGTCATGTCGACGTGGGAAATGCTGTTGCGTCTTGGTACGGGTGTGGGTCTGGGTGCGCTGATCGGTGTCGAACGCCAGTACCGGGCTCGCATGGCCGGGTTGCGGACCAATGCGCTGGTGGCTGCCGGTGCGACGTTGTTCGTGTTGCTATCTGCGCACGGCTTCTCCGGCGGTGCTGCGGACCCGACGCGGGTCGCGGCGCAGATCGTGTCGGGGATCGGGTTTCTCGGTGCGGGCGTGATCATCCGCGACGGGCTCAACGTGCGGGGACTGAACACCGCCGCGACCCTGTGGTGCGCGGCCGCGGTCGGCGCTTTGGCTGGTGCGGGCATGTACGGCGTCGCGGCGGCCGGGACAGGTGCGGTGGTGGTGGTGAACATCGCGCTGCGCGCTGCCGGGCGTGCGGTCGACCGGCAGCCCGACGCCGGGAACGAGCGGCCGGTGCGGTACGTGTTCGCTGCGGTGACCGACGACGAGCACGAGGCACATGTGCGGGCGCTGGTGGTGCAGGCGCTCACGCGCACCGATTTCCGGTTGGTCGCGGTGTCCAGCGCCAACACCGCGACCGAGGGCCGGGTGCAAGTGCGCGCGGAGTTGGTCGGTGACCAGCGTGATGACCGGCAGATGGAGTCGGCGGTGAGCCGGTTGAGCTTGGAACCCTCGGTGACCAGCGTGGGTTGGCACAGCGCCGAGGCGCGCGAAACAGAGGTGGAGTCATGACAGTGCTGCGTTCCTTCCCGTCGCGCGGTGCCCTGGACCGGCCGCGGTCGCGGATGGCCGATGTGGCGGTGTTCGCCGGCGCGGCGGTCCTGATCTGGGTGATTGTGCGGATCTCGGCTGGGGTGAACGTCCCGTTCGACGAAAACGCTGCCCCGGCAACGGTGTCCACCGACGCGAAAGACTTGCCCTACTACGCGGGCTGTTCGCTGCTGCGCATGTTCGCCGCGCTCGGGCTCTCGATCGTGTTCACTTTCGTCTACGCCACGGCCGCCGCGCGGTTGCGTCGTGCCCGCACGGTGATGCTGCCGATCCTGGATATCCTGCAGTCGGTGCCGATCCTGGGGTTCCTGTCGGTGACCGTCACCGCGTTCATCGCCCTGTTCCCGGGCTCGTCGCTGGGACTGGAGGCGGCGTCGATCTTCGCGATCTTCACCTCGCAGGCGTGGAATATGGCCTTCGCGTTCTACCACAGCCTGATCGCGCAGCCTCGCGATCTCGACGAAGCCGCGCGGAATCTGAGATTGTCGCGGTGGCAACGGTTCTGGCGGGTCGACGTGCCTTCGGGGATGGTGCCGCTGGTGTGGAATGCGATGATGAGTTTCGGTGGCGGCTGGTTCTTCCTGGTCGCCTCTGAGGCGATCAGCGTCAACAACCACAAATACACCCTGCCCGGTATCGGCTCGTATGTCGCGACCGCCACCGACGATGGGGAAACAGCCAAGGTGTTGATCGCCATCGGGTTGATGATCGTCATGGTCATCGGGGTGAACGTGCTGTTCTGGCGGCCGCTGACCGCCTGGGCCGAACGGTTCCGGTTCGAGGAATCCGAACCCGCCGAGGCCCCGCGCAGCATCACCTTGGATCTGTTGCGTCGCTCCGATATCCCGGAACTGCTGGGTAGGGTTTTCGGGCCGTTGGTGACCCCGATAGACCGGGTGATGCGGGTGTTCGGCCTCGCCGAATACCCGCTGCACGTGCCGCCCGCACGCCGTCGCGCCGGTGATGTCGTCTTCGCGACCGTGACGCTCGCGGTCATCGCCTACGGCTGCTACCGCATCCTCACCTACATCGCCGACAGCTGTGGGTTCGGCGAAGTCGTGTACGCGTTCGGACTCGGCGCGCTGACACTGGCACGTGTCATCGTGCTGGTGATCGTCGCGACTGTGATCTGGGTGCCGATCGGGGTGTGGATCGGGTTGAACCCCAAGGTGTCCCGCTTCGCCCAACCAATCGTGCAGGTACTGGCCAGCTTCCCCGCGAACTTCCTGTTCCCCCTGGTGACCGCCGCGCTGGTGGCCACGGGTGCGAGCCTGAACTGGGCCGGGGCATTGCTGATGGCATTGGGTGCGCAGTGGTACATCCTGTTCAACGTCATCGCCGGGGCCAGTTCGGTACCCAATGATCTACGCGAAGCGGCAGCGAATCTGCGGCTGTCCCGAAGTCTGTGGTGGCGCAAGCTGATTGTGCCCGCGATCTTCCCTAGCTACGTCACCGGCGGGATAACCGCGGCCGGTGGCGCGTGGAACGCCTCGATCGTCGCGGAGATCGTGTCCTATAACGGCACCACCTTGGTCGCCACCGGATTGGGCGCCTATATCGCCGACGCCACCGGCAACGGCGACTGGCCCCGCATCCTCGTCGGTGTCGTGGTCATGAGCACCTACGTCGTCGGCATCAACCGCTTGTTCTGGCGACGCCTCTACGACCTGGCCGAACGCCGCTACTCGTTGTGACAGGAGAAAATTCCATGACAACCACCACCACAGCGGGTGAGGTCCTGCTCGAAGTCGACGGCGTCGGCAAATCGTTCACCGGAGCGGCGGGCGATAGCCTGCACGTGCTCGACCAAATCGACCTGACCCTTCGCAGCGGCGAAATCGTCGCCCTGCTCGGGCGTTCCGGCTCCGGCAAATCGACACTGCTGCGCACCATCGCCGGACTGATCGCCCCGAGCACCGGTCAGGTGCGTTACCGCGGACGCCAGCTCGAAGGCGCCAATCCCGGTGCAGCACTGGTCTTTCAGTCCTTCGCGCTGATGCCGTGGCTGACCGTGCAGGCCAACGTCGAACTCGGCCTGGCCGCCCGCGGGGTCGCCAAAGCCGAACGAGCGCAGCGCGCGTTGGCGGCGATCGACATGATCGGCCTCGACGGCTTCGAATCCGCCTACCCCAAAGAACTCTCCGGCGGCATGCGCCAACGCGTCGGGTTCGCCCGCGCCCTGGTACTGGAACCGGACCTGCTGCTGATGGACGAACCGTTCTCCGCCCTCGATGTCCTGACCGCGGAGAACCTGCGCTCTGAAATCGTGAACCTCTGGGACACACCGGATTTCCCCACAAAGTCGATCTGCATCGTCACCCACAACATCGAGGAAGCCGTCCTACTCGCCGACCGCGTCATCGTCCTGGGCTCCAACCCCGGCCGCATCATCGCCGAAATCCCGGTCACCATGACACGGCCGCGTGACCGCCGCGCCTCTGGCTTCGAAGTCCTCGTCGATGAAATCTACGGACTGCTCACCGGCCGCGAAACCCAACGCCCCACACCCGAACCCGAGAAAGCCACACCCATCGCCACCCCGCTGCCGGACGCTTCGGTCGGCGGGCTCGCCGGCCTGGTCGAGTTGGTCTACGCCAACAACCGCCGCGCCGACTTGCCCGAGATCGCCGACGAACTCAACTTCGAAATCGACGATCTGCTCCCACTGGTCGACGCCGCCGCCATGCTGGAATTCCTCACCGTCGAATCCGGCGACGTCCTGCTCACCGACACCGGCATCCGCTACACCACCGCCGACATCCAGGAATCGAAAAAGATCTTCGCCGAACAGGCCCGCCACCGCGCACCCCTGGTCCGCACGATCTGCAAAGCCCTCGCAGGCAGCGCCGACGGCAAACTCCGCACCGGATTCTTCCTCGACCTGCTGCGCCGCGGCTTCTCCCGCGACGATGCCAAACAACAACTCGACATCGCCATCGACTGGGGCCGCTACGCCGAACTCTACGACTACGACGCCAACGCCGACGAAATCACCGCCGACCCCGCTGCCGCAGAATACGCCGCCGTCCGCCACAAATGGGCATAGAAACCCACACTCACCGATAAGCTGCCTCGAGCGACGCCGACCAGCCCCAGGCCACCACGGAATAGTCACTGGAGAGCCGGATGCCGGGAAACTGGCACGTCCGGTTCGGCGGGAGGAAAAGGACCCGCCCACCGCGGGTATCTCGCCGGACGGCCTACCCAACTGTTCGGTGCTGCGGTGGAATGGGGCTGGGCAGGCTTCAATCTACGCGCGAGAACACGGCCACCAGGAAATCGGACTTGTCGGTGAATGGGCGTAGGTCCCACGTCGATAATCGCAAATCCACCGTGAGTCCGGCGTTCTCGGCGTCTGCCAGAAACTGCGGGAACTCGTAACCACGATCGGCGCCGAACCCTACAACCACCCGACCGGCTGGGGCGAGATGGCGGGCGAACCCCGCCAGCACCGCTTCCCGGGTGGACGGTGCCAGAAATGTCATGACGTTTCCCGCGCACACGATGATGTCGAAATCGCCGGCGATCCCACGGCTCGGTAGGTCCAGTTCGGCGAGATCACCGACTATCCAGGTCGGACCGGGATAGTCCTGCTCCGCCGCGGCGATCAACACCGGGTCGAGGTCGACGCCGACCACGACATGGCCGACTCGGTGCAAGTAGCCACCCACCCGGCCCGGACCGCACCCCGCGTCGAGGACTCGGCCACTGCGGTCGAGCATGGCGTCGACCAGCCGCGCCTCCCCGACGATATCGGTGCCTTCGGCCGCCATTGCCCGGAACCGCTCCACGTACCACGTCGAATGCGCAGGGTCGGCCGCGGTGAGCTCCTCCCATTGGCTCGGGGTACGTCCGTTCATGGTCTGTCTCTCCTCACTCGGGCCTGCCTCTGGTCAACTGTGCCACCATCGCGGCTATCGTCAGCGCGCGGCCTGATCATGCCCGCCGCCGATGCAGCCGCCTACCGACGCGGGACCGCAGGCGGGCGAAGCCGGTGCTGGACGAGTAGGAATCTCGCCCACTGGACCAATCCCCAGATGACGACTGGCGTAGTGGCCGAGGGGAGGGGGTTTGCCCGCATGTAGCTTGCCCGACCGACGCCGCCGTAGGCCACGCCGGGACCGCACCGCCGGGACAGCTGTCGCGAACGCTTCGAGCGCCTGCGAGTCATGACCGTTGGCGGCCGAAATCGCTACCGCCAGTGGGTCTCCCGCCCGGTCGGACAGCAGGTGCTGCTCGGAGCCGTGCTTGCCGCGATCGGTCGGGTTCGCCACGGTGGGCGAGCCCCCTGTTTCACCCGGACACTCGCCACGTCGATCACGACGCGCGAGCAGTCGATCGACCCCCGGCTGCCCAGCTCGTCCAGCACTGCCGCACCCCGGACTCGGTCCACGCCAACTGGATGTGCCGTCGGCACGTATCCAACGTCTCACTCCTTCCCGATGAGGAGATCGCACATCGCGTCGACGGCATTGGTGACCGGGACCGCACCGGGAAATTTGGCATTGACCGCGTATCCGTCCGTGGCCATGAAAATCAGGTGAACCAGCATGTCGCGCTGGGCGAGATGACGGTGCCGTTCCGGCAATGTCTCGACGATCAGCGAAGAAAAGCGATCTTCGAGTTCGAGAAGGTGGTCGCGCGCGTAGCCTGCGTCGGTCGGAGCCGTTGTCATGGCCACCGCCTGCACCAAGTTGTTGAACAGGCCGTTGTCGGCTTCGGGAATGTCGCGCCACATCGTCAGCAGGATCGCCCGCAGGCGCTCGCGCGGCGAGTGCAGCAGGGCGAGCCTAGCCTCGAGGCGGTCGATATGGGCATTGAACCATGGGACAAAGACGGCGTAGACGATCGCCAGCTTCGAGCTGTAATAACAGTAGATCGTCGATGGTGTGATGCCCGCGTCGGCCGCGATCGCGGTGACCGTGGTGCCGTGGTATCCGCGCTGTGACAGCAGTTTGCTGGCAGCGCTGAGGATGGCGTCACGTACCTCCGGCTTCTTGACCTGAACCATGTTGCCCGTCTACCCCTTTCGTTCACGATCAACAATACCGATTGCCGGTCGGTATTGACATGCTCCGCTGCCCGGAGTGACACTGTGATGCAGATAACAGCAGCTAAGTGACTTCGACGTCCCCCGAGGAGTGGTCATCATGCGTCCACAGTCTGTCAACCCGAGCAAGCTCGCCGAACTCTTCCGCAGGGAGTTCGAGCTCTCCCAGGTCAAGCCCGGTGAGACGGTGGCGCTGCTGAGCGATCTGTCGTCGCGCCGCGAGTACGTCAGCGCGGCGTTCGCCGCGGTCGAGATGCTCGGTGCCAACGCCTACGAGATGTGCGTCAACTCCACGCCGAACTGGACCAAGGTCGGCGTCGAAACAGTCGGTGCGTGCAAGGGGGCGGTCGAGGCATTCGCCGCCGCCGACCTTCTGGTATGCCTGCACGTTCCCTTCTTCACGCGGTGGTTGAAGGAGGTCCGCGCGGCCGGGACGCGCGTGCTCATCGTTGTCGACCACCCTGACGACCTCGAACAAAGTATGGCTCCCAAGGGGCTCAAGGAGGCGGTCGTCCACGCCGGCAAGCGCCTGGAGCAGGCGAAGACTATGCGCGTGGTGAACGACGCCGGAACCGACCTGACCGTGGACGTCGGCGAATACGAGACCATGGTCCAGTATGGCTATGCCGACGAGCCGGGCCGTGTCGATCACTGGGGCGCCGGCCACGCACTCACCTTCCCCAACGAGGGGACCGCCAACGGCACCGTCGTGCTCACCCCGGGCGACATCATCGTGCTGCCATACAACCGCTACGTTGCCGAGGAGGTCCGCATGGAGATCGCCGACGGTTTCATCCGCGACATCAAGGGCGGGCTCGATGCGCGGCTGATGAGCCACTGGCTCGAGGACAACCGCGCCTATCCCGGTGATATGGACGGCCACGCCGTTTCACACCTGGGCTGGGGACTGAACCCGCAAGCACGCTGGGACAATCTCGCGCTCTACGGCGACGACCCGGAGCGCAATATCGGTGCCGCCCGCGCCTTCGCCGGCAACTTCATGTTCTCGACCGGACCGAACACGCAGGGCGGCGGCACGCGGAACACCAAGGGGCATCTCGACATACCCATGCGGGACTGCTCGGTGATGCTCGACGGCGACATGATCCTCGACCACGGCCGCTTCGTCGACGAGAAAATGATCGTGGCGCGCGAACTGCGCTGAGCAACGACGGTTTTGGCTGCACCGCGAGACGGTGAATCACCGGGAGCGGGTCCGCTCGAGTAGTGCGGGCGGATCCTGCACCGGCGCTCGCGTAGTCGGCGGTCAGACTGACTGAATTCAGTGTTCTGCGGCGCGACGCCGAACACGTCACGCCCAGAGTGGGGAGCTCGGCGGTATAGCCGGTGTCATCGTCCGTGCAGCGGCGCACCGAGAAAGTACGCGGCGTCGATGACCTCACCTCGAACGGCTTGATCAGGCTGCCGCGCTCTTTTTCGGTTGCTGGGGCAGCCATCGGCAGCGGATGGCATCGGTCGAAGTCCATGACCTCGTGCCCGCGCTGGGTTCGGTCGGCTGGGCTTCCGCCAGCGCGGAGAACGGCGCCCCTCGCGCAGTTTGCGACGTCACGGACTCGCGTCGAGTCCGAATTTTCAAGGGAGAGTTCATTATGTCAATGGCACAACTTGAACAGGTCTACGAAATCCTCAGAGCAAGGCCGCATTTCACCGAGCCGATTGAGAAGCGACGTAGGGGCGGCGACATCATGGCCTCTCGTACTCCGCTGCCGGAGGACGTGCAAATCCTGCCGGCCGACTGCGACGGGGTGCCCGGGCTGTGGGTCGTCCCGCCTGGCGTCAGCGAAAAGCGGATTGTGCTCCATCTCCACGGGGGCGGGTTCATGATCGGATCGTCGCGGACACACAGCGAAATCGCCTCCCGGATCGGCCGCGCAGCCCAGGCGCGAGTGCTGGTGATCGACTACCGGCTTGCCCCGGAAAACCCATTCCCGGCGGGGCTCGAGGACTGCTTTCACGCCTACGAGTGGTTGCTCGAATCCGGACATGAGCCGAGCGATATAGCGGTATCGGGCGACTCCGCGGGAGCGACGCTCATGCTGTCGGCGCTGCTGATCGCCAAATCCAAGGGGCTTCCCTTGCCGGCGTGCGCTGTTGGGATTTCCGGTTGGTACGACCTGACGAACTCCAGTGAGTCGATCCGCGCCAACGGAAACCGTGACGTCTTCGTGCCGGAAGGCTTCAACGACTGGGCGGCAGAGCGCTATCTGCAGGACGCCGATCCACGGGACCCGCTCGCGTCTCCGATGTTCGGTGATATGGCGGGCTTTCCGCCGATGCTGATCCATATCGGGGACGCGGACCGCCTGCTGGACGACGCCTTCCGCCTGCACGAGAAACTGCAGGCCTCGAGTGTCCACAGCACGCTGGAGGTTTGGCCGGAAATGCCGCATGCATGGCATGTATTCGGGCAGATGCTGAGCGAAGGTCTACGGGCGACAGAACGTGTGGCGGAGTTCATCGTCGAGCACACCCCCTCGAGTTCTCTACCGGACAGCCGAAACGCAGAGCCGAGGAGTCGCAAATGATATTGGTGACAGGCGGTAGCGGACGCGCGGGTCGGCACATCGTACGGACTCTCGCAGACAATGGACTCGACGTCAAAGCAATGGGCACCGGTTCCCATATGGAGGAGTTGAAAGAAATCGGCGTCGCAGACATCTATATCGGCGACCTGAACAAAGTTTCCGATATCCGCGAGAGTCTGCAGTCCGTCGACAAGGTCATCTTTATTTCCCCCGCTTTCAGCGGCAGTGAATTTTACATGGGAAAATACCTTATCGACGAAGCGCTGAACGCGGGAGTCGAGCAGTTCATCTTCCATTCCGCCGCGCATCCGTGTTTGAGTGTGCTGTTGCACCACGAACAAAAGAGGCGTATCGAAGAGTATCTGATGCTGGAAGGGTTGTCGGGTAATCTGAACTTCACTATCATTCAGCCGCCGAGTTATATGTACAATTTCTTGTCCGGCTTCGACGAGCAGACCAACAAGTACCGCTCTTACTATGCCGTGGATTCGAGGCTCACCTTTGTCGATCCGCTGGATGTCGCCGAGGTGGTCGTGAAGATCGTCGACGAGGGTGACAAGCATCGGGGTGCTACTTACGAGCTGGCGGGAACGGACTACCTCTCGGCGAGAGAATTGGTTGACATCTACAATGAAGTTACCGGCTCGAACGCCACGTGCGAACGGATGGATGTCGAAGCATTCCTGGCGCTGTACAAATTAGAGGACGTGTATGCGCGGGCCGGGTTTACTGCAATGTCGGATACCTACAGCAAATACGGCCTCCACAGTAACAGCAACGTCTTGGAATGGATGTTGGGCCGCAGGCCGACAACCTTCCGAGAGTTCCTGCAAAGGACCCTCAATAGTCGTTGAAGTAATGCGGCGACCGCATCATGAGATGGGTGTGCGCCGAAAGCTGGAAAGGATTACCTCCATGGAAATCTTGCAGAGTAATACGGCCAATAGTCTGGCGGCGGCGGTTGAGGACGCTGGTGGGCCGCTCAACCTACTGCGCGGTTCGAGCGTCGGCGCATTTGTCTTCCCTCATGTCGCCCCGGAATATACGAATTGGCGCGACGAGATGCGCTCTTGGCGGAATCACGTTGCGCTTGTCGACATGTCGTACCATATGACCGAGCTGGACATCCGGGGCGCGGATGGCATCGCACTACTATCCAATCTGGTTACGAACAAGCTCGATCCCTATCCCGTTATGCGCGCCAAGCAGCTGATCTTCACCAGGCAGGACGGGTACCTGATCGGGGATGTGATCGGTTTCCGTGAGTCGGAAGACCATATTCGGCTGATCGGCGCCCCGCAGGCAATCCATTGGGTGCAGTACAACGCGGAGAAGAGCGGGATGGACGTGGAGGCCACCTGCCGTGAGAGCCAGTACGGCCGGAACGGGACCCCTGAGGAGTTTCGGATTCAAGTCCAGGGCCCGAATACGCTTGCCATGATGCAGGAGGTCGCGGACGGCGACCTGCCGGATGTGAAATTCTTCAATATCGCCGAGTTCGAGATCGCCGGCCGACCGGTCCGTGCTTTGCGCCACGGGATGGCCGGAGAGGCAGGATTCGAGATTTACGGATCCTGGCAGTTCAAGGCGGACGTGTTGGCCGCGATCGAGGAGGCCGGTGCTCAGTACGGCCTGCGTAAGGTGGGTTTCATGGCGATGACGACGCCCTCTCAGGAGTCGGGTTGGATGCCGATGCCGCTGGCCGCCATATACGAGAACAGCGAGATGCAACTCTATCGTGAGTGGCTCGGAAACGATTCTTTGGAGGCAATCGGGTCACTTGGTGGCAGCTTCTTCAGTGATGATATCCGCGACTACTATGTGGACCCCGTGGAAATTGGGTACAAGTCCCTGATAGATCTCGACCATGACTTTGTGGGGAGAGACAGTGTCCGTGCGAGGATCGACGGCCAGAAGCGCAAGAAGGTCACGCTGGAGTGGAACAACGGCGATGTCATGGCATGTGTGGCGTCAGCACTTACCGACCCAGGAAATGGTGCGCTGTACATGAAGCTTCCGAATCCGATGTACGCGACATTCCAGTCCGACGCGATCATGAAGAAAGGCAAACAGATCGGTATATCGCAGTGTCTGTCTTTCTCGACGAACGCGAATCGGCTGATCTCGCCGGCGATCGTCGACCTCGAATATGCCGAAGCGGGTACCGAGGTGACGGTGCTCTGGGGAGAACCGAATTCTACGCGGCCGGGCGTGGACAAACACCAGATCAGGGAGATCCGTGGAACAATTGCGCCGTCTCCCTACTTCGAAATGGTCAACAAGACTCGGAGTCGATAGATCCGACCGTGCGTTCCTGCCCTGCGGCGCACGCGGGCCCGACCAGCTGGCTGGATAATTGATCGTGCGTTGCCGTTTCGGTGGGACAGGATGCCCGATGCGCGCTTGTTGTCGACTGATCGGGATGAGGTCTGCGGCCTGGCCTGCGGACCTTGTTCCCGAATGAGAACAAGGCCACTGCTGATGGCATGCAGCGCGACGGATCGGGTCGGCGGTAATCGAAGTATTCCGTTGAAAGAGGCGGATTCGAAGCGTCGCGGCATCGCCCGAGATTACTGCCGGCCTATTGCCGGTCACGAATCCGACATCGTCGATAGCTCCCTAATATTTGCGACTGGTCACGACCCCGCCCGCAAAAGGCGGGTCGGAAACCGGCCGGTGTCGCGCGGCGACTGTGGCAGATCTCAATGTTGGAGGCCCAGGTGAGTGGTGGTCGGTCACGCGTGCGACATCGGGCAGCGCCCGGCGTTGCGATTATGGCGTTGATCATGGGAAACGATCGCGAGCGAGCGCCGGCCCACTCGCCCCGCGGATCGAGGCACCTGTCGCGTCGATCCGATGTGATCGCATCATGGTGAGGCCGGACGTCACCGTTTCCGTGCGGGAAGCCCGGGCGCTGGCGCTCAAAATCCTACAGGATCGCGGTGCGCCGACCCGGAGTGCGGAATTGCAGGCGGACCTGCTGATCGAAGGCGATCTGCGCGGTCATCCCTCCCATGGGCTGCTGCGTTTGCCACGGCTGGTGCGCCGGATCGCCTCGGGGGTGCTCGATCCTGCTACCGGGGGTCGATCGACTTGGACACATAGCGCCTTGCTGGAGGTGGATGGCGAACACGGCTTCGGCGCGGTGATCGCCCACAACGCGCTGGCGGAGATCACCGAGCGGGCGACGTCAACGGGCGTAGCAGCCGCCGTGATCAGGAACAACAACCACATCGGGATGCTGGCCTACTACGCGGAAAAAGTCGCTTCGCGCGGGCAGGTACTGATCGCCTCGACGACGAGCGAGGCGCTCGTACACCCGTGGGGCGGCCGGCGCGCCATGGTCGGGACGAACCCGCTAGCCGTCGGTGTGCCGTCCACAGGTGACCCGGTTGTGTTCGACATGGCGACCGGGGCCGTGTCCATGGGTAAGGTCCACGCCTACGCCGCAGCGGGCCGGCCCCTGGAAACAGGCTGGGCCGTCGACGCCGACGGGTGTCCGACCGTGGAGGCGGAGCGGGCCATGGAAGGGGCGATCGCGCCCTTCGGTGGAGCGAAGGGTTACGGGTTGGGCATCGCGCTGGAAGCGCTCGTCGCGGCCTTGACCCGGACGGCGCTGGGCCGAGATGTTCGGGGAACTCTCGACGACGACCACTTCAGCACCAAAGGCGAAGTCTTCATTGTCGCCCAGGTGCAACGCGGTGCGCCGCATGCTGTCGCCGCGTATCTCGACGACGTGAGGAACTCGCCGTCCACTGATCCGCGCATCCCGGTCAGCGTGCCCGGCGACCGGAGTGGCGCCCGCAGGAAACAAGCGCTTATCGATGGTCTGTCCATACCGGACGCATTGTGGGCAGAACTGCACACGTTGGCATCCGCACCCGCGAGCAAAGGATCTTTGAAGTGAACGCACCGCTGGGCTTACTGCGGCAACCTCCCACTGTCCTGATCGGCCGAGGCGTGCGCCGGTCTTTGCCCGCTCATTTGCCGCACCGCACGTCGCGAGCGGTGTTGGTCACCGACGAACGCATGGCCGGTGAGGTGGACTTCATCGAGTTGAAAACTCTCCTCGGGCAGCACGACACTTCGGTGCATTTGATCAATTCGGTCCAGGCCGAGTTGCCTGTTGTCGACGTGGTCGAGGCGGCGAACTCGATCGAGCATGAGCCGGATGTGATCGTGGCGGTGGGCGGGGGAAGCGTGATCGACTTCGCCAAGGTACTCGCGGTGTTGCTCGCGCACGGCGGCGTCCCGCAGGACTACTACGGGGAGTTCGCGGTTCCAGGGCCGACGGTCCCGGTCATCGCGCTGCCCACCACAGCGGGGACCGGGTCGGAAGCGACTCCTGTCGCTGTCGTCAGCGACTCGGACCGCGAGATGAAGGTCGGCATCTCGAGCCCGCATCTCATCCCGGTGGCTGCTCTGTGCGATCCCGAACTCACCGACTCGGCGCCGCCGTCGCTGACAGCTGTTTCAGGCACCGACGCGCTCTCGCACTGCATCGAGTCGTTCACCGCGGTCAGTAGGGAGCCCACCGCGACCCTGCCGGCGGAACGCGTCTTCATCGGCAAGAGCCCGTTGGTGGATCTGTATGCGCTGGAGGGTATACGTGCAGTGGGGCGGAGCTTGCACGACGCCGTCATCGGTGACGGCGATACCGCCACACTGCGCACGGCCAGGGACGACATGGCATTCGCAGCATTGGCCGGCGGGTTGGCGCTGGGCACCGGCGGTACGGCTGCGGCGCATGCGTTGCAGTATCCGGTCGGCGCGCTGACCCACACGCCGCATGGGGCCGGGATCGGCGTCCTCCTTCCGTATGTGATGGTGTTCAACCGGCCGGCGCGCGTCCAGGAGTTCGCTCGAATCGCTGTCGCCTTGGGTGCCGACAACACCGGCGATGCGGAGAGTCTGTCGTATCAGGCCGTGGAGGCCGTGCGGGCGCTTCTCGCGCAGATCGGCATTCCGTCCACTCTTGCCGACCTTGGTG
>NZ_JBSUQM010000047.1:0-13771 GCF_054065835.1 Nocardia citri
AAGACCATGACGAAACCACAATCGTCCAGCAAGGATTCGGCCGCAGCGCGGGTAGGTCAGGACGAGCGGACGCTGCGCCGCGGCCGCACGCTCGGCGCCGCCTTCGGCGAATTCATCCGGCATCCTTCGCCCTGGCTGATCGGCACCACGCTGTTGGCGGCGCTGATCGGCCGAAGCATTGTGGGCGACTGGCACTTCACCGATGCGCTGGTACCCGCGGTCATGCTCGCGGTGTTCCCGGTCTTCGAATGGATCGTGCACGTCACGGTGCTGCATTGGCGGCCGCGGCGACTCGGCCCGATCCCGATCGATTGCGAGCTGGCCCGCAAACACCGTGCGCACCATGTCGATCCGCGCAATATCCCGCTGATCTTCATCCCGACCAAGACGCTGTCGGTACTGGTCCTCGTTCTGATCGCGATCGCGGCCCTGGCCTTTCCACGGTTGGGCCTCGGCTTGACCTTCCTGTCGATGATCACCGCCCTCGGCCTCGGCTATGAATGGACCCACTACCTGATCCACACCGACTACAAGCCGAAAAGCTCACTCTACCGGGCGGTTTGGCGCAACCACCGCCACCACCACTACAAGAACGAGCACTACTGGTTCACCGTGACCACCTCCGGCACCGCCGACCGTCTGCTCGGCACCTATCCGGACCCGTCGACCATCGCAACCTCCCCCACCGCCCGCCATCTCCACCGCACCTGACGGGCACCGAACTGAGCCCGTCCCCAGCAGGCGGCGCGCGATCGCCGCGGCACGCTCCGCCGCCGGGGTGTTCTCTGACCATCGCACCGTCGAGAACGAATTCGGCGGCCAGTTCCTCGGCATCGGATCGGCCCGCGGCGATAAGCAATTCGGCGAGATAGTCGATGACGCACCGCTTGTGCCGATCGACCGCATGGTGGGCAGCCGAACCCGGATCGGCAACTTCGACCATCGTGTTGATGAACGCACAGCCACGCGAGTTCCTTGCCGGCGAAGCGTTCCGAGAGCGCGTCGAAGACAGCCAGCCGACGGTCCGCCGCATCGCTCGCCTTCGCTTCGACGAACTCTGCTGACCACGCCAGCCACCGCCGCCGCATCTGCCCTCATACCCTCACCCCGTACCACCTTGACAGCCTACCCTAGGGGGGTATGGTAGATCCGAGTTCGACGGGACGACCCGCCGAAAAATCCGAACGGAGCCTCCCGATGAACGCAGCGAGCAAGTTCGCCGGCTTCACCCTCGGTCTCGCGGCGGTCTTCGGGATCGCACTGGCCCTCGGCGCTACGCTCGGGCCAGAGCCCACCAAGTCCGCGCACGACTCCGCGGGGCATGCGGCCATGGGCGAGTCCGGTGCCGACGAACTGCCCGCGGGACTCATGGCCAGCGAAAATGGCTACACGCTACGCTTGGATACCCCGCAAACCGCCGCGGCGGCGAACGTTGCGCTACGGTTTCGCATTCTGAACCGCGACGGCGCACCCGTCACCAGCTACGTCCGCAGCCACGACAAGGATCTGCACCTCATCGTGGTCCGCCGCGATATGGCCGCCTTCCAGCATGTGCATCCGGTACTCGACCAGACCGGTACCTGGAGCGTCCCGCTGGATCTCACCCGCGCCGGTGACTACCGGGTCTTCGCCGACTTCACACCCGATGGCGGTAAGAATCTGACGCTCGGTGCCGATCTGCGGGTCGCCGGTAACTACGACGCGCAGGTGCTGCCGGCCCCGTCGGCTGCCGCGCAGGTCGGCGCGTACACCGTCGCGCTGAACGGCACGGTCACCCCGGGCCAGCCATCGAAGGTCGCACTCACGGTCAGCCGCGATGGCAAACCGGTCACCGATCTGCAGCCCTATCTCGGGGCCTATGGTCACCTCGTGGCATTACGCGCCGCCGACCTCGCCTACCTGCACGTCCATCCGCAGGGCAGCCCCGGCGACGGCGTGACCCCGGCCGGACCAGGCATTACCTTCTACGTCGACGCGCCGAGTGCGGGCGACTACCGGCTCTTCCTCGATTTCCAGCACGAAGGCGTGGTTCGCACCGCCGAATTCACCCTCTCGGTCGCCGGTTCCGCAGTGATTCCCGCCGCGGAACCCACTGGACACGGCCACTGATCATTACCCCGAGTCGCACAGAACGGAGCACACGATGACCATCGCGACACAACCGTCCGCCGGACAGGTCGAATTGGTAATCGGTGGCATGACCTGCGCGTCCTGCGCCAATCGCATCGAAAAGAAGCTGAACAAGCTCGACGGCGTCACGGCGACGGTCAACTATGCGACGGAGAAGGCGCGGGTCGATTTCCGCGGTGATATCTCACCGGAGCAGCTGATTGCGACCGTGGAACAGGCCGGTTACACCGCCGCGCTGCCGAAGATCGAAGAACCCGAGGCGACCACCCCGGACGAGGATCCGACGGCGGCGCCGCGGACCCGACTGCTGGTTTCGCTGGTGTTGACGGTGCCGGTCATCGCGCTGGCCATGGTGCCCGCGTTGCAGTTCGACAGCTGGCAATGGCTTTCGCTGACACTGGCCGCGCCGGTCGTGGTGTGGGGCGCACTGCCCTTCCACCGAGCCGCCTGGGCCAACCTGCGGCACGGCACCGCCACCATGGACACCCTGGTATCGATGGGTACGCTCGCGGCGTTCGGCTGGTCGCTGTACGCGCTGTTCTGGGGCACGGCCGGAATGCCCGGTATGAAGCATCCGTTCGAGTTGACCATTGCGCGGATGGACGGCACCGGCAGCATCTATCTGGAGGCCGCCGCGGGTGTCACCACCTTCATCCTGGCCGGACGCTACTTCGAGGCGCGCTCCAAGCGACGAGCCGGGGCGGCACTGCGAGCACTGCTGGAGCTCGGTGCGAAGGAAGTTTCCGTGCTGCGCGGTACAGGGGGACCGCAGTCGACGGAGTCGGCGGGGTGGGCAAGCGCCGTGGAGCAGCGAATTCCGGTTGAGCAGTTGCGCGTTGGTGACATCTTCGTGGTGCGGCCCGGTGAGAAGATCGCCACCGATGGTGTAGTCGTAGAAGGTTCCTCGGCGGTCGACGCCTCGATGCTCACGGGAGAATCGGTGCCGGTCGAGGTCGGTCCCGAGGATGCTGTCGTCGGTGCGACGGTCAATGTCGGCGGGCGGATCGTGGTGCGCGCCCATCGCATCGGCGCCGACACCCAGCTGGCC
This sequence comes from Nocardia citri, assembly GCF_054065835.1. Classification (NCBI taxonomy): domain Bacteria; kingdom Bacillati; phylum Actinomycetota; class Actinomycetes; order Mycobacteriales; family Nocardiaceae; genus Nocardia; species Nocardia citri. The sequence goes on from NZ_JBSUQM010000047.1 coordinate 3,179, forward strand.
CAGATGGCGAAACTGGTAGAAGACGCGCAAACCGGTAAGGCGCAGGCCCAGCGGTTGGCGGACCGCATCTCCGGGATTTTCGTGCCGATCGTGATCGCGCTGTCGGCCGCGACCCTCGGATTCTGGTTGGGCACCGGCGGTTCGGTCGCCGCGGCCTTCACCGCGGCGGTAGCGGTGCTGATCATCGCCTGCCCGTGCGCGCTCGGGCTGGCCACACCGACCGCGCTGCTGGTCGGCACCGGCCGCGGTGCGCAGCTGGGCATTCTGATCAAGGGGCCGGAGGTGCTGGAGTCGACCCGTCGCGTGGATACCGTGGTGCTCGATAAAACCGGCACCGTCACCACCGGCAAGATGACCCTGCTGGATGTCATTGCCGCCCAAGGCGAGGACACCGCCGAGGTGCTGGCATTGGCCGGGGCGCTGGAGGATTCGTCGGAGCACCCGATCGCCCAGGCGATTGCCAGGAGCGCGCGGGATAAGGGCGCTACCCTGCGGCAGGTCGAGGATTTCGCGAACATCGAGGGCCTCGGCGTGCAGGGTGTGGTGGACGGCCACGCGGTAGTCGTCGGGCGCGCAAGGCTGCTCGCGGACTGGTCGCAGCGGCTGGATACCGAGCTCGAGCGGGCCATGCACACCGCCGAATCCGAGGGCAAGACGGCGGTCGCGGTGGGTTGGGACGGTCAGGCACGCGGCGTGCTCGTGGTCGCGGATACGGTGAAACCCACCTCCGCCGAGGCGATCTCGCAGTTGACGGCCCTCGGTCTTACCCCGATCATGCTGACCGGCGATAACACCGCCGCCGCGAAAGCCATTGCGGCACAGGTCGGTATCGACGAGGTGATCGCGGAGGTGCTGCCCGCCGACAAGGTCGACACCGTCAAGCGACTGCAGGGCGAAGGCAAGGTGGTCGCGATGGTCGGCGACGGCGTCAACGATGCCGCGGCCCTGGCCCAAGCCGACCTCGGTCTGGCAATGGGCACCGGAACCGATGTCGCCATCGAGGCCAGCGACCTGACCCTGGTCCGCGGTGACCTGCGCGCGGCCGCCGATGCGATCCGGCTGTCCCGCAGGACCCTCGGCACCATCAAGGGCAATCTGTTTTGGGCCTTCGCCTACAACGTGGCGGCGATTCCGCTCGCCATGGCCGGACTACTGAACCCGATGCTCGCGGGCGCCGCGATGGCCTTCTCCTCGGTCTTCGTGGTCAGCAACAGCCTGCGCCTGCGTGGCTTCCGCTCCACCGCCCAATAATAAGGATCGGGTGGGACGGCGCCCATACCGTCCCGCCCGATCCCATGACTTACTGCAGAATGCCGCTATTTCCCAAGCCCATCGCGGCGCTTCCGGTGGCCCATGCGGCGAAAGCACTTCCGGTCGCGGCCAGGAGAGAGAGCAGAATCATCGGTTCGACCTTTCGCAGAGCAACAATCAGCAAACGAAAGCTACTGCCCCCCAAGGGCATCCACAATCGACTGGCCGATACTCTTGGCAACCTCTCGCGACATTGCCAGCCAATTCCCAGCAAGAAATTTCGCGGTCACTCGACGTGATGGATGTATCTCGAGCCGGTTCGTCCGGCGGACAACCGCCTGGACGCGCGTTGTCCTCCCGCAGCAGCGCGGCAAGGTCGGGTGGGGTGGGCATTGGCTGGCGGAGTCCGACCTGGGCGCGGCCGGTGTTGCCTTCGGGGTAGCGGCCGGTCAGTGAGCCAGGGGCGGCCAGGATGATCCGGATGATCTGGCCGAGAGTTTCGCGTCGGTCGCGTTGGCCGACCGCGAGCGCGAACATGGCGAAGTGGCTGCGGGTGTGCAGCCAGGGGTCGGGTTGCGACAGGATGTGCGCTCGTTCGAGGTGTACCCACCGTTGTGCGGGGTCGAGCGCCGTTTTCGCGGCCTGCATTTCCTCCACATAGCGAGCACGTGCAGCGGTCGAAATGTGTGGCATTACTGGTTCTTTCCGAATCGGATGGGGCAGGTGGTCAGTCGCAGCAATCGCAGTCGTGGCCGACTGCATCGGTGTTGGCGGGAGTGGGGCAGCAAATGTGCCCGCGCCAGGCGTTGACACCTTCCCTGACCGCGATGGCGGCGATGACCAGTGCCGCGATCGGGTCGGCCACGGTCCAGCCGAAGATGCTGTTGAGCAGCAACCCGACCAGCAGCACCGCCGAGAGATACGTGCAGAGCACGGGTCTGTTTGGAATCGGCAACCGCCGAGGCGGAACCGAGTTCCCGCCCGGCTCGCCGCTGCGCCCATGACAGCACGGGCATGACCACCAGACTGGCTGCGGCCAAACCGATCCCCATCGCGGAGTGCTCGGCCTCGCCGACGCCGAGCAGGCCGCGGACCGAGTCGACGCTGACATAGACCGCGATCGCGAAGAACGAGAACGCGATGACGCGCAAGGCGATCTGCTCCCGCGCGGCGGGGTCGCGTCCGGCGAACTGCCAGGCGAGTGCCGCCGCCGAGGACACCTCGATCACCGAGTCCAGCCCGAACCCGAGCAACGCGGTCGAGGACACCCGCGACCCTTCGGTGACAGCGATGATCGCCTCGATCACGTTGTAGGAGATCGTCATCGCGACGAACCACCGGATCCGCCGCGCCAGCAACGCCCGCCGCTGCGGCGACGGCCCCAAGACCGTAACCGCCGACGGCAAACCCAACGGCGCCGACATCAGCAGCACCCCTCGGTGTCGGAGACCGGACAACAAGCCGGATCGACGGCCAGCACCAGCCCGAGCAGATCCTCGAGCGCGGCGGCGATGCGCGGATCGGCCAACTCGTAGCGACTGCGTCGACCTTCCGGGACCACGACGACCAAACCGCACCCGCGAAGACAGGCCAAGTGATTGGACAGGATCTGCCGCGACACCCCGATCCGCTCGGCCAGTTCCGACGGATATCCCGGCCCGCCCCGCAGGCTCAGCAGGATCTGGGTGCGGGTCGGGTCGGACAGCGCGTGCCCGAACCGGGCCAGCGCGTCGAACTGCAGCTCGGTTTCCACAACTAAAATGATACAGAATTTTCTGTATTCATCTAGATCTGAACTGTTTGCGGCGGCATGAGCGGCGCCGCGACCCCATCCACCGCCGGGTCGAAACCCAACAGCTGCAACCGATCCCGTTTCAACCACGTCTCGTAGCCAGCATGGCCGCCGCTCGTCGGTGACTACCGCCGTTCCACATGATTGCGCTGCCTGCGCGGATGAAATGAGCAGAACCGCCCGGCGTCAGCACGCGTTTCCGCCAGCGCTCAGTGCGGTCGCTGTGCCACATTGGGGAATGTGGCAGGCATTATAGATTGGTCAATGTGACTCCTTCTGGAGTTCGGCGAAGCCGCGTAGAATTCGACCAGGTCGGGACAGCATTTTGGAGCCCTATCATGACCGACAGAAAGAATTCACACACGAAGTTCGCCCGGTTGGCGGCCGCCGCCGGTATAGCCGCAGCTGCCGCGATTCCGGTCGTCGCAGCCGCGGCGCAAGCGCCTACCGCGCACGCAACGACGCCCACGTCTGCAACTCAACTCGTCGACAAACCCGGTTGGGGCCACGGCCCCGGTTGGGGCGGCGGCGGTTGGGGTCACGGCGGTTGGGGTCACGGCGGCGGCTGGGGTCACGGGGGCGGCTGGGGTTGGGGCGGCGGCTGGGGTTGGGGCGGCGGCGGCTGGGGGAATTGGTGGAACCCACCCGGCTGGGGTGGTTGGGGCAGCTTCTAGCTCCGATGACCGAGCCCGACACGCACAGCGTGCCGGGCTCGCTCGCATCGAGTAACGATCATGTGAAGCCAGGTTCGACCAACCCGGCTGGAACTGGTGACGAGATGAAGATCGTGTGTATCGGTGGCGGGCCGGCCGGGCTGTACTTCGCTATTTCGATGAAGCGGCGCGACCCGGCCCATGACATCACGGTGATCGACCGCAATCCCCCCGGGTCCACCTATGGCTGGGGCGTCGTGTACTGGGACGACCTGCTCGATATTCTGTATCGGAATGACCCCGACAGCGCCGAGGCGGTGCGTGCCGGGTCGGTCCTATGGCGTGAACAGGCAATCCATGTGGGCGAGGACCAGACCGCCCATTTCGGGGGTTACGGGTTCAGTATGGGGCGCGCGGCATTGCTCGACGTACTTTCCCGACGGGCGGGCGACCTGGGCGTCGATGTCCAGCACGGGCGAGAGGTCCACGATCTGTCCGGCTTCGACGACACCGATCTCATCGTCGCCTCCGACGGTGCGAACAGCCAGGTACGGCAGCTGGGTAATCATCGTTTCGGCACCTCCGTCACACTCGGCGAGAATCGATATATCTGGCTCGGTACGGACAAGGTCTTCACCCGATTCACCTTCGCCTTCGAACACACTTCGGCCGGTTGGATCTGGTTCCATGCCTACCCGTCGGTTGCCGAAAAAATCAGCACCTGCATCGTTGAATGCCAACCGCGGACATGGCATGGACTGGGATTCGATTCCCTGGACAACCCGGAAAACTTGCGTGTTCTGGAGAACATCTTCACGCGCCTTCTCGACGGTCACTCGTTGATCAGCAAGACACGTGGCGAGTTCGCAAGGTGGAGCCGCTTTCCCGAGGTAACCAACAAGACCTGGTACCACGACAACGTGGTGCTACTCGGCGATGCAGCGCACACAACGCATTTCACTATCGGTTCGGGCACCCGGTTGGCAATCGTCGACGCCATCGTCCTCGCACAGAATCTCTACGAGCATGCCGAGGTCACCGACGCACTGGAGCACTACGATGCGCAGCGGCGCGCCGCGCTGCGCCCGATACAGGCGGCCGCCCGTGCCAGCATGTTCTGGTTCGAACACGCCGACCGGTATCTCGACCGCAGCGCCGTACAGTTCGCCTATGCGATGGCGGCTCGACACGGGCTACAAATGCCGTGGCGATATCAGCTACACCTGCTCACACAGGTATCCACTGTGCGCAAGATCCGGCGTGCCATCGACTCCGGACAGCGGTGGTGGCGGGCAGCCCGACGAGGGGAACTGGCGATGGCACTGCCCTCGCCACGACGCCCACCCGAACCGATCCCGACGGATCAGTCGAAGTTCTGATCCGCGCACAAACCAGGCACCGAGCAGCAACTATTGAACTACCCTCCTCTTCACCCCCGAAGGAAACCGCCGCCGACCACCCGAAGACGAGATCGATTGAACGCGGCGGCCGGCACCCACAAGAGCTGCACCGCAGACATGGGAATGACTTCGAATCGCGTGTGGCGTGCTACGCGCCATTGAATTCGATACCGCTTAAGGTCTGACTCGGTCCGCCCATCAGGGGCAGTTGAGTGGAGGGATTCGAAGATGAAGTTCGAGAAAATCACTGCTGCCGTTTTCATGGCCGTCGCGGCGGTGGGTATCACTGCGGCAACCGCCCATGCAGAGCCAGCCGTAACGGGGCAGCCGACCGCGGTGACTGCGGCGGACGCGACTTCCGGTGTGGATCACGGAATCGATTACCAGATCACCGTTTCGCCAGTCGACCGGGTGATTACCACCACCGTCGAGAACGGCAAGTTCGAGATCGCGCAGAACGGTGCGGTGGTGCTCGAGTCCGGCGACGGAGCGGCGGTGACCGAGATACCGCAATGGTTCGCCGTCGATGGGCGTTCGATCGCGATTGCGCAGCACATCGATGCGGACGGTCGCACTCTGGCGGTGACACCGACCCCCACGGCGGAAGATATTGCGCAACTGAAAGACATCAGCTCCTACGACCGGCTCAAGGAGCAGATCAACAAGAACCTGCCTGGCGTCGTCGGCGGTGCCATCGTAGGCGGCCTCCTCGGGGCGTGTCTGCCCCTGATATGGGGAATCAGCATCCCCGTGGGTGCGCTGATCGGTGGAACCGTCGGCGGGTACGTCCAGGGCGGCCCGGAGTTCCTCGACGCAGTACAGGCGCTCGCCACCGGCCAGCCGTGATAGCGGGCAGCTGACATAGCGGCCGACCGGTCGGGCGTTGAGGAGCTGCGGAGACTCACAATGCTCGATGGTCTGCATGTGATGGTCGCGGGGGGATCTGGTGCAGGCGTGGCCGGGAGTGTTTCCCGGCCCGGCCCAGCACGTGGTCATGTATCAGCGACTCGAGAAACGTGCCCTGGAGAAAGGGGCGCACGACTTCGGCACCGTCGTGCTCGAGGATATCGAGATCGCAAACGGCAACGGCTTATACGTGGCGACGCAGTCCACGTCGAACATCCTCGTCACTGCTGTCCGTGCCGATGGCGACACACTTCACCAATGCGCCGTAATCGGAGGAGACGGATCCGGAGCACGTCGGGCGAGTTCGGGTGGGCGTGTGTGCGTGCCGGGGCAGCTACCGGCACGCTTCCCGGGCCACCGGCCGGCGACTCCTCTCGACCGGTAGGCACCAGTGGTGACCAGGCTCCCACCACGACACGACGAACAGGGTGGAGCTTCTGAGTGGTGCTCCAGCTCGAAAGGGCATAGCTAGTCGAGGCGGGTGGCGGTCACGGCCCACGCGGGCAGGTGTACCCGGTTGTTTTTCAGCAACGGCGCAATGGTCTGGAGTTGTTCCAGCAACGGCTTCATCCGCTCGGCCCATCCCGAGTCCTCGCCCATCTCCTTGGTGAGATGGGTAAACGTTTCCGGGCTGAAGGTCGCTTGGTAGGTGGTGGTGCCCAGGTAGTCGATGCGCCACCTGGCCGCGGGAAGGACCCGCTCGAAATTTTCCGCCGGCAAACCTTCGGGCTGCAGGCCGTTGACGTTGTGGCGTCCGATTTCGAACATGAACAGTCGCGCCCCCGATTTCGTGGCCCGGTGCAGGGCCTGCATGTACTGGGTCTGCATTTGCTCGTCGTCGAGGAACACGTGGTAGAACGCGCTGTCGACGACGGTATCGAACCGATCCTCCAGCCCGTCGAGTCTGGTGGCATCGGCTACTGCGAAGTCCACCCGCACCCCGGCGCGCCGCGCGTTGCGCTCGGCCCGCTCGATCGCCGTGGGCGACGCGTCGATCCCGGTGGTCGAGTACCCCTTGGACGCGTAGTGGATCGCGTGATGTCCCGGGCCGGTTCCGGGGTCGAGCACCTCGCCACGCACAGCGCCGTAGGCCACCAACTGCTGCACCACCGGCTGTGGGCCGCCGATGTCCCAGGGGATCAACGCCGCGGCATCCGGCTCCGGCGACGCGTCACGGTAGAGCGCTTCGAAGTCTGGCTGACCGTTGTGGTCGGGTTCGGTGTTCATGACTCCTCCTTTGATTGCGGACGGGCCACACCTGAAGGGTCGTACAGGAGATAAGACCAATGGTTCCGCAATTCGGTGGCGGATGCCATCGACTGTCGTGACTGCGGGTCGGGGCCGTGCGCGTCCCCGCCTTCGATGACGGGCAGGCGGAACGCTCGAGTTCATGGACCAAGCCGTATCGAGCACGGTCGCGCTCGGGACGAACGACGCAGCGGCCCAACCGAATCCAGCAACCACACCGAAGCAGCTCGACAGATACACAGGTATCGCGCGTTGTCGATTTCCAACCGTTGCGTGACCGGAACCGAAGCCACCTAGGTGGGATCGAATCACTTCCGGGTGCATTGCCGTGCACCCTGGGTGTCCTTTCGGCGCGGTCCGGTGTCGGCGAGGCTGGACAGCGTCACCACGACAGCGGGACCGCCCCGCCACACGAACACGAAGGAGGACCCACATGACCACCAACCAGCGCTCGACCCGCCGCCCCCACCGGTTCGCTCGCGCCCTGGCGATCGCCGCGGCACCCGCCCTGCTGGGCGTGGGCTTGGTGACGGCCGGCGTGGCCCAGGCCGATCAGGACCCCAACCTGCCGACCTGCCGCTGGCCCAACCTGGTGTGCGGCCCGCAGACCAATCTGACCCCCGGCGGCCAGAGCAACCTCACACCGGGCGGCCAGAACAACCTCACCCCCGGCGGCAAGACCAACCTCACCCCCGGCCGCTGATCAGGGCTCCGGCCAGTGCGGCCCCGCCGCACTGGCTCGACCCCAACTAACTTCTGCGCGTCGCATCCACTACACAGGCATCCACGGCTCGCACCCGCTCGTCTCCCGGCGAAATACTCAGCGGTGACGACGAGGCCTTCGGGAATTGCGAGTTGCTGCGTGCGCCACCGGTGGAGGCGAAGACGACGTGGTCGCGCAGGATCCACACGTCCGAACGCTCTTCCATCTGTCCAGATGCGTCGAGGGTTGTCGCACCGAAGAACGTGAGACGACCGTCAATGATCACCGTCGCATTGGTGAGCCGGTAACCATCCATGGTCAGGCCCGCTTGCACCTGCGCGACGACACTGTCCGACGCTGGCGCGCATCGCGGATCCGACACCGACGCCAGCGCAGCGGCCGGTGCGGTTGGCGGCGCAATAGGAGCTGAGCTGCTCGTTGTACTCGCCGCAGTCGATTCCGACTCTTCCTCACCCAGGCCGAGCGCCTTTGAGATGAGCACAACGACGACTATCAGTGCGAACACACTGACAACGCTCGTGATCAGAGCGTGCACCACAGCCTTGGATTGCCCGCGTATGCCAAGGCTTTCGTCTGGTTCGATGGACATGGGAATCCCTTTGTGCGATTGACGGATTGACCGCGCCGCGAGCACCTATCGACCCTGCGCACGAGGCGCAGGAGTCAGTCTTTTCACGGCACGCCATGGCAACGTTAGCGCCATAGGAACCCGAGCAGCGCGCCGATCTACACTCACGAAATCGTGCCCACGGTGTGACCAGCAACGAAGTGTTACAACAAGTTTGGCCGCCTGTAGGCTTCCAGTGGAAGGGTTATGCGCGCCGCGGTTGTGGCCCGAGCCTCCGCGCAGCGGTTGGGTGGCGAGCTTTGGTGGTGCGGGAGTGAGTCGTCGGCGATAGTGTGCCGCGGCTGCGTGTCGTCGGCCCTGATGGGCGTCGTATACCGAGACGTTGTACCGCCACGTCCCACGACGCAAACGCCGCAACTGAGATCGGCAAGGACACCCGCCGAACACGGCTGACAATGTAGATTGCATCTACATAGATCATGTCTACATAGATTTGGATTACAGACGGGGCTCCGGTGGCAGCATCAGGTTTCGTCGGCCGAAAAACCGAGCTAAGACTTCTAAGGACTCGCTTGCAGCGTGTCGCGGAATCCCCGAGGCTGCCTGAATGGTCGATGACCAGGACTTATACCTGTCTCGGCGCTGCACGATTCGCCTGGTCAATAGACTGAGCCAACCCAAATGTCGGGCCAACTTGCCATACGGCAGAGGCGGATAGAAGTCGGGCGCGAAAGCACAGTCGAGTAAGCATTCCGAGGCGTCAGTGGTCAGGTCGCCGGACACGTTGACCAGGTCGTCGCCACCGGCACGAACGAGATGCGCTCCGACTCGGTCGGCAGCGATTCGACCTGAGACCGCTCAGAATCAGCGCGCCGCTCCGTCTGCATTGACATGAAGCTCACCGTTCAGACATTCCTGACCCTCGACGGCGTGATGCAGGCCCCCGGCGGACCTGAGGAAGATCCCAGCGATGCCTTCCCCCACGGCGGCTGGCAAGCCCCGTTCCCGGACCAAGCCGTCGGCGAGTTCGTCACCGAACTCAACAGCCACGCCAGCGCGTTCCTGTTCGGTCGCAGAACCTTCGACATCTTCCGCGGCTACTGGCCCGATCAGACCGACCCCGACAACCCCATCGCCACCGCGATCAACTCGCTGCCCAAATACGTCGCATCCAACTCCCTCAGCGAAGCCGATGCCACCTGGCGCGGCGAACACCCCGACACCGCTCGCCTCCTCACCGGCGACGTCGTCGCGGCGGTGCAGGCGCTGAAGGACGAACCCGGCGACGAGCTGCAGATCTGGGGAAGCGGCAAACTGCTCCAGACGCTGTTGCAGCACGAACTCGTCGACCGCTTCCGCCTGATGACGTTTCCGCTGATGCTCGGCTCCGGTCGCCGCCTGTTCAACGCCGGCATCCTCCCGGCGACAATGCGCCCTGTCGAGCTCACCGTGACCGATCTCGGCATCGTCCTCGGCACCTACGAACCAGCCGGCCCGGTTCGCCACGGCCAGATGTAACCCGATTGCGGGGATGACCGTGCCAGGCAGTCACATCGCGGCTGGCCGTCACCGTGGCGATCACGGCGATGCGCACCGGTCTGATGTCGTCCTGATTCCCAACCTCGGGTCAGCCGGGTGATCGACAACCCCGAGCACCCATCCTTGATCGACACCATTCGCGCAGTACCCAAGCCTTGAAGCTCGACGTGCGCGATGTCGCGTACGGGTCCGGAATCGCGCACGAACTCGACGAGACATGCACCGCGCCAACTGGAAGCAGCTCTCCTGGTCGCGAGCAACGCAAACACATCACCGAACTCATCCGCGCGCCTGCGGCGACGAACCGACATCCAAAGCCACCGTTGAAGATTCAGACACACATTCGCCATCCGCTAGATCGTCTTCCGTTTGGCTATCATCGGAGCCAATGCATGTCGAGTTGATGTTCGATTCTTTGGATGGACTGTCCGTGGGGGACGCTTTGGGGCAGCAGTTCCCGATCATGCGCCGATCCATCGCAGATCTTCGGGCAGGTAATCTCCCTGCCGGAC
>NZ_JBSUQM010000048.1:0-10059 GCF_054065835.1 Nocardia citri
ACCACTTTGACCCCCAGGTTCCCATCCAGGTCATCTGCGCACGTCAGGCACGTTGGGCATACGAGCCGTGTTCTCCTGCGACCAGGCGCCACCGTCATCGGATATGCGGGTCGTCGACAACGACTTCGTTTGCTTTGTCGGACCTGTTGACCCCCCACTGGATGAGCTCGCGCCTGCTCTGGATCGACTTGTCGGGAACCCTCAACGAGATGAGGCCAACGACGTTGGCTCGGACCACGGGTGTCGCTTCACTGGGTTCGTCCTGGTCGGCTACAAGGGAGATGACTAGGACACCTCGGGTGTCGCTCTTCCCAAGACCATCGATCGCCTCGCCCTTCGCTACCGGGCTGGCTGAGAGGATGTTGCGCTTGTTCTCTCCGGTGAAATCAATACGCGGAGGATTCTGTCTCCGCTTACGCTTCCAGACAGGCGCCTCAAGACCGAGCTCGTCGAACCAGAGCATCCGGCCGGGCGACTGGCGCTGTGGCCAAATGATCGCCCAGTCTTCGATTCGCTGCTTCTCAGTGGCGGTCTCGATGGCGGTGCGAAGCGGCGTGATAACGCGGTGGTATTCCGGGTGCCACATCAGCTTGTCAAACAGCGCAAGGAACTGCTTGCCGCTAATCAATCCCACGCGAGCCTGCTGACGTTTCGTCTGGCTGTCTGCCGGGTCGAAATACGGAAGCGTGACTGTCGCCGTAGTGAGGTTGAGCAGCGGCAGGATGACCTGCTCAAGATTCATCTTGTGCTTGCTTCTCTCCTCACGGCTCGGAACGGAGGACAGCTGATGGAATGCTCCAACGGACGCGCGTGCCCTCACGACCGTGTTGAACATCTTGTTTCTGGCCGTCGGCTTCAGCCAAGGCAGGTGCTGGCTGACCAGCGGCGGGACCTGATGAGGCAGCATGATTGGCTTGCCGTCCTCGTCAAGGCCCGCGAATTTGCCAAGCTCGTCGCGGAACGCCTCCTCGTCGAGGAGCAACGCCTCGAACGCCTCATACAGATCCGATGGTCTTTTTGGTGACCTTCTGACGCGGCAGGTGGCCGCACTTCGACCCAGAAAACGAGGTGTACTCCGGGGACACGCTGCCGGTCTGGGACTGGCAGGCAATGACTTTCGTCGATCCCGACACCCGTCGACCACTCCAAGGGTGGGATGAGGCGTTGGACATCCTCGATACCGTCGATGACCTCGAGCCCGCCTACGTCGCGCGCTTCGGTGAACGCATGGACCCCGGCCACATCAAAGGCCACATCCCCGGCCAGAAAGCCGACGCCGCCATCGGCTACGTCACCAAGTATCTGACCAAGTCCGTCGCCGAAGTCCTCGAAACCGACTCGGTGCGCACCGCCATCCACTACGACCGCCTGCACAGCGAACTCCAGCACACCCCGTGCTCGCCGCGCTGCGCGGTGTGGCTGCGCTACGGCATCGTCCCCAAGGGCGCCAGCGAAAAAACCGTTCCCGGTAAGTGCCGGGGCAAAGCCCATCGCCGCGACACTCTCGGGCTGCCCGGTCGCCGCGTGCTGGTGTCACGTCGCTGGTCGGCAAAGACGCTGCCCGATCACAAGGCCGATCGCATTGAGTTCGTTCGGCAACTGCTGGCCTCGGTCGGCATCGTCAAACCCGACACCTCGCACCTGATCGTGCGACCGGTCGAACCCGGCGACCACTCCGCACCACCCAGGGACCACGTGATCCTCGGCGAGATCGCCCGACGAACAGCCTGGCGTGCCGAGTACGACAGAGCACTACTCGCGGCGGGACCACAAGCGTGGAAAGAACATTCGGCAATCAAGCAATCAGCGGCATAGGGGGCATGGAGATGGCGCAGTTACTCACCGAACAGGACGTTCGGAAGCTCATCCCGGTCGGTCACAGCAAGTACTACGAACTGATCGGCTCCGGTGCTCTGCGGTCGGTGAAGATCGGCCGTCGTCGCTTCGTCACAGAGCAGGCGGTGGCGGACTACATCGCTGAACTCGACCAGGCGGCTTGATGCCCAGGCAGCGAATGTCCCCCGGTGAGTGGGGGAAGATCACGGTTACCCAGTCTGGTCCCGGCAAGTTCACGGCATCGACGTATGTGCGCGATGCGGACGGCCAACGCCGGAAGGTGGTTCGCACCGGGACCAGCGCTGAGGATGCTCGGCGAAATATGGTGCGGCACTTGAAGAAGCGGACCACACCGACTGTCGGCGCTGTCGTCAGTGAACGCACGTCGTTGTCGGAGTTGTTCGCGATTTGGCTGGCGAGTAAGACCAAGTTGAAGCGCCAGTCCGCGGACCAGTATCGGCAGGTGTGGGCCCGGCATGGGGAGAAGCCGTTGGGGGCACTCCGAGTGCGCGAGTTGCCAACGAGTCGGGCTGAGCAGCATCTCGCCAAAGTGGCCGATCAGTCGCGGTCCAACGCCAAGATGCTGCGGGTGGTGTTGGTGGGCATGTTCGCTTTGACGGTCCGGTATGACGTTCTCGCGGTGAATCCGATCCGGGAGACCAGCCGGACGGCGGGCAAACGGTCCGGGGCCCGCGCGCTGTCGCCGCAGGAATTCGCGAAGGTGCGTAAGGCGGTGCGCGCCTATCGCGATCGGGCCAATGGGTATGGGCCTCGTCCCGGTCGGCAACTACCGGAATTCATCGACGTATTGGTTTCGACCGGGTGCCGGCCGAATGAGGTGCTGTCGTTGCGGTGGTCCGATGTCGACCTGCTGGCCGATCCACCGACCATCACGATTGCGGGCACGATTATCGACCACGGCGCGATCAAGGGCACAGCGTTGCATCGGCAGGAGGAGCGCAAAGGTGACGCTCCCGATCACACCTTGATTCTTCCCAAGCTGGCGGTGCAGGCGTTGACAGCGTTGTCCGGCGAAGGGTCCGATCCTGATAGCCCGGTGTTCAGCAACCGTGATGGCGGGTGGATGAGCCTGGCGAATCTGCGTCGCTCACTGCGTGCGGCGTTGCCCGAGGACCTGCGGTGGGTGACGCCACGTAGCTTTCGCCCGACCGTTGCGACGGTGGTTCGCGACGACCTCGGCCCGGCAGAGGCACAGGCACAGCTGTCACACGCGAAGCTGGCTACGACCGAACGTCACTACCTCGAACGGCGCACGATCGGCCCCGACGCGAGAGAGGCGCTGGATCGCTACATCGAAGGAAAGTAGTAAGTCGTTTGTAGTAGGAAAGTAGTCGATTCGGCTCGATCTGCCTGGAAAGCGATTCGGCCCTCTACCTGTTTGCACTGGTAGGGGGCCGATATATGCTCCCCCATCTGGACTCGAACCAGAAACCTGCCGACTAGCAGAACACTGGACTATCACAGACAACACCGGACAGTCAGTTGTTCGTCAAATTCATTGTGGCGCACCACGATTTTGACCGGATACACGATCTAGAACAACTCCAGGCAACTGCACACAACCGGGACGGTCGGCGACATTGTGGAGACTTCCTGGCGAGCAGTTCGATTCCGCCCTGGCGCAACGACAAGTGCTCCCGTCAGCGCAGCGACCTCTCTTCACGATGTGTCGCTGGTGGGCACTACCGTCTCGACTATGCCGGTGCCCGCCAAGTCAGTCGAAACGGTAGGCTTCGACAGCTATCAAGGACCGGATACTCAGCGGGTGGTCGGTACCACCAGTTGTCGACTCGCTCTGGGGGATTGACCTAATGACAACATCATCCGCTGCCCTCACCGTCTCGATCACAAGCGCAGGCATCGCGTTGAGCGGGATCATCTGGCAAATGGCTCTGTACAGGTTGTCCGGCGTACGGCTTCGGGGTGCAGCTAGTCGATCGAACGGCAGGAGGAGGCGAAGGCCAGATGTCCAGTGGTCAGCTTGAATCGAATAAGGAGCTTTAATGGAACCCGAGTCGGGACGCAGCGATATTAGTAGGAGGGTAAAATTAAAGACTGCCCTTAGAGGCGTGCATATAGTTGTCAGTCATAATCTGGCACGTAGTTATCTGAACCCCTTTTCGGCTTGCAGGGATGAGCTGGACGAAATTTTCACCGCAGGCGATATCAAAGCTATTGAAAGAAGTGTAATTCGCCATAGTTTTGCAATTGTAATCTCCGGATTCCGACTCCTTACCATCGCCATATGGCTGGCGGTTCAGATATCGTTGTCTTCGATCTTCTTGGTCATTTCTACTATGGGCTACCTGCGACTTCCTGGATATTCCTATATAGGGATGCTCTTCGTGTTCGTGATGTCGGCATGGTGCTTCTATGAATATTTCCGCTACGGATTCAAGATTCGTCGAATCCCTCGAAGGTTTGTACCTGATAGGCTAACCACAATAGCTTATTTCGTTACGGCTATCGCGGTCACGGGTTCTACAGCTGCCGGATTTTTAATGACCATTCCGAGTGGTCGACCTGCGGTGCAATGTATTGGAAACATAGCGTCGATGCTGGCGCTGACCGCAGTTAGCATTGCGATATCCGTTTTAATGTCGAGTTGCGTACTGATATTTGCCATTCGTTTCATTCCACACTTCAATGAGAAGTTGATGTTGGGAATGCTTCCCGCGCTCAATGTCCTACTGAAGTGCGATGACCTCGGAGTTTCCGTGCGTGAGCGCAGGAGCCTGGTTCGTGATCTAGAAGCCTTGGCGAAGCATATCGAAATCAGGCTTCCTAAAATGCTTGGCGTGACTGGAGAGGGAGATCCAAATTATGCAGTTTTCAGGAAAAAGGCTGCCTACGTGAGGGATTTGAAACCCTGGATTCTATTCTCCAAGTCGGATACTGAAAAGTATCTGAAGCGAGAGATGGCAGTCATAGTGGGCGCCCTAGGCTGCGGCAGGCTTGACCATTTGAAGCTCTCGGACAATGTGCACGGTGGAAAAATAGGATGGCGACAAAGAATCCTTTTATTTCTCCGTCAGCTAGTGGCTGCTGTGATCCCGGGCGGCCTATTAGCTGCGCTGAATGTGGCCCACGTAACGTTACCGGATGAGTTAAGAGTGGCATGGTCGGTGGCGAGCGTGGTGTGGGCTGCGGCCTTTTTGCTCACCGTCTTGGATCCCAAACTCAATGAACGTGTTGTCGGAGCAAAGAACCTCCTAGACATGCTGAGGGGACGTTGAGCTTCGGCTATTGCGAACTGACACCTACTGAATCCCGCACTGAGCGTGCGCTCGCGCTGAGTGGGTCTCTGCTGACTTCTCTTCCCCGTCCTTCCTCATATTGGCCATCTCTCAGTGGAAGACGGACGTGTCAAGGATGCCGATAGGCACCGCGTAGCGGACACCGGAGGTGGTCCTTGACTCGTTCGGCTGGAGCGAGACCATCGGGCCATGAGGAAGGTGGGGGATCTGGTGACCCTCATCACGCGGATCGCGCTCGAACTGGTTGTTCGGCAACAGGGTTCGCGGCACTATCGAGGGATGAGCGAATCGCGTCAGTCCGAAGTGGTTGAGGTGGAGTTGCGGCGGCTGTACGAACGGGACGATCCGGATAGTGATAGCTGGGCCGCGACGTGGGGCCTGGAGGATTCGGACGAGGGCATCGACGACCAGGCGGACGACGTTCGGAGGCTCGTGAACGACGTCATCAACGATATCCGGCGACGTTGGGGTGCCGACTATGACCTGACGATCGAGTGGTCCGTGGACGGCTGGAAGGCGAATGAGGAGTTGGAGTCGCTCGGTGTGGCGCTCCCGGAGGAACTGCCCGCACCCTGATCCGACACCTGAGTGACCGGAAGCTGATGAGCCGTACTCGACCGGAGAGTCCAGTTGGGTGCGGCTCTTCCTGTCGGCAGTTTCGATCACAACCACGGCCAGTTGACCGGGGGCTGGGGCCGGCCGTTCCGAGATCCGCTGCGGGCGGCAAGCGGGGGTACGGCTGGCGTCGCGCCCAGCACTGCTCGGTTGTGCAGAAGTGAGCCGATCGAATCGGGG
This sequence comes from Nocardia citri, assembly GCF_054065835.1. Taxonomy (NCBI): domain Bacteria; kingdom Bacillati; phylum Actinomycetota; class Actinomycetes; order Mycobacteriales; family Nocardiaceae; genus Nocardia; species Nocardia citri. Next base: position 5,910 of record NZ_JBSUQM010000048.1, read on the forward strand.
AGCTCCGGGAGTGGCGCAGCGTGCCGCCGACGCACCGACGCGCCGCGGGCGACGCCTCATCAGCACGCGTTGCGCGTCGAAGCGCGGCGGCGGCGCGCAGCGCCGTTGCCGCGCTCTTGATCCTGTATGGCTAAATTCGGCAATAGTCGGCGGAACTTGCGTGAGTGGCATGAAAGCCGTTGGCCGTCAGTCTGGTCGAGCTTGGTACGAGACAGATTGTCCCGGTCAGCGAGCTGTCGAGTGCTACGGTTGAGGTGGATATCCACCTGTGAAGAAGATCGGGCGGTTTGATGTCGCAAACCAAGCACGAGTCCCGTTTGGCTGATGTGTTGCGGGCCTACATGCGAGCGCATGGGTTATCGACGCATGAGGAGATGGCACGCGTTCTGGGCGTGGACCGAACGTTGGTGTCGAAGTACCTCAACGGAACACGGTCCTGCCGGGACGTCGATCAGCTTCGACTTTTCGCGGAGGCGATGGATTTACCGCCGGAGACGTTCGGGCTGATGAGCCCGGCTGGCTTGGCGCAGGCGGAGCGAGACGAAGAGGTCACGCAATGGCGCCTGGTCCGGCAGACGTTGAACCGTAACCGTCACGCATTGACTGGGGCCTCGGCCCGGCTGTACTGGGATGCTCTGCCGATCGAGGGGACGACGTGCATTACCCGGCCAGGCTGGATGGCGTCAGAACCTCTCGACCTGGATGCGGTCGCGCTTACCTTCGAGGAGGATGCTCCGCCGCCCGAACTGAGCGGTAGTGAGGTCGAGTCGGCGCCCTATCGCCCACGGCGCCTGAATGGGCAACGGTTCATTCGCTACAGCCAGGCGATCAGGTCGATCGCGCAACCATCTCTGTTCGAGAACCGCACGTCGTATCGGCTCCTGAATGCCTCGTTCGACCAGAGGGGGGCGCGGATGTCGTTCGGATTGACCACCTACTTCGACATGGTGGACGTGTGTGAGGTGATCGCTCACGAGACGGCTGCGGCCTGGATCTCGGCGCAGCGCGGGAAGATCGAGCTCGATGGTCTTCCCTTCCGCCGAAGGGTCGGTGACTTGTTCGATACCGGCCGCCGGCCGATCCTTCCGAGCATCAACACCCTGACGATCCGGCGCGCACCGGAAGGCGACACTTTCTTCCTGCACCGCCGGGGCTCCACGATGGTCACGTTGGCTGCCGGTCTTACCCACATCATTCCAGCGGGTGTCTTCCAGCCCGCCGCGATCGGACAGGCAAACATTGCGCGGGACTTCGACCTTTGGCGGAACATGCTGCGCGAGTTCTCGGAGGAGTTCCTTGACTCACCTGAGCATGACGGGAGCAGCGGGACGCCTGTCGACTACGACACCGAGCCTTTCCGGACGCTGTCGGAGGGACGGCGAACCGGGGGCGTGCGGGCCTGGTGCTTCGGCATCGGGATCGATCCGCTCGCTCCGGCCGGTGAAATTCTGACCACGGTCGTTGTCGATTCGGAAGTGTTCGACGCGGCCTTCCCTCAGATTGCACCGCAGAATGCCGAAGGTGAGTTGTACCCGTCGGACCCTGGAACTGTGGGTATCGCATGGACCGGCACGAACGTGCGTCGCGCCCTCAACCGTGAACCGCTGGCCGCCGCTGCTGCGGCGTGCCTGTCCTTGACCTGGAAGTACCGCGACCTTCTGATGCCTTGATGCGATGATGGCTCCGTGCGCGTACTGGTGACCGGAGCCAATGGCTACGTCGGCCGTGCTGTCGTGGCAACCCTGCAGGCTCATGGTTATGAGCCGATCGCCATGGTCCGGAACGAAGGGGCAGGCTTCGACGGGGCCGCGAGTGTTCGTGTCGCCGACCTGCTCGACCCTCGTTCCCTCCGGCACGCGGTCCGGGATGTCGATGTGGTGTGTCACCTCGCTGGGCTCACGCGGGCGCGAGAATCGATGACCCAGCCGCTGCGCTATTTACGGGTGAACACCGGTGGCACGATTGCGCTGCTCGACGCGATGCAGGCGGCCGGCGTGCAGCGGATCGTGTTCGCCTCTACTGGCGCCATCTATGGCACACCGGACCGCCAACCTATGACCGAGGATTTGCCGCCAGCACCGCCGCACCCCTATGCGGCCAGCAAGCTAGCCGCCGAGTTGGCCATCGAATCACAGTGCATGGGCCGCAACCTCGCAGCTGTGATCATCCGGATGCTGAACGTGGCAGGCGGTAACGATCCAGACCCGACCCGTCTGATTCCCCGTGCTCTGGCAGCCGCAGCCGGAACCGCGGTCCTAGCGGTGAACGGCGACGGTTCCACGGTCAGGGACTATCTGCACATCACCGATGCGGCTGAGGCATTTACCGCTGGTGCTGGACACGTTCCTGATCTTGGATGCTCAGCTACCTTCAACATCGGTAGTGGATCTGGCACCAGCGTGTCCGATGTGATCACGACGGTGGAAAACGTTACTGGACAACGCGTTTCGATGGAGAATCGCCCACCGGTTGAGGAACCGCCTAGGTTGGTCGCCGACATCTCAAAGGCTGCGGCCGAATTGAACTGGAAACCAAGACATTCCGATATCGAGACCATCGTCCGAGATGCATGGTCCTCCGACGTGGCAGGGTTATGACCTCCGATCGGAAGCTTCCGCATCGCTTCTGACCTACTCGTCATCCCTCGCTGAGTTCGGCCGCGAGGGGAACGCATCGGTGTCACCCGCCAGCCAGCGCAAGAACTCGATCACGTGCGCGTTCATGTTCGAGCCCACCTGCTGCACGGCGTCCTGAGCCCGCCGGTATAGATCCGGGTCGGGTCGATATACGCGCGCGGGGTGCTGGTGCTTGCTCGGCATGAATCCGAGCATGTCACGGTGGCTAGCCAAGAGTCCATCCATGCTGTACATTTTAAGGTGGCTAGCCACCGTGACCTGCTGTGACAATCTGGCACCGGGGAATCGCCAGCGGTCAATCAGGCTGAAATCAGCCAATCAATCCATTCACGAGGAGATGACGAGATGGCTCTCAAGGATGTGTGGTTCCGCCCGGATTTCCACGAGGCGTTCCCGAAGGGTCTGTTCCTGCTGGGTGCGGTTCAGGCGGTGACGGAGTTCAGCACCGATCGCAACGCGCCGAAGCGTCAGAAGGTCGATCTCGATGACGACGGCAACGGCACCGGGAAGCGCATGTGGAAGGGCACGGTCACCGATCCGACCGCCCCGAACGCGAAGCAGGCGAGCTTTGACGTGGTGTTCATCTGCGATGTTCAGCCTGTCCCGGCTGCTGCGGAGATCGTGCCTGGCATGACTTCGATCGAGCTGGAAGGTTTGCAGATCAAGCCGAAGGTCGCGGGTTCGGGGGAGTTCAAGTCGATCGGCTGGAACGTCCGAGCGACCGGTATCAAGGGCGACAACTCCGGTTCGAAGCAGGCACCGGCTGATCCGGGTGCGGCGCGTCCGTCCGGTTCTAAGGCGGCGTGATGAATACGGCGGGCCGGTCGGTGGGGATGCGTGTGGCGCGCTGGTCCGCCGTCATCATCATCGCGGGTGTTGGGGCGGCGGCGTTCCGGCTGTCCTTCGCCACCCTGCGGGACCTCGCGGTCCTCGCCCATATCCCCGCCAAGGATGCGTGGCTATTCCCCGTGATCGTGGACGGCACCATCATCCTCGCAACGCTCGGTGCGGTGGTGCTCGCGAAAAGCCCTGAGCGGCGCTGGTTCACGTGGGTGCTGATGGTCGGGGCTGCGGTCTCGGTGGTCGGTAACTCCCTGCACGCGGTCGCTGCTGGCCGTGAACTTCCCTGGTGGGCATCGGCGCTGGTGGCTGCTGTCGCTCCTATCTCGCTGCTCGTGGACACCCACGGCCTGGTCGTGTTGTTCCGTGCGGCACAACGCGAGTCGGCTTCGGAAGCGGAGCCGTCACCCGTCGCCGAGCCTGGAGAAGGGCAGGAAGTACGGGCCGATGTCGCTCCGACTCCTGCACCCGTCCCGGTTCCGGTTCGCAAGAAGTCTCGGCCGCGGCGTGATCCGGCGACGGTCGCTCGTGCGGTCGCTATGCGGGCCGACGGCAAGTCCTACACCGAAATCGGTAGGGCGCTGGGTGTTTCGCCTAGTACGGCGGCGAACTATGCGTCTACTCCCGCACCTGCTACTGCGGCGGTCGAGTCTCGTCCGCTGACGTCGGTGGCC
>NZ_JBSUQM010000049.1:0-9455 GCF_054065835.1 Nocardia citri
CCGAGGCGCTGCGCGTGTACGAGCGCACGAGGGCAGCCTTGGCCGACGAGCTGGGCGTCGACCCCGCACCGGAGTTGTCCGCATTGCACGTCGCGGTGCTGCGGGGTGAGTTGGCACGGCAGGAGGAGGACCGGAAGACCAACTTGCGCGCCGAGCTGACCAGTTTCGTCGGCAAGGCCGCCGATGTCGCCGCGGTCCGCGAACTCAACGCCGAACATCGGCTCACCACCCTGATCGGGCCGGGCGGCTCGGGAAAGACCAGACTGGCCACGGAAACCGCGCGCACGTTACTCGGCGACCTACCGGATGGGGTCTTTCTGGTCGAGCTCGCGCCCATCGGTGCCGAGAGTGACACGGGGGGCGGTAGTAGCACAGGGCCAGGGGGCGGGAACAACGTCGCACAGGCGACGCTCGCCGCGCTCAAATTGCGGGATGCGCTGCTCGGCGAGGCACCGGATGCGGAGCCGATGGACCGGGTGGTGGCCGCGCTCCGCGACCGGGCGACGCTGCTGATTCTGGACAACTGCGAGCACGTGATCCAGTCCGCTGCGGCCTTCGCCCATCGAGTACTCGGGGAATGTCGGCGACTGCGGATCCTCGCGACGAGCAGGGAACCCCTCGGCATCACCGGCGAGGCGCTGTGGCCGGTCGTGCCGCTGGCCTTGCCGAAGGCGGGCGCCGACCTCGACGAGATCGAGTCCTCTCCGGCCGTCCGGCTACTACAGCACCGGGCCGGCGCGGTGCGCAATGACCTCGCGTCCGACACCGACACTTTGTCGACGTTGGCGCGTGTCTGCCGGGCGCTGGACGGAATGCCATTGGCAATCGAACTCGCAGCGGCCAGGTTGCGCACCATGTCACTCGATCAGCTCGCCAATCGGCTCGACGACCGGTTCCGCCTGCTGACCGGCGGCAGCCGCACCGCGCTGCCGCGGCACCGGACGCTGCGCGCGGTGATCGACTGGAGCTGGGAACTGCTCACCGACGTCGAACGTACGGTGTTGCGCAGGCTCTCGGTGTTCTCCGGTGGCGCGACCCAGGAAGCGGCCGAACGGGTCTGCGCCGGTATGGGGGGTGGGCCCGAAGGGCAGCGGGGCGGGCAGAACATGGCGGTCGAGGCGTGGGAGGTGCTCGAGGTGCTGACCGCGCTGACCGAGAAATCGCTCGTGGTCACCGAGGTCGAGGGGGCGCCGCGGTACCGAATGCTCGGCACGATCAAGGAGTACGCCGAGCAGCGTCTCGCGGAGGCGGGGGAATCGGACCTCGCGCGGCGCACGCATCTCGCGTACTTCACCGAGCTCGCCGAAATCGCGGAGCCGAATCTGCGCCGCGCCGAGCAATTGGCGTGGCTCGCGACGCTCGAGGCCGAGCACGACAATATCGCCGCCGCGATGCGCGGTGCGCTCGCGGCCCGCGATGCGCAAGGGGCGATGCGGCTCGCCGCTGCCGCCGGCTGGTACTGGTGGCTCGGCGGGCACAAGGCCGAGGGCAACGAGTCGATCATGGCGGCCACCGCCCTGCCCGGCGAGGTGGCCGACCAGATCCGGGGCGTGGTGTACGGGTTGGCCGTACAGTTCGCGACCTCGGGGCGGCAGAGCGACCAGTATCAGGCGCGGGAGTGGATACACAAGGCTTACGAAATCAGCCGGCGTGTTCAGGACCCGCACCCGGCGCTGAGGTTCGCCGCCCCACTGGAACGCATGCTGCAAGCGCCGGACGCGTTCCTGCCCGCGTGGGAACCACTGCTGGCCGATGAGGACCCCTGGGTGCGCGCCCTTACTCGGATGCACCTCGGCAAGATGCGGATCGACCTCGGCCACGACGGCCGGGAAGCGGATACCTATCTCGAGACGGCGGTCACCGAGTTTCGCGCGCTCGGCGAACGGTGGGGGATTTCGTTCGCCCTGACCCAGCTGGCGAATCGAATCGCCATGCGCGGCGAGTTCGCCGAAGCGTGCGAGCACTACGAACAAGCGATCGCGGTCGTCACCGAGGTCGGTGCAATCGAAGATGTCGTACTGATGCGGTCCCGGCAAGCCCAGTTGTACTGGCTGTCGGGCGATGCGGAGTCGAGCGGGTCGGCCATGGCCGAGGCCCAGCGGGCCGCGGAACGAGTTTCCTGGCCGAATGTGCTGGCCGAGCTGGCGCTGTCGCAGGCGGAGCTCGCGCGCTGGAGCGGTAATGCCGAGCAGGCACACCGGCAACTCGAGGTCGCGGCGGCGCTGCTGGGCGATGAGGCCGAGCGGCCGAATATGCGCGCGCTGATACATGACCTGCTCGGCTACCTTGCCGAAGATCTCGACGAGGCCCGTGCACACCGCGTCGCGGCCGTCCAGGCGGCATCCGAGGCGGGACATGCACCCCAGATCGCCCAGGTACTCGTCGGAATCGCGGATCTGGCACTGCGTGCGGAGCAGTTCGAGCAAGCGGCGCGGCTGCTCGCGGCGAGCGCCGGCGTGCGCGGTCTGCCGGATCGCTCCCAACCGGATGTGGCCAGGATCGAGCAGACCGCGCGAAGTCGCCTCGGTGACACGCGGTTTGCCGAGGCGACGGCGCAGGGGATGCAGGCGAGCTGGCACGAGTTGGCCGCGGTTGCCTTCGCTTGCTGAATGTGGAATGCGCCCAGAGGAATCCGATGAGAGCTATCCCGGCGCACCAGGCGATGGCGGTGATCGCCTCGCGTAATCGATGTAGTCGACACCGGCCTCGGTGGTGACTGACCCGCTCCACGGTGTTCGGCTTGGTCGTGCCCGCGTCAGCCTGGTGACAGGGTGGTGTCAGGCCAGACACCGAAAGTGGTTGGCATGACGAAGAACAGCAGCTCCTCGACCGATTCGACGTGGACCGGCATGGTGCCGGTCGACGACACGGCCCTGGCAGTCACCGACACCGGCGGTCCCGGTATCCCCGTGATCTACTGCAACGGCCAATTCGCCACGCAAGGCTACTGGCGGCGGGTCCTCGCCGACCTCGGCACCGAGTTCCGCCATATCACCTACGACGAACGCGCCCGCGGCAAGAAATCACAGAAGTCGGCGGACTACTCCTTCGAGGCGTGTGTGCGCGATGTCGACGTTGTCCTCGCGGCCAGGGGTGTGGACCGCGCACTGGTCGTGGGCTGGTCCTACGGAGCATTCGTCGCCGCGCACTGGGCCAGCCGCAACCCCGATCGCGCCCTGGGCACGGTCCTCGTCGAGGGCGCCGAACCCTACGACTGGCTCGACGAGGCCATGGAAGCGCGGATCCGCCGGCTGTTCAAGCGGCTGAGCTGGATAACCCCGCTGCTTCGCCCGACGGGCCTGACTCCGCGTATGAGCGCCGCACAGCAAGCCGAATGCAACATCGAACTCGGCAAGATCTCCCGCGAGGCCAACCTGGCCCCCGTACTGGACAACATCACCGTCCCGACGCGATATGTGCTCGCGTCCGGGGCGTCCTTCGGAAGCCACGGTGACGAGCAAGAAAAGATCCGCGCGAGCCTCGACGCGGTATGCGCCCGCAACCCCAACCTCGAGGTGAGCGCGAAGGTTGCCAGCAACCACGACCACGTCCTGCGCAAGGACTTCCACGCCGTCGCCGACGCCGTGCGTGACGTCGCCACCTACGACCGCCAGGGCCGCTGAGGACATCCTCTCGGGCTGCACCCGGCATCCGAACGAACATCATCCATCCATCCGTCCGGCCGAGGCGGACAACTCTGACCGGAGGAAGACGAGGTCCACTCCCCAGGCCGTTGACCTGGGGGTCTTCCGGACAGCTCAACCCCGCGTTGCCCGGACGCTGCCCTATACGCAAGCAGCGCGGGCACGCCGACTGCTCGATGGCGGTACCCGCGCGTGCATGCGTTATCCACCAATGGATTACCGGGCCGCATGGACCATGCGGGTGCGTGCGCCGACACGGGATTCGGCCAGATATTCCGGGACCGGTTCTGCGTGGCGTATTCGGTTGCGGCGATGGCGTTTCCACTGCGATTCCGCCACCCCGAGGAGTACCGTGAGGTGCTGTGAGGACAAGGCGGATGGCGTGGTGGCTGCTCACCGCGTGTGCGGTTACGACCGTCCTCGGTTGTGGCTCCGAACAGCCGGACCCGCCGGGTGCGACCAGCGTGGGCTCGGTGCTGCACGCGGTTTCGCCGCCTTCGGGCGTGCATACTTCGGATGCCGTTGTACCGCAATGTCAGACGTCCGATCTCGCGGCCGGTCTCGGACCGGAATCCGCGGCCGCCGGAACCGTCGCCTTCCCGATCGTATTCACCAACAACGGGTCCGATCCGTGCGTACTCGAAGGATTCCCGGGTGTCTCCTACGCTACCGGCCCGGACAGCGCACCCGTCGGCGCGCCCGCCGCGCGGGACGGTGCCTCGTCCGGCCCGGTCCAGTTGTCGCCCGGTGCGCAGGCCTCGGCGCTGGTGTACGCGATCGACGTGCACAACATTCCGCCCGAGCAATGTCAACCGGTATCGGTGCCCGGGCTGCGAATCTACCCGCCCGACAACACCGTATCGCTCTATCTCGAACGCATCGGGACAGCATGCGGTCTCGCGCAAGCGACCCAACTGCGGATCCACGCCGTCGTGGCAGGTACCAGCGACCGTTAGCCGCTGGGCGGTGACCGGGCTTCGTTGCGGCATCGCCGATTACGACGCGGTCACAGTAGTGCACTACTGCTGACGTCGCAGCCTGGGCACCGGAAAATCAGTAGTTACGACGTCAATTCCGGCCCTGCCCAACGGGTCCGGTCGACCTTCTCGGAGGGTAGTCATGGTTGATTCCCTTTTCGCCGATGTGTCCGAGTTCCAAGTACCGGTCGACGACTCCTACCCGTATCAGATCTTCTCGTTCAGATCCAACGACGGCACGTACCGTGACCACAACTTCTTCACAAACTATGCCTGGGCCGCCAACGCCGCCGACGCCGGACGAATCTCCTGCTTCATCGTCTATTTCTACTGGCGACCGAACTGGCTCGACACCGCTGATACGCACACGAGCATGATCGGCCAAGCGGGCGGCCCGCACCCGAAGATGATCTCCATGATCGACGTGGAATCGGGCGGCAATCCCGGCGGTGACCAGTCCGACGGCATCAACCGCGCTTATTGGCGGCTCGCCGACTGGCTGGGCTCGACCCGCCGAGTCATCGGCTACGCCAACCGCCCCGACTTCGACAGCATGTGGCCGGTGCGCCCGGACGGGCTCAACATGATCGGCGCCGGCTACGGCAGCAACCCCAACCTGCCGGGTCAGATCGCCCACCAGTACACCGACGGCCAGGGCTACGGCGGCGGCCTCCCCGAGGGTGCCCCACCGTTCGGCAACTGCGATATGAACTCCGCCGACGGATTCTCGCCGGAGGACTTCGCCAACCAGTGCGGCGTCGGGGCGGTCGCGCCGGATCCGGTCACCGACATATGGATTCAATTCATGGGCATCGGGGGCAACGGCTGGCCGCAACTGGCCGGTCGCACTCTCGTCGACGGCGTCGCCACCGTCGGCCAAACCTTGGGTCTGTCCGGGTTCGCGCCACCCTCTGGACCAACCCAGGTACCGCTACCCCGCGACTCCGACGGCCGTATCCGCGACGAGTGGATCCAGCTGCTCGGTGTCCAAGGTCATGGCTGGCCGCAACTCGGCGGCCACACCCTCGTCGACGCCGTCGCGGCAATCGGGCAGGAACTCAATATCCCCGGCTTCCAGCCGCCCGCCCAGTAGCCGCTGATCGGAGTACACGCATGCCGACGATCCCCAGTACATACGGTCGCTTCTTCGTCGTCACCGATTGTGTGCCACAGGTCCGGGCTGCCGCGACAGCCGCGGCCAATGGCGGCACCCTGGCCGGCCTCACCGCCGCCGACCTCGGCAAGATCACCTTCCCGCGAGAAGCGTTCGCCCGTGTACCAGCCTGCGGCACAACACAATCCGGCCCGACCGCATGGTTCGGCACCTTCAACGGCGGGGTCCCCGAGGGCAGCGTCTATGCCATCGACCTCACCACCGGGCAGGTCTTCAACAACGACGCCAGACGGGCCGGGGCATGGACCCGATTCGTCCTCGCCGAATCCACATAGACCGAATCCACAAGCAGTCGAAACCTGACTGGCCCGCGGCCGGCGCTACCGCACCGGTCCCGTCCAGCGCGCCGGTGGTCCGGGCCGCCGGCGGCCGGGTGAGAACGGTCGCTCGCCCCAGGCACACCAGTAATAAAGAGCGTATGAGCAGGGAGGACCTCGGCGATGTCGAAACATTGGGGTACGGCGATCAACGGGTACAGCGCCAGCACCGCGCAGCAGTTCGGGGTAGGCGGTGCCGACCTCGGCATACCCTACGACCGCAGCCGATTCGGGCCGGGGCAGTCAGGATTCGTGTTCGGCGACAGCTTCACCGGCAACAGCGAGGGCTCCGGCACCTGGCTGGGCTCGCCGATCCTGCTGTTCAGCCCCGATATCCCGGACGCCACCACCGCTTTCACCAGTGCATCCGGCGGGGCGCAGGCGAAACAGGTCCTCACCTACACCCACGACGCCGACAACGGCTACGGGATCGAGGTCACCCGCATCCCCAACGACGCCTTCGTCGACCCGAACGGGCGAACCTGGTTGACCTACACCAGCGTCCATGACTGGAACGCCTCGAACGACCAGTACGGGGCGCTGTTCTGCGGGCTCGCCTACTCCGACGACGACGGCACCACCTGGACGGATTACGCCGCGGTGTGGCGCAACGACGGCAGCGACGGCTACGACGGCTGGAGCCCGTTCATGATGCAGTCCTTCGCGGGCATCGGCAATAACAACAGCGACGGCTACCTGTACATCGTGTCCAAAGAATGGGGGCGCGCCCACAACCAGGACGGGCCGATCCTGATGCGCGTGCCGTGGCGGCAGATCGCAACCCGTGCCGATTACCAGTACTGGGGCTACAGCGGATCGGCCTGGCAGTGGGGCAACCCGGCCCCCACCCCGTTGTTCGCGGGAATGGGTCCGATCGGGGAGTTGAGTGTGAAAAACATTGCGGGCACCTGGGTCATGTCCTACTTCGATGTAAACGGCTACTGCATCTCCACCCGCACCGCAGCGGCGATCGACCAGCTATGGACCAATCCGAGACAACAAATCCACGGCGCCGTACCGTGGTGGCAATTCTGGATCCGTTCCTTCCCGCAACTCTACGGCGGCTACATCCACCCCCGCTCCACCTCACCCACCGACGTGACTCTGTATGTCTCACAATGGAACACCACCACCAACAACCCCTACTGGGTCATGCAATTCGACGGCATCACCCCATAGTGACCACGACTCCGGCGACGACGCAGCTCCGACTGCGCCAAGATGGGTGAATCTCGAGCTCATCCGCCCGACTGCCGCACGGTGAGTGCCGACACGGCAGGGGGGAGTGTCGGAATTTTTGTGGGCAGAACGGTGAAATGTTCTGCTAGTTTCCAGTTATCCGCTCACCATAGAACAGGGCGAGCGTGTTGAGTATATCCTTCCATCCGCTGATCTTTCCAGTGATATTCTGCTGGTTCTTCAGTGGGTTTCGGATTACAAGGTAGAGCACCTTGAGCGCGGCCTGCTCGTTGGGGAAATGTCCCCGCCGGCGGGTCGCTTGCCGGAACCTGGCGTTCAGGCTTTCGATCGCATTCGTGGTGTACACAAGTTTCCGAATCGGTGCCGGGAACCTCAGAAACGGCGTGAATTGCTCCCAACTGTTGCGCCAGACAGCGATCATCGCTGGATACTTCGGCTCCCATTCGGCGGCGAAATCGGCGAAAAGCGATTCAGCAGCCTCCACCGTGGGCGCGGTATAGATAGCCCTCAGTTCAGTGGTGATCCGGCTCCAATACTTTCGTGAGCTGTATTTCAGGCTCGCCCGCACGAGGTGGACCACACACTGCTGGACATCGGCCAACGGCCAGGTGTCGTTGATCGCCTCAGGCAGTCCTTTCAGCCCGTCGCAGCAGACGATCATCACATCAGCGACCCCGCGATTACGCAGCTCGCCCAGAACACCAGCCCAATGCTTGGCGCCTTCGCCGCCGGTGCCGACCCACAGGCCCAGCACCTCCCGCTCGCCAGCCAGGGTGACACCGACCGCCACATAGATCGGCCGATTCACCACCCGGCCATCCCGGATCTTCACGAAAATGGCATCGATCAGCACAACCGGATACACACGTTCCAGCGGCCGTGACTGCCATTCATTCATCTCCTCGACCACCTTATCGGTGATCTTCGAAATCAATTCGCGCGAGACCTCCACATCATAGATCTCCGACAGATGCTTCTGAATTTCACCGGTTGTCAACCCCTTCGCATACAGCGAGATGATCGACTCGTCGAAACCCTGCACACGCCGCGAATGCTTCGGAACCATCTTCGGTTCGAATTCCGAATTCCGATCCCGCGGCACATCGATACGCACCGAACCGACATCGGTATGCACCGTCTTCTGCGATCGCCCATTGCGATGGTTGCCGTCCCCACGGATCGGCTGGTCACCCTTGGAATAGCCGAGATGCTCGTCCATTTCGGCGTTCAACGCCGTTTCCAGAACAGTTTTCGTAATCTGCGACAGCAAACCACCCGGCCCGGCCAGCGACACCCCCTCTTTCCGGGCCTTGTCCACCAACTCCTGGGCGATCCGAACATCCAAACCCTCCGCTGCCGACCGCTGTCCGGCCGCCGGCATCGACTCCTCCGACACGATGATCCCTTCCGCTGAGACACGCCGCCTCAGCCTCTCCGATCACCGTCCCGCCCACAAGATCTCAGACAGTCCCCGGCAGGGGCGGGAGGGTATGCCGGGCAATGGATTTCCCGTTTTCGGCTAGTTCTCGGTGTCCCGGTTGCGGATGCGCTGGCCGAGGAAGTGTGCTGCGCGGTCCAGGGCCTCATCGGCTTCGTCGAGCATGCCGGTGAAGGACTGGAACACGTGAGGTACATCGGCGGTGATATCGAGGATGACGTCTACGCCTGCTGCTCGCGCGCGGGCGGCCAGCCGGGTGGAGTCGTCGAGGATCATTTCGTTGGTGCCTGCCTGCAGGAGCATCGGGGGGAAGCCGCTGAGGTCGGCGAGGGTTGCCGGGCTGAGCAGGGGCTGGTGTGGGTCATGTCCGGCGAGGTACATAGCACCGGTGTGTTCCAGGCTCGCGCGGGTGAACAACGGGTCGATGCCCGCTTTGGTGCCCATGCTTTCGCCCGCACGGGTCATGTCGAGTCCGGGTGAGAACGCCACGATCGCGGCAGGGAGGGGCACGAGCGCGGCGCGATGCTCGCCACGAGATGTCCGCAGACACTCACTCTGATATCCACATCGAGCCGATAACGTTGCTCTCGAAAGGGAACAGTGGAAGCGAGGCGGAGCCGATGGCTACAGACGAACCGGTAGTTACGCGGGCGAACAGGGGCTGGGCTCAGTCCCGGGAGACGCGCTATCGGATCGCGGCATGGT
>NZ_JBSUQM010000050.1:0-8037 GCF_054065835.1 Nocardia citri
CTGTCTGAGCATCTCATGCGCCTGGGGCTCCTTCGTTGATCGGAATTCCGCAATCCCTTGCGTGCCTTGTGGCCCCATCGCCATTTCAGCCAGCACCTGATGTCGCTCAGCACTCCCGTCAAGTAGCCGGCTTCATGCGCCCGCGTCGATCAGTGCTCGTCGGGCAGCGGTCTCGCGTGGGCATGCGTCCACGCCGTCGACTTAACCGAAGAGTCGGCGGTAAGGTTCGAAGCATGAGCACTCCAGGGGGGACATCTGGCTCGAGCCAGGCGTTGTCGGTTGTCCCTGACCAAGTCCGAGAAGTTGGCACCTACGTCTACGCCCTCGCCGATACCCTCAGCACGGCGCTCGACTCCGCCGCTCGCGAGGTCGAATCCCTCACGACGAGCAGCTGGACCGGTGATGCGTCCACCGGATTCAACACAGGGTGGAACGAAGTCAGTGACGGTGGCAGACAGATCATCTCGGCCCTCACCGGACTAGCCGAGAAGCTCGGAGTCACGGCTGAGACCTACCAGCGTCGTGACGAATCCAATGCTGGCGCCTTGTCGAGCTCCAGCCTGGACTTGCCGTCGCTGTCATGACCAATCCGTTCAGCGTGGACCTCGATGAACTCGAGCAGATCATTTCCCGTCTGTCCGGCCTGGCTGCGTTTGTCGCCGACCACCTCGATGAAATCGATGAGCGGATCACGACCCTGCGCGGCACCGGATGGGAAGGCGTTGCCGCGCAGGCGTATTCGGAGGCCCATCAGCAGTGGATCTCAGGCGCGCGGGAATTCGCGGAAGGGATTCGCGACATGAGTGATGCGGCAAAGTCGGCTCACGGGGCTTATTCCGAAGCGGCGGAGGTAAACTCCAAGATGATGCGGAGTGGGTCGTAGGTGGCCGTCAATGTCGATCCGCAGACATACTACGACGCCGCCGCCAAGTGCGGAAAAGTAAACAGTGAGATCCTTTCGGCGTTGTCGACGTTGTGGAACTCATTGCAGGATTCCGGTCAGATGGCGGGTAGTTACGAAAAGGTGGCCAAATGGGCGGCCGACTATGACGAGAAAACAGCAGATCTTCTCAGCACCTGCGCATCGCTGTCGAACGCTCTGGCGAACTTCTCCAATATCCTGAACACTGCGGGAAACAATTGGGGGTATTCGAATTGGAAGGCAAACCCAGATCCAGCGAAGGGGGCGGCACCTTCTCCTCCCTTCCATGTTCCCCAGGGGCTGGTTTTCCAAAACGATATCACCCCTCCACCATCGGCGTTCGGAGGCTCCGCTAAAGGGCTTGATACAAGTGTGCCCGGACTGTTGGACCAGATCGGATATACGGTGCCTAATGGCGACACGGATCGTGTGAATTCCGCTGCGGACGCTTGGCGGAAATTCGCCGAATCCTCGGCTATCAAGAACGCGCAAGCCGATATCAAAGCGATCGTCAACGACATCCATTCAGCCAAGACCGAGGCACCGGATGTTGCCGATGTGGAGGCACACCTCACCACCTTGTCCAACGGCGCAGCCGCTATCACCTCGGTTTCGGTGTCCTTATCCGGTGCGGTCGGAGAGCACCATACGAATCTGGTTGCTTTCAGGTCGGATCTGGACGGTCACGTCAACAGCTTGATGAAGGAACTGTTCTGGATCGCGCTTGGAACGGTGGCCGCTGTCGCTTTGACCGAGATTCTGACGGTCGGTTTGGCGACGCTGGGTCCAGCCGAAGCCGAAGCTGCGGCTGGGACGGCCGCAGGGGCCGCGGCGGTAGGAACTGCCGCGACACAGATTCGGAACCTGTGGAATATCTGCAGATTGTTCCAGACCCTCGAGGTCGGCGTGGGAATCGTCGCAGCCGTGAATGCTGTTCATCCCCTCGACATTCAAAAATCGTTGGACGAGATAGCTTCACTTACTGCGGTCAGCGTCGCCGGCGTCTTCGTCGCCGAAATGGCGAAAGGCGGAAAACAGCGGGTGGCTGACACGGGAATCGAGAACGAGATGCGCGCACTGATCGCGGCTGGCACTGCGGCGTCCGAGTGCGAGGCGCTAGCGAGACTATGGGACGAAGCAAGCGGCGATGGCAAGCGGCGACAAAGGATCAAGAAAACGCAGAAGCAATATGAATGTCGACAATCCAGTGGCGGCGGTGGACGATAGAAAAAATCGGTTCCGGCCGGTTCGTAAGTCTACGGCGAGCGAAGAAGGTGAGGACAAGTGGAAGGCGGAAGTTCCCCGCTCAATTCGGCACTGATGTCAGGCGATCCTGACCGGCAGGTCGATGCATTGATCGAATTGATCAAACTCGGTGATGGTAGGGCCGTTGCCGACATCTTGCCACTCGTCGAGTCGGATGACGTAGCTGTTCGGAGTGAAGCGGCGCGCGCAATCGGATACCTGGGTGTAGCACAGGTCCCCGTTGTCGGACCAGTGTTGTTGCGGATGCTGTCGGATGCGGACGAGATGGTTCGCAACGAAGCAGCCGAAGCGCTTTGCAACGTTCGGTATAACCCAGCGGTCGACATCCTCGTGAATCTGCTGCGCGCCGATCCGTCGTGGCTGGTTCGGGCCTCTGTTGCCGAGGCTTTGGGGAGCTACCCGGGGCATGGGACCGCCGCTTTGATCGAGTGTGTGCGCGATCTCGACGAGTATGGGGCGGTGCGGAGGTACGCGATTGACTCTTTAGGCCGAACAGGGCAACTCACGCGTACCGAATTGTCCGCTTTAGCAGCGGAATTCGGCCACGATGAGGAGATCGGACCACAAGTTCGAATCGTCGCTTATCGTGCGGGTGATCAATCACAGCTAGTGGAGATCAGTCGCGAGGCGGCTCATATGGATCAAGAGGACTCTGCCCGCTTACTCAACGGCATCGAATATCTGCTCCGACCCCCTGTGCCACCAACATTGTCGGAGGACTCCGCGTACATCAAATCCATCCTCGATGTGGTCGCGATGCGCTGGCCGCTGTCCTCTCGGCATGTCGAGCAGATCGCCGACATGCTGCCATGATCTGGCGGCAGAACTCTGGTCGGTGCGCCGAGAGTCGATTCGCGCCGACTGCGACATCGCGGGTGTGCGATGCGCTGAAACCGACCGCGGCGGGCGCGGAGCTGAAGGACACCGCGACCAATCCGCAGGCGCAGCACCCAGATCCGGTCGCGCTCGGTGCGGCCGCGGGCGCGGCCGGCGGTGCGATCGCCGCCCTCGTCACGTGCATTCCGACCCTGGCGATCTTCATTGTCGGCTACGGACTGTGCGCCGTGGTCGGCGTGGTGACCACGGCCATCCTGGCCGCCGTGATCGCGCGATCGTGGGTACGGTCGCGCCCGACGTCATTCCGCAGGTGCTGCCCTGACAATCAGCAATTGTGACCTGCTGAGCTGAAGTAGCGAAAGGCGCGGCGGCGGACAGGATCCGCCGCAGCGCCTTTCTTATGTGGCGCGAATGAGCTTTGTCCGATGCGAGCAAGCGTGCCTGATGTCGACCGGGCCAGAACTATTCGAGAAAGAGCCGCTCACCGGGAAGTCTCACCAATCCGGTTGCGCTGCCCGGAATCACAGCGATGTAGTCGGCAGGGCGGGCCCGGCGCCACTCCTTGATGAATTGCATCGCCGCAGTGCGGCAGGCGGCAAAATCCAAGCCGACACCGTCGAGCACAACACGCAGATGAACATCGGGATCGTGCGGACGCGGCGTGGTCACAGCTTCGGCTCCTGCTGGCTATCTCCTTGCGGAATCCGCAGCATCACCCGGCCACTGGCGACCGCCGCCGCCATGGCGTTGAACCCGTCCCAGTGCCGCACATGGTGCAGCACCTGGTCTTCGGTAATCCCGCCGGGTTGCCGCTCCTCGCGACGGCATCGGACGAAGTCCGCGGTGAGCAGGCTGACCGACTCGCCGTACGAGTAGTGCGTCTCCTGGGCATCTGGATCAGGCCGGCTTCCCTGTCCATTTACTGCCGCGAGCATGGCTTCGACATATCGGTCGATGGCCCAGATATGCAGGTCCATCAGATAGGCGAGCCGAGGGGTCATCGGACGGCCGGGCTTGCCGCTCTCGTAGTGCTCCACCCACACACCGAGCAGCCCGAGGGCCGCCACCATCATCGCGTCTGCAGGCTGTGACCGGCCATTGAAGATATCGAAGAACGCCCGCGTGCCGGGCAGCGATATTCGCGAATCGGAGGTCACGGCAATCCCGCCTTCGGCGCGGAAACACCTGCGACACCGAGCAAGGACAGGTCGATCGAACGCGGAGGCAGGCAGCGGCCGATCGCGGTGACCACCACTGTCGCCGAAGGCCGGAAGCCATCCCCGGGCAGTTCGACCCAATGGCGCACCGCAGGAGGACGGTCGGCCGGAGACGGCAGCGCGATCACCCGGCCATGGCCGTATACCGCGATGCCTGCGCGAAACAGCTGGGCGAAGACGGCAGCGGATTCTGGTAAATCGGGGCGCACGAGAAAAACCCAGCTCTGCGATCGCGGGTACGACACGATCGGCCCCGTGGCGTATCGGTGCCGCCGGAGTTCCTCGCGGACTTGATGGCCGAGATGCGCCGCCATCCCCAGCCCCCACACACTTCCGGCCAGAACCGTGATGCGTCCAGTGTGCGGGTCCAC
Organism: Nocardia citri; assembly: GCF_054065835.1. Taxonomy (NCBI): domain Bacteria; kingdom Bacillati; phylum Actinomycetota; class Actinomycetes; order Mycobacteriales; family Nocardiaceae; genus Nocardia; species Nocardia citri. The sequence goes on from NZ_JBSUQM010000050.1 coordinate 4,614, forward strand.
GCCTGCGGCGAGCCCGCCGACACGGCGATAGAACGCGCATCGCGTCACTGGAGTATCTCCAATAGCGCTTTCCTGCATGATGCTCCCCTCCGTCGAATGTGTTCGCAAGCAAGTCTTTTCGCAGACAATCTCACCCGCTGCGGCCCGGCAATATCTTGCTCGGCCGCCTGACGCACGCACAGCACACCAGCCGCAGCACCGCTGCATCGGATCGATCCGAATATTCAGGACAACTTCTCCGAAAGCCCATGACGGCATCGAGTTTTGGGGTATCAATGGATGCAGTTCAGACCGAGCGCTGGATTCATCTACCTGGGGAACGAAAATGACCGAAACGGAGTCTCCGACACTGCTGCGCCGCCAGCTCGGCCGATTCCTGCGCGAAGCGCGCGAAGGCCGAGGACTGACGATCGCCACCGCCGCACAGGAGGTTCAACTCAGCTTCAACGGCTTACAACGTCTGGAAACCGGCCGCGCGGTGAAGCCGCGCCGCCAAGACGTGCGCGAGCTGTGCATGCTGTACGAGGTGGACGCCGAGCAGACCGAACAGGCAATCGGGTTGGCGTCCCGGGCGGCGACGGCCAGAGATGAGGACGGCATCACGCCGTTGGGCGGGCTGTTCTCGGATGCGTTCAACATGTACGTCGGCATGGAGAGGTCAGCGCGGCGGCTCACGTCATACGAGGTCCAAGTACCTGGCCTGCTGCAAACTGCCGACTACGCTCGCGCGCTGATCAACGCCTTTCTCTATGACGGCCCAGTCGAAGAAGTCGAGCAACGTGTCCGGGTTCGCCTCAGCAGGCAAGTCGTCGTGACCCGTCGAGCCAGCCCGGTGGACCTCTACGTACTTCTCGACGAATACGCACTACATCGAGTGGTCGGAGGGCCGAAAGTGATGGCCGAACAACTGCGCTACCTGGCCGATATCAGCACCCGACCGAACGTCACGCTGCGTATCCACCCCTGTTCTGCGGGTTACACGCGCGGCATCTTGCACGGCTCATTCGTCATCGTGGACTTCGGTACGGATAGCAGGGGAAGGCCGATCGAACCACCAGTGGTCTACCTCGATGGCGGTATGAGTAGCGACCTCTATCTCGAGAAGCCTGAATTGGTGCAGCGTTACACTGAAATGGCCGACGCCATCGAGCAAACCGCGATGGATGAGAAGAGCACACGAGACCTGCTTCGCCTGGTAGCAAGGAGTTATGACAGTGACCGTTGACCTCTCCGGGGCGAGCTGGTTCAAGAGCAGCTTCAGCGCTTCCAACGGCCAATGCGTGGAAGTTGCTCACCTGGACGGCGGCATGGTCGGTGTCCGTGATTCCAAGAACTCGACCGGCCCGGCACTGACATTCACACCCGTCGAATGGGACACCTTCATCGCCAGAGCCAAGGATGGCGGATTCGACCGCAGCTGAATGTCTTCGAGCCCGGTATTGTGCTTCGCGTACCGGGCTCTATGCTGTCGAGCATGCACTGAATGATATGAGGGGGAGCCAACATTGGATATCTCGGGGCTAACACCCACAATGCGCGACTTCGTGGATTCAGCGCTCGCCAGCGGTCCGGAGTAACCCACGATGCACCGATCCCGGTGCGCGCCCTGGGTGACCGGTCCCCGATGACGGGACCACCCGGTCTTGTAGTCCGGGTTGTATTCGATCCAGTTTCAGTTGATGTCGCAGGCCACGGGGTGGTGGGTGTGGCCGCAGCGGGCAGCGTACTCGGCCGGGGTGAGATACCCCAGCGCCGAGTGCCGGTGCCGATGGTTGTGCTCGGTCTTGAAGTCGCCGATCACGACCCGGGCTTCGAGCAGGCTCGTCCAGTGGTTGCGGTTGAGGCACTCGGCCCGCAGCCGTCGGTTGAACGACTCGATGTAGCCGTTGTTCCAAGGCGTACCGGGCGGGATATAGACCATCCCCACCTTGTTCGTGCAGAACTGTTGCAGCGCAATCGAAATCATTTCCGGCCCGTTGTCCATCCGCAGCACCCGGGGCGGGCCACCACTGCTGGTGAACACCGTCTCCAGCTCGGCGACCAGCCGCTCGGCAGTGATCGACCGCTCCACCAGGTGCAGCAGCGATTCGCGGGTGTGCTCGTCGATCATCGACGCGATCTTCACCGCCCGCCCATCGACGGTGGAGTCGAACTGGAAGTCCAACGCCCACACCACCTTCGGCGCATCCGCGTCGACCGGCGGCACCGACGAGCACCCGGCCCGCTTGCGCGGCGAGTGCTCGCGCACCTGCAAGCCTTCCTCGCGCCAGAGCCGGTGAACCTTCTTCTTGTTCACTTCCGAACCCTCGTCGAACCGCAGTGCCGCCCAGGCGCGGCGGAACCCATGGCCCTGGTGTTTCGTGGCGTAGGAACACAGCCAGGCCCGCAAACCGGCATCCGGATCCGCGGGGGTCTGCGCGGCCGGCAACCGCCGATACGTCGAACGGTGAAGCCCAACCACCTTGCACGCCAACCGTTCCGACATACTCTTGACCTGCTTGAGCATGTCGACGGCGCGGCGCTTGGCGGATGGGCTCAGAATTTTCCAGTCATGATCATGAGGGCGGGTCGCCAGCGGCCCGGCGGATCTGACTCTGAATTTTCCTGACCGGTCTCCGGACCGTATCTTTCGAGGGACCCGTCGATCTGCTGGCGTCGGTGGCGGCCCGCCGACCACGCAGAATCCCCGGGGTCCTGCGGTGGAGGGAGTGACCTGATAGGAGCATGCCGCGTCGAGATCGCATCCCCTGACTGGCCTGTCCGACCTCTGCTGCTGACATCGGGAAACCGACGCCAGCAGCGTCAGGAAGGACTGATACACGTTGACGAACCCCGCCGCGCAGGTGATCTTCGCCGGAGTCGACACTCACGCCGACACCCATCACGTCGCCATTGTCAACGAACACGGCAGAAAACTCGCCGACCGCGAATTCGCCACGACCGCAGCAGGTTACGAAGCGATCGAGGAATGGATCAACAGTCACGGCCAGATCGCACGAGTCGGGATCGAAGGCACCGGTTCCTATGGGGTGGAACTGGCACGGCAGTTGCGCCGACATGGTTATGACGTCGCCGAGGTGCCTCGCCCGAACCGGCGGCTGCGCCGCGCCCAGGGCAAAACCGACGCGATAGATGCCTACGCCGCCGCGCGGCGATTGCTCGATGGATCGGAAGTCACTGCTCCCAAGAACCGTGACGGCGCCGTTGAAGCCGTCCGGGCGATGCGCGTGGCCCGCAACAACGCGGTCAAGGCCATGTCGGTCGCCCTCAACGCATTGCGCGCCCTGATCGGCACCAGCCCAGAAGAACTCCGCGGCCAGCTGCGCAAGATGCCACGCGCCCGGCTCATCGCCACCTGCGCTGCATTCGCCCCCGAACTGAACCAGCTGACCGATCCGATCGAGGCCACCAAACTCGCACTGCG
>NZ_JBSUQM010000051.1:0-4278 GCF_054065835.1 Nocardia citri
TCGGCCGAGCGCGGCCCGGCCGGTCCGGACCGCGCGGTCAGCGGCTGGAGTCAGCCTCTGCATTCGGTATGTGGCCAGCATCGGCGCGTTCGTGGTCTAATTCGCCGGGGCATTGGCTGGTCCAAGGTTGCTGCCAGGTTGACGATTTCGGCAGCGCGGTCGAAGTCGGTGCGCATGGTCGCATCGTAATGTGACATAGGTGTAGACACTCCTACGGGAAGTGTGGGTCGGCACGCCACCCGAGCTCCAGTTCAACGTGTAGGGGCGGTCGAACCACTGACGGATATCCAGATCGCGGCAAATCAAGTTGATGCCCGAAAGGGGCCAGCGATGCAGCCGTGCCGTTCGGCGCCATAATCGGGGAAGCGCGTTGACATCGCCGCATCGAACGCCGCGACCCGCCCGGGAGAATCCCACGTGTTGAACTGTTCGCGCTGCCGATACCAATCCATCAGCGACGCCGCTTCCTGACTGCGCCCCTCCAGCAACGCCAAGATCACCACACCCCGCAACCGCACCGGATCCGGATTGAACCTATCCGGAGAGGTCGGCTTCGGTTTCGGGGCCAACGCGAGCAGATTAATCAGACTCGCCCGCTGCGTGAACCACTGCCGCACCGGGCCACGCACGCTGTCCATGAATCGATCAACGCGATAATCGACATCGGATTCGACAGCGATCCAGATCGTCGCCATCCCGACATCTCGTGGATACTGAAAATGACCGAACGGTACCGTCTCCACACACGCAGGCACCCCACTCTGGGCGGCACTGTCCAACGCCTCTGACGGCAACTCCGCCCGGACCTGCGCCACCGCGTTCGACGTCAACCATGTCCGCCCGGAAACACCAATGCTCCCGTCGTTGCTCCGGAGGAGGTGCGCCTCAATCGCGGCTGTCACACCTGACACACCACTATCAGTCGCGGCGAACCAGGCGGCCCGCCAGCTCGGATACTGCTTCCCTGGCTGGGCTTCGCCTTTCCCATCCAACGCCTGGCATCGAGCGAATCCCTCGGCAACCAAAACCTCGGCCAGCCGGGCGATTATCAGCCCCATCAGCCGATCCGACGCACTCACAGTCATGATGCTCTCCCTCTCCGATCACGGCGGGCCTATCCTGTCAGGCAAGGGCACAGCGAGGTTGACCGTACAGTCCCCGATCAACCGATACCGGTTCCCGCCTTTGCGGTGTCGACGCCCTCGGTTATCAGCGGGTGGTTCGGTCACTGCAACAACGTCATCGACGAAGCGCTTGTCCCGGAATCGATTTCGTTGTTGCAGCGTTATCAGCAAGGCGGCAACAACGATCACGTCACCGGTTTCGTGCGGTGGCCGAAACGGGTGTTTCCTGACGACACTTTCACCGTGGTCACCCCAGGCGGGTTACCTCTGTATTTTCGCGCTCCTGCCGGGTTCGAGTTACGCAACACCGCAGGTAGACTCGGCCGCCTGATCGACACACGGGCACACGGCGGGTATGTCGTGGCCCCGGGATCAATCGTGGGTGCTCGCCGTTACCGGATCCTTCGTGATAAGCAGGTCGTGGAGCTGCCCCGATGGCTCGTGCATCGGCTGATGCCCGCACCGTCGCCGACAGCAACGCCGCCGATGCCGTTAGGCGTCCCCGCGCGCGGACGCCTACCTGCGAGCGATTCTCGATGGCGAATCGCGCAAAGTCGCACGGGCACAGGTCGGTTCCCGCCACGATGCCCTGCTCAGGGCCGCGGTGACGTTGGGGCGCCTCGTCGCCGCCGGTGAACTGGCCGAATCAACGGCCCGAGCAGTTCTGGAACATGCTTCCACCCAACATCTCGGCATCGCCGACCACACCGAGCGCGAGGTGCGGCGCACGATCAACGACGGCATCGCCTACGGCAAGCAGTTTCCGCGCCGAATCAGCAACCTTTGACCTTCACCGATGTCTCCCCCAGCGACCACCACAACGCGCGGTAGGCGGCGTGAGCGTGAACTTTGCTCCGCTGAAGTCACGGCGCGCGTTCGGCGGAGGATGAGTCGCGTACCACGAACGTCGTCCCCGCACGCGCGCAGCTCCACTACGGCAGGATCGATTCAGTCCGCGGCCGGGCACCCAGCCCAGGAGATTTTCCTTCCGCCCGATGCAACTGCGGCCACGGCGTAAGAATCCGCGGACCGTCCTGGGTGACGGCAACGGTGTGTTCCCAGAGGGCAGACCTGCTGCCGTCGAGCGTCACTGTTGTCCAACCGTCTCCCAGTGTGCGGGTCTGTGTGGTGCCCAAGGTCAGGACCGGCTGGATCGCCAGCACCGAGCCGACCACCAGACGCGGCCCCTTGCCCGGCGCGCCCTCGTTGGGCACGAACGGCTGCACATGCAGTTCCCGACCGATGCCGTGCCCACCGTAATCCTCGACGATGCCGTAGACCCGACCGTGCTTGTGCTGGACGGCCCGTGTAGCCATTTCGATGGCGTGGGACACATCGGTCAGCCGGTTACCCGGCAGCATTGCCCCGATACCAGCGTCCAACGACATCCGTGCGGCCTCGACGAGTTGCTCATCGGCCTGCGACAACGTGCCGATCCCGACGGTGCAGGCCGCGGCGCTGTGCCAGCCCTCCACAGCCACACCACAGTTGATCGAGACCAGATCGCCTGCGGCGAGAACCTCCTCGACCGTCGGGAGGCCGTTCACTGCTTGATCGTTCACCGACACGCAGATCGACTCGGGAAAACCGTGGTAGCCCTTGAACGCCGGCACCGCACCTGCGTCGCGGATCACCTGCTCGGCCATCTCGGCCAGCTCCAGCGTCGACACACCCGGGTCCGGCCGCCACACAAACGGCGGCCAACGCCCGGCCGACCACCGCACCTGCGGCAGCCATCGCGTCGAGTTCACCCGAGGTGCGGAACGGCACAACATTCCTGCGCCTGCGACCTAACAACATCAACGTCAGTGCCCCTCGTCAAACCTCGGTCCGTAGAAGATATCGCACAGATGACGCCCCTGTCCCCGCCCAACAGAACTACGCGGCCGAAGCCGAGGTTTCGATCGTCGGCAATGCCGACGTTGCCGGGTCGATAACCTGGCTCAGCCCTGCAGCACCAGCGCCGCAGGGCCACCGGAATTGAGCCAGAGCTGGCGACTCGACAGTCCCTTCACAGCCGGGTGCTCAGTACCGAGACTCGAGGCAGAACACGCAGTCCTCGAGAGGACTTCCGACGGCCCGGACCGCGCGCCATGCGGCAGATGAGTGCGTTCGATACACGCCGAACCCGCGCTAGAGCTTGATACCCATCGCGGAGACGTCAACACCTTCGCCGACGTTCTGGCTTTCCGCAGCGAGCGACAGTTGTTGTGGCTCGGCGATTTTCAGTACATCCCGCAGTGCCGACACCGCGGCGTGCGCCAGACGGTGATGTTGCTCGGCAGTAGCAGTCTTCGGCAGCTCCCAGTACCAATTCATCTCGTCGGGTTCCTGCCATCCCAGCTGCCGCATCGCCGCTTCCGCGGTCGGCGACATCCGATGGGCTTCAGGCAGAAAGTTGTTGGACGATATCTCGCCGTACACCTCGCCCTGATCGCTGATGCTGAACTGGGCATATCCGCTCTCAGGGCCGCTGAGGGTCATCCAGTCACCCTCGCGCATGTGCGCCAACGTCAACGCGAGCCGCGCCGTGAGGTCGTCCCAAGTTGTCACTGCGGCGTCTCCGTTGGGCATGAGCTCGCGCGCTGGACGGCGTCGATCGATACGTGGATAGAAGACCCGGTTGCGGTAGACGAGGATCCGGTGCGTCCATTCCTGCTCGTCGTAAAACCGGAGATCGCCGAGGTGAACCGAACCGTCGGAGGCGATTTCGGCAGCGTCCGCGCGACGGGCAAGCCACACGAACAGTGGTTCCAAACGATCGAGGTCTTCGGGTGCCGGCTCTTGCCATGCCGACAGCAGCCAGCCCCCGCCCGCCCGTGCGGTCAGATCGACAGCCAGATCGGGATCTTCTCGATGGAATGCGCGCTCTCGCAGGAAAAGGCTGACGTGGGCTGGCAGGTCGCCTGAATCCAGTGGCTGCGGGCCGAGTCCGAGTTGCCAACGCAGTTCGGCAACGTCGGCCGGGGTCATCTCGGACGTCAGCGAGACGGAAAGCCGCATGTGATAGTACGCATTGACCACGCGCGTGAGACTATCGGCCAGGTAGGACATCATCCTGCCCCGGCACAACTCAGAGTGCTGGCGCTCTGCCATAGCCTGCGCGCTAGCTGTCGATACCGGGACTTTCTGTAATCGGCATGTGAGGTTCCCC
>NZ_JBSUQM010000052.1:0-4232 GCF_054065835.1 Nocardia citri
GCACGGCCGCGTTGGACAGCGTGATCAGGTGGGCTGCTCATGGCACTGTCTTACCTGACCCGATCGTCGGAGGAGGCGCGCCAATGGCCGATGCAGACAGTTCCGGTGTTGTGTTGACCGCGGGGAATGCGCAGGTCTGCATCGACCCGGGCAACGGCGGGCGGCTGACCAGCTTCCGGGCCGGTGAGCTGGAACTGTTGCGACAGGGGCCACGGTATGGCGCATTTCCGATGGCGCCCTGGTGTGGCCGAATGGGATTGGGACAGTTCCGATATGGCGGGACATTGCATCAGATGCCGATAAACGCCGCCCCGCACGCCATCCATGGCACGGCCCGCGACACGGCCTGGCATATCCTCAGCGCCACGGCATCCACCGCCGCGCTGAGCTGCGAGCTCACGGACCCATGGCCGTATCGAGGGCGAGTCACCCAGGAAATCCAGCTCACCGCGCATTCGATCAACCTCACCATGCGGGTCGAAACCGCGGGTGAGCCGTTTCCGGCACAGGTCGGTTGGCATCCGTGGTTTCTGCGAAATCTGGGCTCCGGCAAGGACATCCAGCTCGGCTTCACCGCTGCCTGGCAGGAGGAGCGCGGCTGCGACTATCTCCCGACTGGCCGCCGCCGCGCCCCGCAACCCGGCCCCTGGGACGACTGTTTCGCGATGCCAGATGGCACCGCTGTCACCCTGACCTGGCCCGATGCCCTGGAACTGACCATCACCAGTCCCGCCGAGTCGGTCGTCATCTTCGACCAGCAGCCCGAAGCCGCCTGTGTCGAGCCACAATCCGGTCCACCCAACGGCATCAATACCCACCCCCGACCGGTCAGCACGAGCGACCCTTTGGAACTGTCCACCACTTGGGCCTGGCGTCTGCTCGCGTGAGTCCTATGCGCAATCGATCTCGGCGGCCACACCGTTGAGGATCAGTTCCCGGGCGTTCCGCTCGGCGCGCGATTGGGATGCCTGGGCCGCGCACCGTCGACCGCTGGAACTGACGGCGGGATCCGTGTCGACACCACGAAGCCGACGGATAGTGCCGGCCTTGCCGTCGAGATCCGGACAACTGCGGCTGCAGTGTCTCCGATCGGGTCGGCGCATCCGATTGCGAGCGGTCAGCGAGGCACCGTGGGCTTTCGGAATCTAGCCGACAGTTCAGGCACCGAATGGCTCGGTTGAGTGCACCTGTCGGGACGCGTCGATCCGAGTGTCGTACTCGAGGGATTGGGCGTAGCGGCCGGTCAGGCGGGGACGGTTGCAGGGAGGTGGTTCAGGGCTTCGAGGGCAGCGGTGGTTGTTTCGGGGGTGGCGGGGAGAAGGGGGAGGCGGACGATGGGGGTGGGGATTCGACCCTGGGCGGCCAGGGCGGATTTGATGACTGCCGGGTTTGGTTCGGCGAAGAGGGCGGCGGAGAGCGGGGTCAGGTGGTGGGTGAGAGTGCGAGCCTCTTGGATGGGGCCGTCGTGCCACAGGCGGATCAGGGTGGCAAAGGTGGAGGTTGCCAGGTGGGCAGAGGCGAGGATGGCGCCGCGGGCACCGAGGGCCAGCAGAGGGGCCACGTGGAGGTCGTCACCGGCCAGGACGGCGACATCGGGTGGGAGGGTGGCCATGAAAGTGGATGTGGTGTCGTCGATGCCGCCGACGGCATGTTTGAAGCCGATGATATTCGGGATGCGGGCGAGTTCGTGGAGGGTGTCGGGGCCCAGGGTGCGGCCGGTGCGGTGCGGGATGTTGTAGACGATGAGGGGGACCGGGCTGGTGGCGGCCAGATGGCGGAAGTGGGCGAGTACGCCCGCTTCGGAAGGCCGGGTGTAGTAGGGCACGACGGTGAGGCTGGCGGTGACGACAGTGGGGTCGAGGGTGGAAAGCGCTGCGGCCGAATCCGCGGTGGAGTTCGTGCCTGCGCCGGCGATCAGGGGCGCGTTGTGTTCTCGGCAGACCGTGCCGCAGATATCGAGGACACGCCGGCGCTCTTCCGGGGTGAGGGTGGCGGTTTCGGCGGTGGTACCGAGCGCGACGATGCCAGTTGCCCCGTCGTCGAGTACCTCATGGGCCAGGCCCGCCAGTGTGTCGGCGGCCAGCTCGCCATTCGCGGCGAACGGCGTGATCAGGGGGACGAAGAGGCCGGTGAGCGTCATGGTTTCCAGACTGGCCCAGCACAATACTTCAGGTCTATTTCATCTTTCTTCCGTCGAGCATAAGCTGAACTGATGCTCGATGTCCGGAAACTGCGTCTACTGCGCGAACTGGCCCACCGCACGACGATCGCGGCAGTCGCGGAGGCGATGAGCTACACGCCATCGGCGGTGTCCCAGCAGTTGGCCGCGCTGGAGCGGGAGGCAGGCGTTGCGCTGCTCGAACGTACCGGGCGACGCGTCACGCTGACATCCGCCGCACTCACCCTGGTCGAACACGCCGAGACAATCCTGGCGGCCCTCGAACAGGCCACCGCCGACCTCGCCGCCTCCCGCGCCGCACTCACCGGAACACTGCGCATCGGCGCTTTCCCGACGGCGGTCGCCACCATCCTGTCCCCGGCCTTGGTCGCGCTGAGCCGAGACCATCCCCGGCTGGAATTGCTTGTCACAGAACTGGATCCGGCCACCGTCCCGGATGCGCTACGCACGGATACGCTCGACTTGGCGCTGGTCCAGGAGTACGACTACGTGCCCGCCGAACCCGATCCCGCCCTGGACACCGAACCACTGCTCGAGGAGACCATCTACCTGGCTGCCCAGACCGCCACGGCGCTGGCAGACAACCGCGACGCCTCCTGGATCGTCGGCACCCCGGGTACGCTCTGCCACATCATGACTATCCGGGCCTGCCAGGCAGCCGGTTTCAGTCCGCGGGTCCGTCATCATATAGACGACTTCAGCACTGTCCTCGCCCTCGTCTCCGCCGGCCAGGGTGTCGCCCTCGTCCCCGGGCTCGGCGCACTCACCTCGCCACCGAACGTCGTGCTCACAGCCCTGCGCACCCGACGCAAAACCCACTTGGCCTACCGGCGCGGCACCGGCCGACACCCCGCCGTAGCCGCGGCCGGTGCCGCCCTACGCGTGTCCGCCACAACAATTTCCAGCACACTCGAGGATCAGGTGGGTGCCATGGCGGCAGCACCCGAGTAGCCCCACCTGATCTCGATCATCCAGGCGGAATAAAGTACGTATGTACGGTTTGATTGAATCGACTTGGAGCCGCAATGTGGGATCCCAAGAAGTATCTGGCCTTCGATGACCACCGCTCGCGTCCATTCTTCGAACTAATCGGTCGAATCGGGGCCGAGGATCCGCGCCGCGTCGTCGACCTCGGCTGCGGCCCAGGACATCTCACCGCCGCCCTGGCCGAGCGCTGGCCAGGCGCGATTATCGAGGCCTCGGATTCATCACCCGAAATGGTCGCCGCGGCAAGGAGTCTCGGCATCGACGCACAACTCGGCGCGGTGCAGGACTGGCAGCCGGCACCGGATACCGATGTCGTGATCAGCAACGCCGTACTGCACTGGGTGCCGACGCACACCACCCTGCTGCCGCAATGGGCGTACGCCCTGCCCGCTGGTGCCTGGCTAGCACTCCAGGTGCCCGGCAACTTCGACGCACCATCGCATCGTGCGATCCGCGAACTCGCGGGCCGCGACGAATGGCGCGACCGGCTCGCGCCCACAGGCATCCTCCAACCCCGCGATGTCCTCGACGCCAGCGGGTATGCCCAGCTGCTTACTCTTGCGGGCTGCGCGGTCGACGCCTGGGAAACGACCTACCTGCAACGGCTCTCGGGGGAGGATCCGGTACTCGAATGGGTCACCGGCACCACCCTGCGTCCGGTGCGCAAGGCGCTCGACGACACCGGCTGGCCGGAGTTCACCGCACAACTGGCACCGCTGTTGCGCGCGGCCTACCCGCGCCAGCTCGACGGAACCACCTGGCTGCCCTTCCGAAGGGTGTTTGCCGTGGCACACAAGACCGGCTGAGCTTCGCCCTTCAGCTGGTGACCGTGCGCTACCTGGGCATGCTCCTGCCGGACCCGCTCGACGCTCCCCCCGCAGTGGTCGAGTACCTGGCCGAAGATGACGACGCCGCCCGGTTGTCGGCGTTCATCCGTAACCATATCCGCTTAGAAGGCCGCTACAGCTTCTACCTGCCCGACCTTCGCGGCAGGCACCGGCCACTGCGTGACCCAGACGTCTCCGACGGGGACGAGGACGACTGATTCCGGCCATGTCGATGTCCG
>NZ_JBSUQM010000053.1:0-3899 GCF_054065835.1 Nocardia citri
GATGTCCGGAAGATTCGACATGCCTCTAGTGCCTGACGGTGCAGGGTGATGTGACCTTTGGTTCTGGCGGTGTGACGGCCGGTAGGGGTTCGCTGGGGGATGAAAGGAGCGGCTCATGACTGCGGCTGATGTCGTGGTCCTGCTCGCCCGTGGGCGTTGGCGCGACATCGGCGTGGTGCTGGTTCGTGTTTTCGGACGCGGTCGACTGGGTCGGCGCCGGACACGGTGACCGGCGCGACGACGATCGTCGGGATACTCGACACAATCGTTTCGATTGATCCACACCCGTGCTGGCGGTCCGGACTGTGACGGCCAGTGGTCCTCGGATCCGAGGGCGAGTGACTGTCCAGGTGCTCACCCGAGCTGGGTTGTGGGGCGTGGTAAGCGACGACGGCGGGGTGATCGATGGCGCACGAGGCTGGCGGCGGTGGCGTTGCCGTCGATGGTGTTGATGTCGATGGTGTTGATGTCGAGCCGGGTGTTCGGTTGGATCCGACCGAGCGGGTGGATCTGCTGTTGCGTGATCTGCGTAGTTCCCGGTCGGGGTTGACTGCTCGTGAAGCACAGCGGCGGTTGGTTCATGTCGGGCCGAATCAGCTGCGCAGGCGGGGCGGGCGGCAATGGCCGCGGGAACTCGTAAAGCAGTTCACCCATCCGCTGGCGTTGCTGTTGTGGGCGGCGGCGGGGTTGGCGTGGGCGGTGGGCATCGCACCGGTGGCGATCGCGATCATGGTGGTGATCGTGATCAACGCCGCGTTCGCGTTCGTGCAGGAACAGCAGGCCGAGAAGGCCGTGGAAGCGCTCGCGGCGTATCTGCCGATGCGGGCGACGGTGGTACGCGACGGGGCCGTTGGCGATATCGACGCCACGCAACTGGTGCCCGGTGACATACTCGTCATCAGCGAGGGCGATCGGATCTCGGCGGATGCTCGCCTGCTCGACGGCGGTATCGAGGTCGACGTCTCCACTTTGACCGGGGAATCGATGCCGGTGTTCCGCGCGGCCGAGCTGGTCGACACCCGGGTCCCGCTGCTGCATGCGCGCAACCTGGTGTTCAGCGGCACCACCTGCACCGAGGGCGACGCCCGCGCGGTCGTCTATGCCACCGGGATGCACACCGAGCTGGGCCGCATCGCCGCCCTGTCGGAGCGGGTGCGGCGTGAGGAGAGCCCGCTCGAGCACCAGGTCCGGCGGGTGGCCTGGCTGATCGCGTTGGTGTCGGTGCTGCTCGGCGCGGCGTTCATCCCGGTCGCGACCCTGGGCGCGGGGTTGTCGTTCCTCAATGCTGTCGTCTTTGCTGTCGGCCTGCTGGTCGGCAACGTCCCCGAGGGGTTGTTACCGGTCATCACGTTGGCGTTGGCGATCGGGGTGCGTGGCCTCGCGCGGCGCGGCGCGGTTGTGAAACGGCTCAGCGCGGTGGAAACCCTCGGCTCCACCAACGTGATCTGTACCGACAAGACCGGAACACTCACCGAAAACCGGATGCGGGTCATCGTGGCCGCCACCGCCACCGGCACCCACGATCTCACCGCGAACCCGCCACCACCGGATGTCACCCGCACCCGCCTGGCCACTGCGATGACCTCCTGCAACAACGCGCGCCCCGCCTCTGGCGGGCGCGCCGCAGTCGGTGACCCGACCGAGATCGCGATGCTCGGCGCCGCCGCAGCACTCGGTATCTGGCTGGATCCGGATGTACGGCAGCGGCAGCGGCGCCGCCAGTTCCACTTCGATCCCACCCGCAAACGTATGTCCACCCTCGACGAGGACGACACCGGCCGCCTTTGGGTGCACGCCAAGGGCGCCCCGGAAACCATGCTGCCCCGCTGCGCCACCGAACTCGACGCCCACGCCACCCCACAGCCGCTCACCCCGACTCGCCGACGCGCACTCTCCGAATACGTGGACAGTCTGGCCCGCCGAGGGTTGCGCGTGCTGGCCGTCGCCGACCGCAGCATCGACCCCGGCGCGACACCGCCGCGCAGCAGCGAGCAGGCCGAGCGAGATATGACCCTGCTCGGGCTGGTCGCCATGGTCGACCCGCCGCGCCCCGAGGTCGCCGACGCCGTCGCCGCCTGCCACACCGCCGGGATCCGGATCATCGTCATCACCGGCGACCACGGCCTCACCGCAGCCGCCATCGCCGCACAAGTCGGCATCACTCGCACCGAACCCGTCGTCGTCACCGGCGAACAACTGGACCGGATGAGCGAGGACGACCTCGACACACTCCTCGACAGCGACGCCGACCTGATCTTCGCCCGCTCCTCACCGGAAGCGAAACTCCGTATCGCCGACGCCTTGCGCGACACCGGGCACGTCGTAGCGATGACCGGAGACGGCGTCAACGACGCCCCCGCCCTACGACGCGCCGATATCGGCATCGCCATGGGCCGCACCGGCACCGACGTCGCGCGAGAAGCCTCCACCATGGTGCTCACCGACGACAACTTCGCCACCATCACCGCCGCCGTGCAGGCCGGACGCCGCGTCTACGACAACATCCGCAAATTCATCTTCTACATCTTCGCCCACGCCACCCCCGAGATCACCCCGTTCATGGTGTTCGCGCTCTCCGGCGGCGCGATCCCGCTGCCACTGACCGTGTTGCAACTGCTGGCCTTCGACGTCGGCACCGAAACCCTGCCCGCCCTCGCCCTCGGCCGCGAACCCGCAGAACCCGGCATCATGCACAAGCCACCCCGCTCCCGCACCGAACCAGTCATCGGCGCCCCCATGCTGCTACGCGCCTGGTTGTTTCTCGGCGTCATCTGTGCGGTGCTGGCGATGGCCGGATTCTTCTACGTGCTCCTGCGGGCAGGATGGCGGCCCGACGCCGCCATCGGCCCCGGGCAACCACTGCACCACGCCTACCAGCAGGCCACCACCATGACCTTCCTCGGCATGGTCACCGGCCAGATCGGCACCGCCTTCGCCGCCCGCACCGAACACGCCTCGCTCCGCTCGATCGGCGTGTTCTCCAACCCCCTGCTGCTGTGGGGTATCGCCTTCGAACTCGCCCTCACCGCCGCCATCATCTATCTCCCACCCCTGCAGACCATCCTCGGCACCGCAGCGCTCACCCCCGATATGCTCGCCGTCACCGCCCCCTACCCCATCATCGTCTGGGCAGCCGACGAACTACGCCGCTGGCTACTCCGCCACAAGGACTAGCCTAGTCAGCGCGACTTTTTTCGTCGCTGGACCCCACGTGCCGTGTGGTTGCCAGGAGGGCGGCAATTTGCGAAGAGGGGGCAAAGGGACTGTACGGTCAGCGGTGTAACTCCTGAGCAATATGGATGCACTTGTGACTGATGAGAAGGCCGCCGGATCTGCTGCGGCAGCGTCGGTGTCGATGGATGAGCAGATCCGGCGGTGGGCCGCGGACGCTCGTCGTGACGGGCTGCAGCTGGTCGGCGAGGGCGGGCTGCTGGCGCGGATGACCAAGCTGGTGGTCGAGTCCGCGCTCGAGGGCGAGATGGACGATCATCTCGGCTATGCCAAGCACGACCCGGCCGGCCGTGACGGCGGGAACTCGCGTAACGGTAAGCGGGCCAAGACGATCGAGACCGAGGCCGGGCCGGTGGAGATCACCGTGCCGCGGGACCGGGAGGCGAGTTTCGAGCCGCAGATCGTTAAGAAGCGACAGCGCCGGTTGAACGGTGTGGAGAACATCGTGATCTCGTTGTCGGCCAAGGGGCTCACGACCGGCGAGATCAGTGCGCATCTGCGCGAGATCTACGGCGCGGAGGTGCCGAAATCGACGATCTCCACGATCACCGAGCGGGTGATAGAGGGCATGGCCGAATGGCAGAACCGGCCCCTGGATCCGGTGTATCCGGTGCTGTTTCTTGACTGCGTGAACGTGAAGATCAGGGGTCTGGCGCAGACTTCGTGAT
>NZ_JBSUQM010000054.1:0-3891 GCF_054065835.1 Nocardia citri
TGGTTCTACAGGTCATCTACGACATCACTTACAGGTGGATCTGAATGTCACTGGTGATCTGAAGATGTTGGTACAGATGAATTTCGGCATCACCTGGTCGTGATGGTGGTAGGTTGCGCCGCAACGTTCTGTGTGCTTGGTCCGAGGCCCGGAACCTGTCTTGTCGTAGGAGCCGTCGTTGCCGCCGCCTCGTCAGTCCAAGGTGGAGCTGTATGCCGCCATCCGGCGAGATTCCCGGGCCGGGGTGTCGGGCCGGGATCTTCAGCGCAAGTACAACGTCGGATATCAGACGGTGCGCGCGGCGTTGCGGTCTGCGTGGCCGGCCGAGCGTAAGAAGTACCCGGCGCGGGTGTCGAAGCTGGATGAGTTCAAGACGGTCATTGATGAGTGGCTGGTGGAGGATCTGGATGCGCCGCGCAAGCAGCGGCACACGGTGCGGCGGATCTTCGCCCGGTTGATCGACGAGCACCACATGATCGAGGTCAGCTACGAGACCGTGCGCGAGTATGTGTCGAAGCGGAAACCAGAGATCCGTGTCGCTGCCGGTCGCGGCCCGGCTGAGGTGTTTATTGCGCAGACCCACCGTCCCGGTGAGGAAGCCGAGGTCGACTTCGGAGAAGTCCTGGTCGAGCTGCGCGGTGAGAGGATCACGATGTTCTTGTTCTCTTTCCGGCTCTCGTTCTCCGGCAAGGCGATTCACCGCATGTCCACTTCGGGTGGTCAGGAGGCGTTTTTCGAGGGGCACGTGCACGCGTTCGGAAGGCTGGGCGGGGTGCCGTTCGGGAAAGTGCGCTACGACAACCTGAACGCTGCGGTCGCGCGGGTGATCGGGCTGTCGAGGCTGCGGGTCGAGACCGATCGGTGGACCGCGTTCCGGTCCCACTGGGACCTGGATGTTTTCTACTGCCAGCCAGGACAGGCCGGGGCTCACGAAAAAGGCGGCGTGGAAGGCGATATCGGGTGGTTCCGTCGCAACCACCTTGTGCCGGTGCCTTGCGTGGACTCGGTCGACGAGCTGAACGCGATGATCGATGAGTTCGACGACGCCGACGACGCGCGCCGCATCGGGGCCCGGGTCCGCACGGTCGGGGAGCATTTCGAGGTCGAAAGAGGGTTGCTGAAGCGTTTGCCGGACGAGGAATTCGAGACCGGTCTGTGGTTCACCCCGCGCGTGGACAGGTATTCGCTGGTCACGGTTCGCACCAATCGGTACAGCGTGCCGATCCGATTGATCGGCCGTCAGGTGCGGGTGCTGCTGCACGCGTCGGCGCTGATTGTCTACGACCACCGGACCGAGGTCGCCCGGCACGAACGGATCGCGGGCAAGGGGCAGACCCGCATGGATCTGGATCACTACCTGGAAGGGTTGGTGCGCAAGCCCGGCGCGCTGGCAGGGGCGACCGCGTTGGAGCAGGCCCGCGCGGCGGGCCGGTTCACCGCGGCCCACGACGCGTGGTGGGCCGCGGCTCGCAAGGCACACGGCGACCGCGACGGCACCCGCGCCCTGATCGAGGTGCTGCTGCTGCATCGGCACATGCCTCACGACCAGGTCGTCGCCGGACTGAAGGTCGCGTTGGAAGTCGGCGCGCTGACCGCCGACGCCGTGGCATTGGAAGCCCGCAAGATCGCCGACGCGCAGCCACCGTGTCCGCCGGTGGAACTGGATGACCCCAATCCGGTGTCGTCGCTGACCGCGCGCCGGGTGGCGCAATTACCGCCCGACTCCAGGCCTTTGCCGTCGGTGGCCGTCTACGACCAGTTGTTGCGCCGTCCCTACCCACCCCAGAAGGAACCAGTTCATGACCACCACCTCCAGCACGCCCCGGCGCCGCGGAATGACTGAGCAGGCCGCCGACGCCTCGATCGATCAGGCATGCCGGATGCTGCGACTGCCCTCGATCCGTCAGCAGTTCACCGAGATCGCCGATGCCGCTGAACGGGAACAGATGTCGTATCGGTCGTTTCTGGCCGAGTTGCTGCTGGCCGAGTGCGACGACCGTGCCCGCCGGCGCAGCGAGCGCCGGATCCGCGCGGCGGGGTTCCCCCGCGAGAAGTCGTTGCGGGCCTTTGATTTCGACGCCAACCCGAACGTCGACCCGGCGATGATCCACACCCTGGCCACCTGCAACTGGGTGGAGAAAGGGCTGCCCCTGTGCTTGATCGGTGACTCGGGCACCGGCAAGAGCCACCTGCTGATCTCCTTGGGCACCGAGGCCGCGATGAAGGGCTACCGGGTGAAATACACCCTGGCTACGAAACTGGTCAACGAACTGGTTGAAGCCGCCGACGACAAGCAGCTCACCAAGACCATCGCCCGCTACGGCCGGGTCGATCTCCTCTGCCTCGATGAACTCGGATACATGGCCCTGGACCGCCGCGGCGCCGAGTTGTTGTTCCAGGTTCTGACCGAGAGGGAGGAAAAGAACAGTGTCGCGATCGCATCCAACGAGTCGTTCGGCGGCTGGACGAAAACGTTCACCGATCCCCGGCTCTGCGCGGCCATTGTCGATCGATTGACCTTCGGCGGGCACATCATCGAAACCGGCACCCAAAGCTACCGGCTCACCCGAACCGCGCAAAACGTAGTCCGGACAACGGCACCGGCGAACAGCACAGCGAAAGATCCGGCACCCGAACCGCAACACTGACCCGCGGACCCGAGTGACACCGAAATTCGTCGGGAATCAGCAAGTCAGACACGGTGTCTGGATCCGGCGAGGCCGAGTAGTCGGTCAGACATCCGTTCAGCTGCTTCGGTGATCTCGCCACAACTGGCACGCACTTGGTGCACTGTTGACTCCGTGGCGGACAACGCGTTTCACCTCGATGCCCCCGATGCCGCGGAGCTGGCCGAGATGCTCGGGTTCCTCCAGGACTTCTTCCAGCGCGCGGACCCAGAAGTCACCGCCGCGTTCACCGAGTTCGTCGGTGCTCCCGGCTTCACCGTCGACGAGCTGTGCTGCCACCTCGAACGGTTCCAAATCCTGCTCGGCGGCGTCCCCGGCGAGGAACTGCCGCTAGCCGACTACTGAACCCGCCGATACGCGGGTTCCCTTGTCGGCGAGCACTTCAGTGGCTCGGCAGTCGTTCGGTCGAGCCTGCAGCCAGCGCCGTGGCGACGTGGTTGACACCGGCCCGCACGGTCTGGCCATAGACATCGTCGGCGAGGACGTCCAGTCGTCGCCTCGCCTCGTCCAAATGCTGCGCCGCAGCGGCGAACGAGCCGAGCCGACGGTAGTTGTCGGCAAGATTGAGGTGCAGCGAGGGGTAGAACCCAGCCACGCACAACGACGCGTGGTGCGCCTTGGCACGATCGTCGGTCAACGCATCGGCGGCGTCCAGTGCGCGCACATCCCAGGTCAGGGCCTCGGCAGCATCGTCACACAGGTCGGCCAGGTAATGGCCGATCGTGCACCGATGCAACGGATCTCCGGCCACGCCCACCTGTTCCCACAGCGCGATCAGCCGCGCGCGGGCCTGGGCGGCGTCCTCACCGCGCCCCATCACCATTGCCTCGCCGACCGCTGCCATCACCTGGTCCTGGTCCGAGCTGTTCTCTATAGAAGCCGTCATGAACACCGACCGTAATCATGACCACCGACACCTACGCCAAGACCGCTGATCAGCGCACCTACCAACCACGCGATCCCATCGCTGACCCAGTCCTCCCGATCGGCGCTGGCAATCCTCCCGATCGCCCGACTTCGATCACCAGAACACCCCAGGCACGCGCACGGACCTTGACCATCACCAGCACCCTCCAGAAGAAACGACGCAGCATCCGAAGCGACCCGAGTGACGCTATTTTTCGTCTGGATCGAGCGCCCTTCAAGGCATCCTGTGATGCTCAAATTCATCTGGAATCGACGCCAGAATTCACCTGTCTAGCCA
>NZ_JBSUQM010000055.1:0-3387 GCF_054065835.1 Nocardia citri
TAACAAGCTCATCTCTCTGGCCTCCGACTGGTTCGCCTCCGTTGATTCGTTCTGGCCGACCCTCAACCAATGCCACGCCATGACCGGGTCCTACGACGAGGCCAAGAAATGGGCCAAGACCTACGACACGCGCGCCGAAGAGCTACTGGACATGTCCAATGACCTCGCCGAAGCGGTCCACGCCTACGGGTGCGTGTTGCTGGAAATGGGCTACAACCACGCCGTTGCCGAATACAACGCGACACTCGGCACCGACACCCCGGCACCGGACAAACCAGCCGCCCCCGGCCCCGTGGCATACCTGTGCCGGGTGCCGCTGCCCAGTGCCGGAGGACCCGGCCAGGGCCTGATCGATGGCGGTGTGCAACTGGCCGAAGCCATCGGAATCACCATCCCCGACGGCAACGTCGATCTACTCGCACGCGCCGCCGACACCTGGACCAAGATCGCCGACGCCGAACCCGTGGCAAAAATGGCGGGAGAGCTGGAACGGGCCGCATGGTCGTTCGAGGCGATCGTCAGCCCCGAATACGAACACATCGATGAAGATCTGCGCGCCCTGCGTGACGCCGCCCTGACCACCACCGCCGCATTCTACGAACTGTCCGCCAGCGCGAAAGACCACCACGACGGCCTGGTCGAGCTGCGCGAAAACATGAAAAAGGTCCTCGAGGACCTGGGCGAAGAGCTCCTCAAAGAACTGCTCATCACCGTCGCAATCGCCATCGCGGCAAGCGTGGTGACCTTCGGCATCGGCGCCGCCGTAGCCAGCGCACGTGTCGTGGCCATCGCCGCCCGATTCGCGCGCCCCATTCGCGCCCTCATCGATGCCTTCAAGGCCAACCGGGCCATCGCAAAAGGGGTGAAATCCGAACAAACCCTTGCCAAACATGCCAAAGAACTGAAACGCATCAAGGATTTGAAGGCCAAGGCGACGCCGAAGGTGGAGCCGAAAACGGCGCCGACACAGTTCACCGGTGAGATGTCCACCGAGGAACGATGGATGCTGACCCGCGGCCCCAGCCGGGACCTGATTCGCGGGCTGCGTGAAGGGAACCTCAGCGCCGATCAGCAGGCGGAAGCTCTCCGGATCAATGCCGCGTTGGACAAGTTACCCCCGTACCAAGGTCCGGTGACCCGCCATATTGATCTGACGCCCGAGGAACTCGCCCGCTTCCAGCCCGAACAAGCGGGACCGGTGAGCGGATTCATGAACAGTTCCAGCCGCGGCGGTAACGAGCTCATGGCCAACACCACGAACACCGAATTCCAAATATTGAGCAAGACTGGGCGGCAAGTCCACGACTACGGCGGGACTCGCGACGAAGTCATGTTCAAAACGGGAACCGAATTCTTCTGCGAGAGCAAAGTGACCGATCCGACAACGGGTCGCACCATTATCACGCTGACCGAACGATAGGAGACACCCATGCCGGAACCGGACTCGGAAAAAGTCGGCCGCTTCACCTTCTACAGTCGCGAGGAATCGGAAGCGCGAGGCTTGATCCCTTCTGATGAAGAACGGGCGCGCAACCGCGAGATACTCGCTGCATTCAACGAGAAACGCCGCAATGCCCCGCCCGAACCTGCACGGTCCCCCTCACTCGGCCTGGGAGAACGCTGGGGGGTCGACAGCCTGATCGGCACCGAATTCGAAGGCTGGACCCGCGACGCGAACGGCCAGTGGTACGACAAGGACGGCCACCCCACCAGCCACGACCGCGACGCCAACCCCGGCAACTGAGCCGCAATCAACGCCGAGTACAGCACGGCGGGTCGTTCGGCCCGCCGTGCTCGCGTAACGGATCCGCCTCTACCGCAGCGATCCGGTGAGGGTGCGCCGGCTGCCGGAGATTGGCCGATTGACATGCAACCATGGTTTCCGTGGACAGGCCCTTTCGTGAGATCCGTGGTGTATTCGATGCCGACACGATTACGGTGTACCAGGCGTACGGCCCGCAGATCGCCGTTCCTGCCGCGGCTTCTGGGCGGTTCCCAGGCGCGTTCAAGCGAGAGCGCATGACCTGGATCAAGCCATCATTTCTGTGGATGATGTACCGATCCGGCTGGGCCAGTAAGCCTGGGCAGGAGCATGTGCTGGCCGTCCGGATCTCGCGTTCGGGCTTCGAATGGGCACTTCGCCATTCGGCGTTCGCGCACTTCGACAGCGCTGTGCATCAGGACCATGCGCAGTGGAAGACCAGCTTGGCCGCTCCGGTTCGGATTCAGTGGGATCCCGAGCGTGACACCGCATTTCGTCCCTTACCATTCCGATCACTGCAGGTGGGGCTGTCCGGTGAAGCGGTAAATCGCTACTGCGACGAATGGATCGTAGGGATCGAAGACGTCACTGGACTCGCCCATGAGATCGGACATGAGGTAGCCGCCGGGAGACACGTTCCCGATCGCCTGCCCGCGGAAAAGCCATACCCGACCCCACCTGAACTGCGCGTGCAACTAGGAATGGGCACGGGAGTAGTCACACTCTGATCAGTGACCGAGGTCCTAATCATCCTTGGGCGATGACGGTTTGTAGCCATTCGTAACGTGCGGCTAACTCATGTTGGACGGCGGACATGCGAACCCTTTCCTACATTGCCGTATGAGATTTTTGCCTGCGCTCGAGCTGCGCTTCGGCTCCCTTCCGCACAATCTTGCTATCCGAATCACGCAGGCGAACCAAGGCAGCTTCGGCTTCCGGCCCAGGTGTGTCGCCAAGCGCCCAGATCGCTTTTCTTGCGAGGGCCCTGTTGTCGTCGTAATCGAGATAATCTGGAATCCAGACTGCAGTTCGATACAATGCGTCGACCGCAGTTGGTGTTCGGAGCTGCCCAAGTCTCGATACCACAGCTTCGTGCATGAAGTGCCAATCTGCTGAACTCAACTTCAACAGCGTGGCGAGATAATCCATGGTGAGCCCGAACTCTGAGCTCACGATTAGAGCGAGCTCGACACCGTCAGCATCGTGATCTTCGGTCGCCTGTTTCAGTAGGTCCAGTCCGAGTTCGCGACCATCTTCCGTTCCAAAATGACGAAGGACTTCTTCAGGTGAACCGACCCGCTCCTGAGTGGACGGGTTGTATACAAGTCCGAGTATGACCTTCTCATCCTCTGGAGTCATCGTAGTATCTCCCTCCACTTGACTATCGCGTCGTTGAATATTTCCAATGCGGGGCCTCGACCCAATCCGATATTGACATGCCCCATACCTTCACCCTTGAAATGAGCGCCAAAATCCGCCCATCCTTTCGATACCACCGGCATATCGGGATACAATTCACGAACAGCTCGCGCTTCGTTCCTCACGCCGATTTCCGCTAGTTCGTCGATTGTTCCCGGGCGAAGCTCGAATTCTACGAGTCGTCCAGCATAGGAATCAGAAAACCC
>NZ_JBSUQM010000056.1:0-3086 GCF_054065835.1 Nocardia citri
TTCACCAAATTTCACCGATGTATACTTCCCCGCATCCGAATGATGGATCGCATCAGTCAGCGGATGTCCTTCACGGTTCCGCAGCGCGGCGGCTTGCCGGATCGCCGATTCCACGAACGCGGTCAGTTTGCTGGTCGAGCATTCCCAGCCCAGGATCCGGCCCGCGTACGCATCGATGACGAACGCCGTGTACACGAACCCGCCCATCGCCAGCCGCACATAGGTGAAGTCGGCCACGACCAACAGATTCGGTGCCGGTACCCGGAACTGCCGATCCACCAGATCCGCCGCCCGCGCCGCAGCCGGATCAGCCTCGGTCGTGCGAATCTTCTTGCGCCGCACCACACCTCGCCACCCGTTGGCCCGCATCAACCGTTCCACCGTGCACCGGGCCACCTCGATGCCTTCGCGCCGCAGGTGCGCCCACATCTTTTCCGCCCCGTACAGGCATTCCGGCCGACGTTTACCGTTCTCGTCGGGCTCGTAATAGCCGGCGAGGATCTCCGTGAGGGCGGTATCCCACAACGCCCGTTTCGACGGGGCACGTTTCGCCCAGGCATGGAAGGTTCTCGCCGAGATCGTCACCCCGCGCGCGGTCAGCGCCCGGCACATCGCCGCGATCGGGAACCGGGCCTTGTGCTCGGCGATGAACTCACACACTAATGGTGTCGCGGGCGCTTGTCCCGCGCGAAAAAAGACGTTGCCGCAGAAAGGATTTCGATCGTCTGCTCCAACTCGGCGATCTTCCGTTTCTGCTCCCGGATGATCCTGGCCGACTCCGTCGAGGTCCCTTCGGCCTCGCCCCGATCGACCGCGGCCTGCCGGATCCATTTCCGCAGCGTCTCCGCCGTCATGCCCAGCCGAGCCGGCACCGCCTTGATCGCGGCCCATTCGCTGTTGTAGTCGTCACGGTGATCGACGACCAGCCGGACAGCCTTGGCCCTGGTCGCTTCGTCGTACTTCGCTGGCATCTCTTGCCCATCCTCTCAAGAAAGAGAGTGGGCATGAAACTCGGGGCGATTCACGGAAAGGCCCCTGCCCACCCCGCGTTCGAGGAGGGCAGGGGGCTTGATGTGGTTCGGTATTCGTGTTGGGCGCATGGCCTGACTCCAAGCCACACCGCTCTGTGGTCTTGACCATGCTCTAATGTCGCTGGGCGCGCGGTCGGCGAACGCACGATATTGCCGATTTGCGTGTGGTGCCGGAGTCTCCGAGCCGGCGGTGACCGGCTCGGATCGCCGGATCAGACGCGGCCGAGTTCAATGCTGGCCTGCCGAACACAGCAACCCGGTCTTAGTGCCTGTGAACAAACTGCTCATTTTCGGGTGCGGGCCAGTCGCCGTGACATGAGCATGATCATCGACCAGGTGACCATGGCTTCGTGGTGTTCGGGGAGGCGTTCGTAGTCGCGGACGCATCGTCGGCGTCTGGTGATCCAGCCCAGGGTGCGTTCGACGACCCAACGTCGTGGTAGGACAACGAATCCGGTGGTGTCGTCGCTGCGTTTGACGATCTCGAGGGTGAGTGCGAGTTGCTGGCGGGCCCAGTCGACGAGTTTGCCGGAGTAGGCGCCGTCGGCCCAGACCAGGGCCAGGGTGGTGAAGAGTTCACGGAGTTGGTGCAGGGCGGTGCGGGCGCCGTCGCGGTCTTGGACGCTGGCGGCGGTGACGTGGCAGACCAGCAGCAGCCCGAGGGTGTCGACGATGATGTGGCGTTTGCGTCCGTTCATTTTCTTCCCTGCGTCCCAGCCGCGGGTGTCGGTGCCGACGGTTTCGGCGGCGCGCAGGGTCTGGGAATCGATGATCGCCGCGGTCGGGTCCAGATCACGAGAGGCCTTGGCGCGCAACATATCTCGGAGGTCGTTGTGCACGGCGAGAACGTCTCCGCTGTGCCACCAGCGGTGGAACAGGCCGTAGACGGTGCGCCAGGGCGGAAAATCGCACGGCAAATTGCGCCATTTGCAGCCGTTGTCGGCCAGGTAGAAGATCGCGTCGATGATCTGGCGGCGGCAGTATTCCTCGGGCCGGCCCCCACCGCCGTCGAGCCAGACCGGCCACGGCAGCACCGCCGCCAACTGTTCCCATTGGGCGTCGGTGGTGTCGGAGGTGTAGCGGCGCACCCGCGCCGGGCGGGCGCCGCCGTGGCCGAACCGGCACGCCACACACACGCACCCGTTTTCAGCGATATCGGCGCCAGCGAAAAGCGTTGCAGGGTAGAACGACATGGGCGGGGCCTTGTGGGTGCAGGAGTTGTGGTGACCCCTTGGCTACCACTTGGTCCCGCCCCCACCGCGATGCCACACCGCACGACGGTGCGGCTGTCAATCACCGGTGACACCACCATCATTCGGCGATCGTGAACACCCCCGACGGCGCCTGTTCAGCCCACCCTCGCGCGACCAGGCGTTTCAGCTTCGACCGCAACGCTTCCACCTTCGACCGATCCGTCGCCGTGATCCCCAACTCGGCCGCGACCTGCCCGGCGCGCAACCCGTCACCGGCCTCGGCCAGCACCACGAGAATGTCGCAGTAGTCACCCGGCAACACCGCCGCCGCATCCATCCCCGCCACCCGCTGCGGCACCAGCACCAACCCGAACGGTCGCCCCGAAGCCGAAATAGGCTGCACTGCCACGGTATTCGCACTCACAACGGCCTCGCTCGGCACGCCGCTACCAGCGGGTTCGTCCTCGGCGAGCAACTCCTGCATTGTCTCCCGAGTGATCGCCAGCCTCGACAACGCCAGCTCGTGGGCGGCCAGCTGATCGGTCAACTCACCGATCTGGCGGCGCAGCCGCGCCACCTCCTCGTCCAGCCCTGCCTCACGTCGGGCCAGCTCCTCGCGCCAGGACACCATGATTCGCCTCCATCGGCCCCCGTCCCGACGATAAACCGCCAGCAACCACCCCAACAGGCCCGCAACAAAAACCGCAGATCACAACACCAGACACGTCATTCGATCAGTTTGTTCACAGGCACTTACTCGAGGATGGGACACCAACGCTTCTCGGCGCGATTGCGCAATTCGTGGCGCCGCTTTTCTACCTGGATAGATCATTTCGCTGAAGGTATCGAACCCGGCGATCCT
>NZ_JBSUQM010000057.1:0-2731 GCF_054065835.1 Nocardia citri
AAGGATGTTCCGGCGGTGTCCTACTCTCCCACACCCTGTCGAGTGCAGTACCATCGGCGCTGGTGGCCTTAGCTTCCGGGTTCGGAATGGGACCGGGCGTTTCCCCACCGCTATAGCCGCCGTAACTCTATGAAACTATCCACACACCCCCCAACCACAACCCCCACTCCCGGGAAACTATCCCTTCGGAGCTTTTGGTTGCATGTGGTGGGGTGTCTGTGTGTTGTTTCAGATACCGCACAGTGGACGCGTAGCTTCTTCGTTGGTAAGTCCTCGGCCGATTAGTACCAGTCACCTACACCCGTTACCGGGCTTCCAGTTCTGGCCTATCAACCCCATGGTCTGTAGGGGGCCTTAACCACTCGAAGGTGGAGAGAAACCTCATCTTGGAACAGGCTTCCCGCTTAGATGCTTTCAGCGGTTATCCCTTCCGAACGTAGCCAACCAGCAGTGCCCCTGGCGGGACAACTGGCACACCAGAGGTTCGTCCGTCCCGGTCCTCTCGTACTAGGGACAGCCTTCCTCAAGTTTCTGACGCGCGCGGCGGATAGAGACCGAACTGTCTCACGACGTTCTAAACCCAGCTCGCGTGCCGCTTTAATGGGCGAACAGCCCAACCCTTGGGACCTACTCCAGCCCCAGGATGCGACGAGCCGACATCGAGGTGCCAAACCATCCCGTCGATATGGACTCTTGGGGAAGATCAGCCTGTTATCCCCGGGGTACCTTTTATCCGTTGAGCGACACCGCTTCCACTTGCCGGTGCCGGATCACTAGTCCCGACTTTCGTCCCTGCTCGAGCTGTCACTCTCACAGTCAAGCTCCCTTGTGCACTTGCACTCGACACCTGATTGCCAACCAGGCTGAGGGAACCTTTGGGCGCCTCCGTTACATTTTGGGAGGCAACCGCCCCAGTTAAACTACCCACCAGGCACTGTCCCTGAACCAGATCATGGCCCGAGGTTAGAAGTCCAATACGACCAGAGTGGTATTTCAACGACGACTCCACACACACTGGCGTGCATGCTTCACAGTCTCCCACCTATCCTACACAAACCGTACCGAACACCAATACCAAGCTATAGTGAAGGTCCCGGGGTCTTTTCGTCCTGCCGCGCGTAACGAGCATCTTTACTCGTAATGCAATTTCGCCGAGTCTGTGGTTGAGACAGCAGAGAAGTCGTTACGCCATTCGTGCAGGTCGGAACTTACCCGACAAGGAATTTCGCTACCTTAGGATGGTTATAGTTACCACCGCCGTTTACCGGGGCTTAAATTCTCAGCTTCGCGCCGAAACGCTAACCGGTCCTCTTAACCTTCCGGCACCGGGCAGGCGTCAGTCCGTATACATCGTCTTACGACTTCGCACGGACCTGTGTTTTTAGTAAACAGTCGCTTCTCTCTGGTCTCTGCGACCCAACCCAGCTCACGGTGCAAGACCGGTCACCAGATCAGGTCCCCCTTCTCCCGAAGTTACGGGGGCATTTTGCCGAGTTCCTTAACCACAGTTCTCTCGATCGCCTCAGTATTCTCTACCTGACCACCTGTGTCGGTTTGGGGTACGGGCCGTGTACCAACTCACTAGAGGCTTTTCTCGGCAGCATAGGATCACTGAATTCACCTCAATCGGCTACGCATCACCTCTCAGGCACATGCTGTGCGGATTTGCCTACACAACGCCCTACAGGCTTACACCAGTACAACCACTGACTGGCCCAGCTACCTTCCTGCGTCACCCCATCGCTTGACTACTACACCCAGGATCCCATGCAGCCACTTCTCTTCACCCGAAGGTGATAGGTCCGCTTTTGGATGGTTAGCACAGATGATTCGCCATTGGGCGCGGATACACGGGTACGGGAATATCAACCCGTTGTCCATCGACTACGCCTGTCGGCCTCGCCTTAGGTCCCGACTCACCCTGGGCGGATTAACCTGGCCCAGGAACCCTTGGTCATTCGGCGGACGAGTTTCTCACTCGTCTTTCGCTACTCATGCCTGCATTCTCACTCGCGCAGCCTCCACAACTAGGTCACCCCGCTGCTTCCCCGGCTACACGACGCTCCCCTACCCATCCAGACTCCTGGCTCGAAAGCAGAATAATGTCTGAATGCCGCGGCTTCGGCGGTGTACTTGAGCCCCGCTACATTGTCGGCGCAGAATCACTTGACCAGTGAGCTATTACGCACTCTTTCAAGGGTGGCTGCTTCTAAGCCAACCTCCTGGTTGTCTTCGCGACTCCACATCCTTTTCCACTTAGTACACGCTTAGGGGCCTTAGCCGGCGATCTGGGCTGTTTCCCTCTCGACTACGAAGCTTATCCCCCGCAGTCTCACTGCCGCGCTCTCACTCACCGGCATTCGGAGTTTGGCTGACTTCGGTAAGCTTGTAGGCCCCCTAGGCCATCCAGTAGCTCTACCTCCGGTGAGAAACACGCGACGCTGCACCTAAATGCATTTCGGGGAGAACCAGCTATCACGGAGTTTGATTGGCCTTTCACCCCTACCCACAACTCATCCCCTCAGTTTTCAACCTAAGTGGGTTCGGGCCTCCACGACGTCTTACCGTCGCTTCACCCTGGCCATGGGTAGATCACTCCGCTTCGGGTCCATAATGTGCGACTCAAACGCCCTATTCGGACTCGCTTTCGCTACGGCTCCCCCACACGGGTTAACCTCGCCACACACCAATGACTCGCAGGCTCATTCTTCAAAAGGCACGCCATCACCCC
>NZ_JBSUQM010000058.1:0-2569 GCF_054065835.1 Nocardia citri
TGTCGCCTGCCAGGGGGATGGGACCACTGGTTTGCCATGAGTATGGGACCGGGTTGCGTCCGGTCGCGGGGCCGTGTTGATGGTGGCCGATGCTCGGCTGCTGGTCAATCCGAGGGGTTGGGATCGGTCGGTTTGCTGCGGCGTGGCTTCTGTCGTTGCCGGTAGGATTCGCCCTCGACGACGAGTTCGTAGGCGGCTGATTGCAGCCGGTCCATCGCTGATTGGGCCAGCAGTGGGTCG
Source organism: Nocardia citri (assembly GCF_054065835.1). Lineage (NCBI taxonomy): Bacteria > Bacillati > Actinomycetota > Actinomycetes > Mycobacteriales > Nocardiaceae > Nocardia > Nocardia citri. The sequence goes on from NZ_JBSUQM010000058.1 coordinate 241, forward strand.
GCCATCATGGTCAGGATTTCCGGTGGTTCCCGGTTGCTGGTGATGACGGTCGAGGCTTTGCGGTGGCGTTCGACGATCAGCTCGTAGAAATCGTTGGTCTCGACCGCTTCGAGCCGGTGCAGGGCCAGGTCATCGAGGATCAGCAGGTCGACACGGTGCAGTTTGCGCATCTCGTCTTCGTAGCTGCCGTCCAGGCGGGCGCCGCGTAGTCGTTTGAACAGTTTGTCGGCGCGCTCGGTGTGAACGGTGTAGTTGCGACGGACCGCAATGTGTCCTAATGCGTTGGCCAGGAACGTCTTTCCGACCCCGACCGGTCCCATCACGAGGACGTTGTAGGCGTCGGCGAGAAACCGCAGCGAGGTCAGTTCGGCCCAGAGTTCCCGGTCGAAGCTGACCGCGGTGGACTCGTCCCAGGCTTGCAGCTGCATCTGCGGGTCCAGGTGCGCGGCCTTGGCGCGGCGCTGGGCGGAGTCGCGGTCGCGGCGGGTGACCTCGTCGGCAAACAGCATCTCCAGGAAGTCGTGGTGCGGCAGCCGGTTCGACCTGGCCAGGGCGAGTCGGTCGGGCAAAGTTTCCAGGAGTTGTCCGAGCTTGAGCCGACGCATCAGAGCTTTCAGTTCCGGGGAGATCTCGATCGGTTTGACCACGGGTGTGGCAGCGGGCCGGCGGGTGCTCATGAGGGTCTCCTGACGGCGAAATCGGTTGTCGCGCGGACAAACCGGGAGGGTGTCGGTGGCGGGAGCAGCGTCAGCTGCTGGCCGGGCGCGGCGCGGGTGAGCATGCGGTCGATGACGCCGACGTCGACGACCTCGGCATCGAGAGCGCGGCGGCAGGCGTCCTCGACCGCGGCTGGGCCGTGGCGGCGTACCAGGCCGAGCAGTCGATAGACCTGCCGCATCTTGGTCCAGGGCAGCGGATGCTCCAACACGGCCGCGGCATAGACACCGATGTTTTCGCCGTGTCCGGATGCCTTGCGCTGCAAAGTATTCAGATCCCGCATCGCATAGACCGACACCTCCGACGGCATGTCAGCAGGATCGGTGTGCCGGCGTCCGGGCGCGACGACGGGATGGACCTTGATCAACTCCCCACGCCAATACAGTTTCACCGTGGACGCATCCACGCGGGCATCGAGTCGGCAGCCCACGAGCTCACCGGGAACGCTATAGAGCGCCTTGGAAATCTGAACGTGCCGGTCGGGGGCGACCTTGGGATGGGCCCAGGTCGGGATGTCGAACGGCTCGTCGGACAGCGGTTTCAGCGCCGGTAGTTCGTCGCTGTCGAACACCTCGACCGGCCGTAGTCGGGTAGTGCCGTGCACTCGTGTCCCGGCGACCTGCGCGCACCACCTCGCCGCGCGTTCGCGGCAGTCGGTCAGATCTTGGAACTGTTCTCCAGCAAAGAAATTCGACCTGACATAGGGAACGCAGCGTTCGACTCTGGGTTTGTCTCTCGGGCTGCGGACCCGGGCCGGGTCGACAGCGAACCCGCGCGTTTGGGCGTATTCGCGGAACGCGTCGTTGAGTCTCGGGTCGGTCGCGTCGGCCTTATCGACGATGGCCTTCATGTTGTCGGGGATCGCGACGGCGAACACCCCGCCGAAGAACATCCACGCGGCCTCGAATCCGGCAATCACGTCATTCAATGTCTGCCGGTAGGTCGGCCAGACGAACATGTGCCGCGAATACACCGCGGTGAAGATCAAGCCGTGGACCACCCGGCGCCGCCCGTCGGCGACGTCGGTGAGCAAGCCCAGCCGCCCGAAGTCGACCTGCACCTCCGCGCCAGGGTCGCAGTCGGCCACCCGGACCGTGGTCTTGCGCTGCCCGAACCCCAATTCCGTTGTCGCATACCGGTTCAACGTCCGATACGACACCACCACACCGCGCCGCCCCAGCAGAATATGGATCTTGGTCAGGGTCAGGCCCTCATCCAGCCATACCCGGATCTGCTCCGAGTGCGCGGCGACGGTCGCCCACGCCTCGCTTTTGCCATTAGGGCGCGCGCGGCGCACCCCGGCGATCACCGCCGCCAGCAACTCATCGCTCAGCTGCCCGACATCACCCTCACGATCCAGGCCGCACGCGGTCGCCATCTCCACATACCGGCGCACCGTCTTGCGGTCCGTGCCCGACAAGCGGGCCACCTCCCGCAACCCTCGACCCAGCAGCCACAGCCGCAGGATCTCCCTGATCTCGATCACCGATACCTCCCGGTAGCTCATTGGCCAATGCAACGACCGAGCGACCGGAAGCCCCCGAAGCCACGCCGGGTGGTCCCATAACTGGCAAAACCGCTAGTCAGGTGGTCCCATACGTGGCAAAAGGGG
>NZ_JBSUQM010000059.1:0-2413 GCF_054065835.1 Nocardia citri
CCGGGCACTGCCTGAAGATTGGTCATTCGTGCTGGCATTTGTCTTGGGTCTGTCCAGTCTCAGGCTCTGTCGCACATTCGGTGGTGACGTCGTCGTGACGGCACGATGTTGCGGTGTTCGAGGTGAATGTTCCTGCTGCCGTGGTGTTTTCGGGGTTGCTGCCGCTGGTGGTGGAGGAAGTGGTCGACGAGGGCGAACGGGTGGCGGTGCGGGCCCGGACGCCCGGTGGCCCGGCGGTATGCCCAGGCTGCGGGGCCGAGTCCGCCCGGGTCCATGGGTATCACCTGCGGACGGTCACAGACGTTCCGCTCGACGGCCGCCCCGTGATCCTGCGGGTGCGGGTCCGGCGGCTGGTATGCCCAACTCCGGACTGCCGCAGCACATTCCGTGAGCAAGTGCCCGGAGTCCTGGAACGATATCAGCGCCGCACCGCACGGTTGACCGGCCAGGTCCGGTCGGCGGTCCGGGAGCTCGCCGGGCGGGCGAGTGTCCGGTTGCTGGCAGCGTCTGCGGTGGCGTTATCGCGACAGACCGCGATCCGGGTCCTGCTGCGCATCCCGCTGCCGGTGCGGCCGACCCCCGCCGCGATCGGGGTCGACGACTTCGCTCTGCGGCGCCGGCACACGTATTCGACGATCGTGATCGACGCCGAAACCCATGAACGTATCGACGTGCTGCCCGACCGCAAGGCCGACACCCCAGCGCAGTGGCTGCGGGAGCATCCTGGCGTCGAGATCGTCGCCCGCGACGGGTCCACCACCTATGCCGAGGCCGTGCGGCGCGTACTGCCTGCGGCGATCCAGGCGTCGGACAGGTGGCATCTGTGGCACGGCCTGGCTCAGGCGGCCGAGAAGGTGGTCGCTGCGCACTCGAGCTGCTGGGCCGCCGCCGGCCCGAAGCGGCAATCGCTGGTCCGGGAGCAGAGCACCATCGAACGCTGGCACGCCATCCACGACCTCCTCGACCAGGGTGTCGGATTGCTGGATTGCTCACGGCGGCTGGGGCTTTCGCTGAACACGGTGAAGCGTTACGCGCGGGTGCCAGAGCCGGATCGATTGCGCCGCCCGCCCCAATACCGGGCCTGCCTGGTCGACCCCTACCGCGAACACCTGCGCGCTCGCCGCGCCGCCGAGCCCGGCGTCCCGGTGCTGCGGCTGCTCGCCGAGATCACCGAACTCGGCTACACCGGTGGCCAGAACCTGCTCTACCGGTACATCAACCAGGGACGACTCGACGGCGACCGGATCACGCCGTCACCGCGGCGGGTGACCCGCTCGATACTGACCCGTCCGGAGAACCTACCCGACGGGCGGCGCGCTCACCTCGATGAACTGCTGGCCGCCTGCCCCGAGATGACCGCGCTCGCCGACGTGGTGCGCGAGTTCGCGCAGCTGATGACCGAACGCCGCGGCACCGACATCGACGCCTGGATCAAGCAGGTCCGCGAGGCCGGGCTCGTCGAACTCGAACCCTTCCTGACCGGCCTCGACCAGGACCACGACGCCGTCGTCGCCGGGCTGACCCTGCCCTTCAGCAGTGGCCCTACCGAAGGCGTCAACACGAAAACGAAGCTGATCAAACGCCAAATGTACGGCCGCGCAGGGTTTTCCCTACTCAGACATCGAATTCTACTGGGGTAAACAGTGATTCGGTCAGCACCACCGAATGTGCGACAGAGCCCAGTCTCAGGTGTAAGTCCGTCTCCTTTCCTGGGTGATTCGGTTACTTGCGGGCGGCGGACAGGCGTCCGTCGAAGGTGATCTCGAAAGCGTTCAGCGCGCCCTTCCAGCGGTTGGACCACCGCTGGCGGGCGGTGCCGGTGGGGTCGAGGCTCATGATGGCCAGGTACACGCACTTCAACGCCGCGGCCTCGGTGGGGAAATGACCGCGGGCCTTCACGGCTCTGCGGATTCGGGCGTTGACCGATTCGATGGCGTTCGTGGTGTAGATGACCTGCCGAATCGCGTTGTCGAACTGCAGAAACGGCACGAACTCGGCCCACGCGTTGGTCCACAACCGGATGATCGCGGGGTAGCGTTTCTCCCATTTCTCGCTGAACTCGGCGAACCGGTCCAACGAGGCTTGCTCGGAGGCAGCGGTGTAGACCGGTTTGAGGTCTTTGGCCAGCTCGGGCCAGTCCTTGCGGGAGGCGTAGGCGAACGAATTCCGCAGCAGATGCACAACGCACGTCTGCACGATCGCGCGCGGCCACACCTGGCCGATAGCATCGGGAAAGCCCTTCAACCCGTCGCCCACGACGATGCAAACATCCTGTACGCCACGGTTTTTCAGCTCCGACAACACCCGCAGCCAGTATTTGGCCCCTTCGCCGGCGCCGTGCTCGCCGGCCCACAACCCGAGGATGTCGCGGGTGCCCTCGACGGTGACGCCCATCGCCACATAGATCGGCCGA
>NZ_JBSUQM010000060.1:0-1788 GCF_054065835.1 Nocardia citri
CAAGGCCGGGTAGTTAGTGTTTTCGCTGGTGGCACAAGCACTTTGGAAGATTGCCGGGCATAACGCAACGGAGCTCGTTGGTTCAGATAGTCGACCAAGACATCTGTTCCGAGGAGCTCCGTTGCCATTTCATTCTGGCTTGCCACCCGCGCTGGCGACAATCACCCGCACGGTCAGCGTGGCTGCGGGCCGGTACGCTCCGGGCCATCTGGGTGAGCTGACCGCTATCGTGCCGTTCGAGCTCGTCGACGCGGTCCTGGCTCAGACCCGGACGGTGCAGCGCCGGTTGCGGGATCTCCCGTCCCGGGTCGGGATGTATTTTGTGCTCGCGATGTGCTTGTTCCCCGAGGTCGGGTATCGGCTGGTCTGGGACAAACTCACCGCCTCGTTGACCGGGATATCGATCGCCGCCCCGACCACGAAAGCGTTGCGCGACTTGCGTCGACGGCTGACAGCGGCGCCAGTGAAAGCGTTATTCGATATCGTGTCCGGGCCGTTGGCCCAGCCGACGACTCCGGGGGTCCGGTTCGGGCAGTATCGGACGGTGTCCTTCGACGGCTGCACCTCGCAGAAGGTCCCCGACACCGCCCGTAACCGGGGCTGGCTGGGCCGCACCGCCCACTACGGCTACCCGATACTGGAGTTGATGACGCTGGTGGAGACCGGCACCCGCGCGATGATCGGGGCAGTGTTCGGGCCGACCGCCGAGAGCGAGACCGGCTATGCCACCCGCCTGCTGCATTTGCTGCGCCCGGACATGCTGGTCTTGTGGGACAAGGGTTTTGACAGCAACGACTTCCTCATCAAGGTGTGCGCGACCGGGGCCCAGGTGCTGGGCCGGCTGCGCAGCAACCGCCGCACCCCGGTCCTGACCCGGCTGCACGACGGCTCGTACCTGTCTGTCATCAACACGGTGCGGGTGCGGATCATCGACGCCCAGATCACGGTGACCTGTATCGACGGCACCGTCTTCACCGGAAGCTACCGCCTCGTGTCGACCCTGACCGACGCCCGCCGCTACCCCGCGGCGTCGCTGGTGGCCCTCTACCACCAGCGATGGGAACACGAGTCGACCTACTACGCCCTGCGCCACACGCTCATGGACGGGCGCAACCTGCGCTCGGGTGACCCCGCTGGCATACAGCAGGAGATGTGGGCCCTGCTGAGCCTCTACCAGGTGCTACGCACCGTGATGGTCGATGCCGCCGAGTCACGGCCGGGCACCGATCCCGACCGCTGCTGCTTCACCATCGCCCTGCACACCGCCCGCGACCAGGTCATCGGCGCCGCCGGCATCGTCCCCGCCGGCGAGGGAGACAGCCTGGTCGGGCGGATCGGTGAGCAGGTCCTGAACCACCTACTGCCGCCGCGGCGTCAACGGGTCAGCACCCGCAAGGTCAAATCGCCCATTTCCCGATACGGCGAGCGCCGAGACGACGGCCGACCCGATACCAGCCGCACCGTCACCAACCTCGACGTCACCATCGTGACGCCCGAGGCCCAGCAACCGCTGCCGACCACCTCCCGCAACGATTCCCACCTCGCCCCCACCGGCCGCCGCCGGCACCGGATCCTGACCCTGCTCACCACAGAGCCCACTCGCCTCTGGCGAGCCCGCGACATCGCCGCCCACTTCGGCGACATCACCATGAACACCATGTACAGACAACTGAGCCGATGGGCCACCGACGGCCTCATCCACAAAGTCGGCCCAGGCCTCTACAGCGCCACACCCTGGTCACCCAAACCCCTTGCATGACAAGCGAAAACACTAACTACCCGGCCTTG
>NZ_JBSUQM010000061.1:0-1651 GCF_054065835.1 Nocardia citri
CTTGCTCTCCGGCGTGTTGGCGCTGCCGCGCTTGAGGTTGCGGGTAAAGGTGTCGCGGGTGCTCGGGTGATCTTGTTCGGAAGTTGTTGCCGCACTTGGACGATCTGGTGATCGAAGATGTTCGCGGTGAGGGGGATGTAGTGGTGGTCGAAGCCGCGGTCGCCGCGCCGACTGCTCGGTGTCCGGGATGTGAATCCGGTTCGGGGCGTGTGCATTCCCGATATCAGCGCAGCCTCGCAGATGCCGCGATCGCTGGTCGTGTGATGGTGTTGCGGTTGGCGGTGCGGCGATTCTCCTGCACGAATAGCGATTGTCCGGCAAGGACTTTCGCTGAGCAGGTCGATGGCCTGACGGTGAAGTGGGCCCGACGGACGAGCCGGTTGACGTCGATGCTGGCCACGATCGGGCTCGCGATGGCCGGACGTGCCGGTGCGCGGCTAGCGCACCGGTTGGGGCTGTCGGCCAGCCGGGACACGCTGATTCGGCTGGTCCGCGGGTTGCCGGACCCGCCCTCGGGCCCCATCTCCATCCTCGGCGTGGACGATTTCGCCGTCCGGCGTGGACACCGCTACGGCACCGTCATGGTCGACCTCGAGACACGGCGCCCGGTCGACCTCATCGACGGCCGCGACGGCGAGGCGCTGGCGGCGTGGCTTCGTGCCCGGCCGCTGCCGCAGGTCATCTGCCGCGACCGGGCCGGCGGTTATGCCGAGGGTGCTCGGCAGGGAGCCCCGGAAGCGTTGCAGGTCGCCGACCGGTTTCACCTGTGGCAGAACCTGGGACAAGCTGTCGAGAAGGACCTCTCGGTAATCCGGCGCGAGATCGCCGCGGCACTGGCGGCGCAAACGGCCGCTGGGCGATCCAGTGAAACACCTGCGGTCGTCAATCATGTTGAGCTCAAGGTTGTTCGACGCTTCCGCGAGCAGCATGCGGCAGTTCATCGGCTGCTGGACCAAGGGCTCAGTAAGTCCGCCATCGGTCGTGAGCTGGGCTTGCATCCCGCGACGGTACGCAAGTTCGCGGGCGCCGCGACGGTCGATCCGCTGATCGCCAAGAACCAGCAGCGCTCGAGCATCCTCGACGGTTATCGCGAACATCTGCACCGGCGCTGGAACGAGGGCATCCGCAACGGCGCCCAGCTCACCCGCGAGATCGCCGAAAAGGGCTATCCCGGCACCGAGCAGCAGGTCCAACGCTATCTACGCCGATACCGCACCAGAACAGGCCATATGCCAGTCCCCGCGCCACGACCGCCGTCGGTGCGCAAGATCACCCGGTGGGTCATGACCGATCCCGCCAATCTCGCCGCCGACGACACCACCAGCCTGCGCAAGCTCCGCAAACGCAGCAAAGACCTCAACCGGCTCGCCAACCACGTTCAAGACTTCGCGATCATGATGACCCGCCTGGAAGGCCACCGCCTCGATGCCTGGATCGAATCCGCGGAGAAGGACTCGTTGCCGGCCATCGCCTCGTTCGCCCGCAATCTGCGCCGCGACATCGATGCCGTCCGCAACGGCCTGACCCTGCCCCACAGCTCCGGCCCCGTAGAGGGCCAGGTCAACCGGATCAAAATGCTGAAACGGCAGATGTTCGGCCGAGCCAACCTCGACCTACTCCGCAAACGCACACTGCTGCAGGGGAACTGATC
>NZ_JBSUQM010000062.1:0-1633 GCF_054065835.1 Nocardia citri
CTTGGTTTCTAGGGGTCGTCGCAACACTGCTGGTGTTAGGCAGTGAGTAGATCACGTAAACGCTCGGCTGGGGTATCCCAGCCGAGCGTTTTGCGTGGTCGTCCGTTGAGTTCCTGGGCGACGTGTTCGAGGTCCTCGGGTCCGTAGACACTCAGGTCGGTGCCTTTCGGAAAGTATTGGCGCAGAAGGCCGTTGGTGTTTTCGTTGGTGCCGCGTTGCCAGGGGCTGGCCGGGTCGCAGAAGTAGACGGCCATGTCGGTGGCCATCGAGAACTGTTTGTGCCGAGCCATCTCGCTGCCTTGGTCCCAGGTCAGCGAGCCCCGAAGATGCGCGGGCAGGGTCGAGATCGTCTTGATGAGCCCGTCGCGCACCGATTCGGCGTCGTGGCCGTGGGGCAGGTGAACCAGCATGGTGTAGCGGGTGCTGCGTTCGACCAGGGTGGCGATCGCGGTCTTGTTGTATTCACCGGTGATCAGATCGCCTTCCCAGTCGCCGGGCACCGCACGGTCTTCGACTTGGGCGGGCCGGTCGCTGATCATGATCATCTCATCGACGAACCGGTGGGTGCGCTGATCGGGTGCCCGGTGTGGTTTGCGTCGGGTCCGTCCTGTCCGAAGCGCTCGGGCCACTTCGCGTTTGAGCCCGCCGCGGGCCTGGAAATACAGTGCCTGATAGATCGTTTCGTGGCTCACCCGCATACTCTCGTCGTCGGGGAAGTCCCTGCGCAGGCGGTGGGAGATCTGTTCGGGCGAGTACCGCTTCGATAAACCCTCGCCCACCACCTCCCGCAAGGCGTGGTTGAGGACCAGTTTGGACTGTTTCGGCCGTTTCCGGTCGGACGCGGCGGCCCGATCAGCCTGATAGGGCAGGTAAACGCCGTCGATCCGGTGTGCACTGACCTCGCGCGACACCGTCGATTTGTGCTTGCCGATCCCGGCGGCGATCTGGGTCAACGACTGCCCGGTGAGCAGGCCGTCCGCGATCGCCAGCCGGTCGGTCAGCGACAGATAGCGGTCGCTGATCACCGCAGGCGCGTCGTTGCCGATCTTGGTCACCGAAGATGTGTAGCGGGTCCCGGTCGCATAGTCCACGACCGTGCCGTCGGAATGGATCCGTGCGTTGGTCCTGGCGTTGTGGACCCTGCGTACTCCAGCACGCCAGTCTCGCGCGGTACGTTCATGCACGCCGACCTCACGAGCAGCACGCGCGGTCGACCAGCCGGACTCGACCAGTTCGAGGAACCGCGCCTTGGCCTCCGGTTTGCCGTGCGCCCTCTTGCCCGCACCGACCAGTCCGGCCTCGACCAAGATCCGGCGAGCGACCGAATATGACACCCCCGCCGCCTTGGCTGCCTGATTCACCGACCCGCTCGACTCGAACACCGACCAGATCACCTGCGGATCCACAGCGCGGCGAGCCCCGCGAGTCTTCCCCGCACCACACCCCTTCGCCCGCAAAATCGCATAACAGCGCTGCCGGGTTATCCCCACCGCCAACGCCGCATCCTTCACCGGCACACCGGAATCCACCAGCCGCGCCAACTGATCACCAAACCGGACCAAATCCTCCAGAAACGACACGATCGCCGCAACCTCTCAAATCGAGAGTGTTGCGACGATCGCGTGAACCCAAG
>NZ_JBSUQM010000063.1:0-1609 GCF_054065835.1 Nocardia citri
CGCGGGCAGCCACGCCGGTTCGACAATCGAGTTGCGGCAGGTCACCGAGGGGCAGCGCCAGGTGTATTGGGCGCGGTAGCGGCCCCACCGCCGGGTCGGGTTCTTCCAGCCCTGCACCGCGGTTATTTCCCGATCACAGTGGGCGCACCAGGCTTTCGGGCGGGTCCACCGGTTCAGGTCCGGGGCACGGTCACCGGTGCGCCAGCACACCACATACAACCGGTCCCGGGACTGCGGAGCAGGAGCGCCCGCGGCTTGAGCGTGCATCGAGTTGAGATACACGACCTCATGGCGGTAGCCGAGCAGGTCCAGGGCTTGCAACCACGCGGGCCACATCACCCACTTGGCCGCGTCGACGACGTTCTCCACGATGATCGCCCGATACTGGTGGTACTCGGCGAAGCGCACGACATCCCACATCGTCGCGCGGGAGCGTTCGGCCGCCTCGTCGGGCAGGATCTCCCCGAACAGGTCCGGGGTGGAGTCGATGTTGCGGCGGCGGCCCCGGGCGACACTGTGATTGGTGCACGACGGGGACGCCCACAGCACATCGGTGCGGGGGAACAACCGCGGATCCACCTGCGACAGGTCCGCGCACGCGTGATCGGTGCCGGGGTGGTTGGTGTTGTGGGTGTCCACCGCCAGCCGCCAATGGTTCGCGGCCATACGGACGACGACGCCGGGAACCTCGGTGGCGCCGGTACTGGAACCGCCGGCGCCACAAAATAGATCGGTCACGGTGAGCATCACGCGGCCTCCGGTCCGTAGTCATCGATCATGGAGTCCCAACCGGGAGCGTCACCGGTTTCCACCAGCAGCCGCACCGCGACCGCGACCGGATCCAGGCCGGAGCGTTCCAGGTGGCAGCGACGACGCGAGCGGATATCGACAACCACGTCGGAGTCCTCGCGGCGGGTGGTGTTCTTGGTCATGGCTGGGTCTCCGATTCGTAGATGCCGCAGGTGATGCAGGCGCGATCACGGTGGATGTTGATGGCGGGCAGGTTGTTCCAGGCCGACCAGAGGGAGCCGGACCAGATATGTCCGTGCTCCTCACACCGGCGGATGGCTCGGCAGCCGTCGCAGGTGAGGACCTGGCCGTCGAAGTCCCACCCGGTGACGATGTGCTCGTTGCTGAAATGGGCTGCCGCGTCATCGATGGAGACGAACATCGTCGGGTACTCGCCGTCGACGCTGTAGACGTCTCCGCAGCCGTGGCAGCAGGCGATGACATGGGTTTCGGTGACGAATCCGGTGTTCATGCCGCCACCGGTCCTTCGTCGCCGAGGTCATCGGGATCGAAACCCGTGTAATCCTGTGTGGGACCGCTGATTTCGGGTGCAGGGGAGTAGGTGTCGACGATGCGGTCGATCTCGGCGTCGGAGACCCAGAACGCGCGCACCCGCACGAATCCGGTGGTGCCGTCCTCCCCGACATAGCCGACACCGGGGGTGTGCTCGGAGATCTTGTCGCACAACGCGCCCCGATCCTTCGCGCCCTGGCCGTGGACCATCGCGGTTTGGGTGGGTTCGTCCAGGCGTAGCCCGATCCGGACCGGGAACAACTGCCGGTTGGGCATCGTCTCCTTCGACGGGTCCTGCAACGCCGCC
>NZ_JBSUQM010000064.1:0-1609 GCF_054065835.1 Nocardia citri
CGCTGCGTTGCAGGACCCGTCGAAGGAGACGATGCCCAACCGGCAGCTGTTCCCGGTACGGATCGGGCTACGCCTGGACGAACCCACCCAAACCGCCATGGTCCACGGCCAGGGCGCCAAGGACCGGGGCGCGTTGTGCGACAAGATCTCCGAGCACACCCCCGGTGTCGGCTACGTCGGGGAAGACGGCACCACCGGATTCGTGCGAGTGCGCGCGTTCTGGGTCTCCGACGCCGAGATCGACCGCATCGTCGACACCTACTCCCCTGCCCCCGAAATCACCGGTCCCACACAGGATTACACCGGTTTCGACCCCGATGACCTCGGCGACGAAGGACCGGTGGCGGCATGAACACCGGATTCGTCACCGAAACCCATGTCATCGCCTACTGCCACGGCTGCGGAGACGTCTACAGCGTCGACGGCGAGTACCCGACGACGTTCATCTCCATCGATGACGCGGCAGCCCATTTCAGCAACGAGCACATCCTCACCGGGTGGGACTTCGACGGCGAAACCCTCACCTGCGACGGCTGCCGAGCCACCCGCCGCTGCGAGGAGCACGGACATATCTGGTCCGGCTCCCTCTGGTCGGCCTGGAACAACCTGCCCGCCATCAACATCCACCGCGATCGCGCCTGCATCACCTGCGGCATCTACGAATCGGAGACCCAGCCATGACCAAGAACACCACCCGCCGCGAGGACTCCGACGTCGTTGTCGATATCCGCTCGCGTCGTCGCTGCCACCTGGAACGCTCCGGCCTCGATCCGGTCGCGGTCGCGGTGCACCTGCTGGTCGAAACCGGCGACGCTCCCGGTTGGGACTCCATGATCGATGACTACGGACCGGAGGCCGCGTGATGCTCACCGTGACCGACTTGTTCTGCGGCGCTGGTGGTTCCAGTACCGGAGCAAGCGAGGTTCCCGGCGTCGTCGTGCGGATGGCCGCGAACCATTGGCGCCTGGCGGTGGACACCCACAACACCAACCACCCCGGCACCGATCACGCGTGCGCGGACCTGTCGCAGGTGGATCCGCGGTTGTTCCCCCGCACCGATGTGCTGTGGGCTTCCCCGTCGTGCACCAATCACAGTGTCGCCCGGGGCCGCCGCCGCAACATCGACTCCACCCCGGACCTGTTCGGCGAGATCCTGCCCGACGAGGCGGCCGAACGCTCCCGGGCCACGATGTGGGATGTCGTGCGCTTCGCCGAACACCACCAGTATCGGGCGATCATCGTCGAGAACGTCGTCGACGCAGCGAAGTGGGTGATGTGGCCCGCCTGGTTGCAAGCCCTGGACCTGCTCGGCTACCGCCACGAGGTCGTGTACCTCAACTCGATGCACGCCCAAGCCGCGGGCGCCCCCGCTCCGCAGTCCCGGGACCGGTTGTATGTGGTGTGCTGGCGCACCGGTGACCGTGCCCCGGACCTGAACCGGTGGACCCGCCCGAAAGCCTGGTGTACCCACTGTGATCGGGAAATAACCGCGGTGCAGGGCTGGAAGAACCCGACCCGCCGGTGGGGCCGCTACCGCGCCCAATACACCTGGCGCTGCCCCTCGGTGACCTGCCGCAACTCCATCGTGGAACCGGCGTGGCTGCCCGCA
>NZ_JBSUQM010000066.1:0-1525 GCF_054065835.1 Nocardia citri
CCCAATGCCGCGCAGTTTAGGGGTGGGGCGGCTGGTCAAGTGGGTTTTGTTGTGTGGCTTGGTGTGTCGTGAATGCAGGCAGCGGAACTCCCGGTAGAGAGGGTTTGTCCTCCAAGACAACCCTGGAAGCCGAGAGTTCCGCTGTTGGATCAGTCTGTCATCACCAAGCACATAGTGGTAGCCGGAGGCCGGTTCGCGCCGGGTCATCTGGGCGAGTTGACTCGGATCGTGCCGTTCGAGATGGTCGACGCCGCGCTGGAATCGGGGCGGGCAGTGCAGTCGCGGTTGCGGGAACTACCCTCGCGGGTGGTGGTGTATCTGCTGCTGGCAGCGGGTTTGTTCCCCGATATCGGCTATACCGGAGTGTGGGCGAAGCTGTGCTCGGGCCTGCGCGGGCTCGCGGTCGCGGCACCGGGTTCCTCCGCGTTGGCCCAGGCCCGCCGCCGGATCGGGCCCGCCCCGCTGCGGGAGTTGTTCGGTCTGCTCGCCGGGCCTGCCGCGGGCGCGGCGCGTTGGCGGGGCCTGCTGGTGTGTGCCATCGATGGCACCAGCATGTTCGTGCCCGACACCGCCGCGAACCTGGGCGTGTTCGCGCGCCAGAGCGGCGGCAACGGCGACTCCGGGTACCCGATGCTGCGGCTGCTGGCTGTGGTGGCCTGTGGTACCCGCACGGTCATCGACGCCGTGTTCGGCACCTATGGCGTCGGCGAACTCGCCTACGCGCCAACACTTTTCCCATGCCTGCGTGAGGGCATGTTGTTGCTGGCCGACCGCGGTTTCGGTTACGCCGAGCCGGTCTCGGCGATCGCCGCTACCAAGGCCGATCTGCTCATCCGCTGCAAGAACAACCTCGCGTTGCCCGCGCTCGAGTATCTGCCCGACGGCACCTGGCTCACCTCGATGGGGTCGGTGGTGGTACGGGTGATCGACGCCGAGATCACCGTCACCCCGCACGGCGGGCCACAACGGCATGAACGCTACCGCCTGGTCACCACCCTGGGTGACCATCGCCGCTACCGGGCGAGCGATCTGGTCCAGCTGTATCACCAGCGGTGGCAGATCGAAACCAGCTACGCGGAACTGAAATCCACCATCCTCGGCGGCCGGGTGCTGCGCGCCCGCACCCCGGCCGGGATCACCCAGGAGGTCTACGCACTGCTGTGCACCTACCAGGCGCTGCGCATCGCCATCGCCGACGCCACCTCAACCGACCCGCACCTCACACCCCTGCGCGCCAGCTTCACCATCGCCGTGAACACCGCCCGTGACCAGGTCGTCCACGCCGCCGCAGTGATAGTCGACGACGCGATCGACCTGGCCGGCGACATCGGACGCGCGGTCCTGGCCGATCTCCTGCCCACACGCGGACCCCGGCAAAGCCCCCGCGTGGTCAAACGCGCCATCTCCAAACACCGCGCCAAAGGCACCATCGACCGCACCAACTACCCGCGGATCAATATCGCCATCAACCTGCGAAAACCACTGACTTGACATCAGACCCACCCCCCAAACTGCGCGGCATTGG
>NZ_JBSUQM010000067.1:0-1455 GCF_054065835.1 Nocardia citri
AAGGACTCTCAATGACTTTGTCAAGCCGTGGCAGTGACCGGAGTCGGTGTGTCGAGAGTGAATTCGCGTCCGTCGCGCAGCAGGGCCCACAGCACGTCGACGAGTCGGCGGGCCAGCGCTAGGAGGGCTTGGGTATGGATGAGTCGTTCGCTGCGTTTTCGGTCGTAGAACCGCCGCGACGGGCCGTTTTCGATGCGCAGGCTCGACAGCGCGGCCATGTAGAACACGCGGCGCAGGCGCCGGTTGTAGCGTTTCGGGCGGCGCAGGTTGCCGCTGACCCGTCCGGAATCGCGTGGCACGGGCACCAATCCGGCGTAGGAGGCCAGGCGGCCGGCGGTGGCGAAGGTACTCAGGTCACCGCCGGTGTGGACGAGGAACTCAGCCCCCAAGCCTGGGCCCATGCCGGGCAGCGATTCGATGATCTTCGCCCACGGATGCGCTCGGAAACGTTGCGTGATCAGCTTGTCGGTGTCCTTGATCTCGCGGTCGAGGTCGAGCAGTTTACGGGCGATACGCTTGACCAGCATGGCGGTATCGGCTTCGCCGGGCAAGGCGATGTCCTGAGCATGTGCGGCCGTGAGGGCGGCGGCAGCGGTCTTGCCGATGCCGGCGGGCCATGCCTTGTTCTCGGTGAGATATGTTGTGACACCGTCGATTCCGGCCATACGGATCTCGGCCGGAGTGCACATTCCAGCAACCAGTATCAGCGGGGTCCGGGCCGAGTAGTCGAACGCGGCTTCGAGCGTGGGGAAGATCGAGCCCAGCAACGCGCGCAACCGGTTGACCCCGGCCACCCAGTCCGACATCAGATCAGTGCGGTAGCTGGTCAGCTGTGTCAACCCGACCACCAACTCGTCGGGCATCGTGACCTGAGCCAAATCCCTTCGCAGACGGGCGGTTTCGGCGATCACCCGAGCATCTTTGGCATCGGTTTTCCCCTCGCCGCGGAACCCGCTGGTCATGGTGTTCACGACCCGGCCCGGCACATAGATCACCGCTTGATCGGCCGCCAGCAACACCGTGATCAGCAGCAACGCCATCGGACTGGTCAAATCGATCGCCCACCGAACCCGCTGCGCCGACTTACCGGCACGGGCGATCAACTGCTCGATCCCTCGCTGGTCGTTGCCGAGTTTCTGGCTGAACACCACCTTCCCGGCCTCATCGACCGCGCACGCGTGATGCGCCGATTTACCGACATCGATCCCGACCCAGATCTCCGGGCGTTCACTCACCCACCTACTCCTGTCATTGCAGGTCATGCCCGTGGACAACCCCGCCGACAGATCCCTAAACAGCGACGATCCGCAACAGCTCTCAATCAGCGGCCGGAGCGTCCAGCACGGCGGGGCAGCCAGTCCTTCGAAGCCTCAACAACAGACAGAAAACCATCAGCTACACCCCACCATCCTGGGCATCCAGGGCACCAACCCCAGACACCTACAAACTTAGGGA
>NZ_JBSUQM010000068.1:0-874 GCF_054065835.1 Nocardia citri
GCCGGTCGATCGTGTTCATCTCGACGATGCGCCGGACAGCCATCGTCGGGCGCGGCCGAATACAGAGTTCTTGCGCCCGCGTGTTCGATCGATCGTGTTGCACCAGTGGGGCAATGCTTCTCGTGCGGCGAGCCATGTTTGGGGTATCCCGACGATCGGGCCTGTGTGGTTGCCGGTGTAGGCGGCGACGATTCCGCCGGCGATGGCGCTGGTGGTGTCGATATCTCCGTCTGCGGCAATGCATGTGGTGACTGCGGCCGGGTAGTCGTGCAGATATGTGGCTGCGACCCATATCGTGAATGGCACTGTGTTCTGCGCGGTGACCAGGGATCCGTTGCCGAGTTCTTTCGCGGCTTCGGCGGCGGGGGCTGCGAGCAGGGTGCGGGCGTGGCGGATCAGCCGGGTCGTGTCACCGTGGTCGAGGCGTTCCAGGACGCTGGTGATGAATTCGGTTGGTGTGGGCCGTGTCCCATTGAGTCGGGCTTGCGCGGCGTGGGCTGCGGCGAGTGCGACCGCGACGGCACCGGTGACCCCTTCGGGATGCAGATGCGTCACCTGCGCCGACCGGACCGCTTCGGCGACAGCCTTTTCCGGATCGTCGGCATAAAAGGCACCTAGCGGGGCAACCCGCATGGCCGCACCGTTGCCACAGGAACCCTCGTCACCGAACGCGGCTGCGGCCGCGGTGCGCCAATGCACGCCATCGCGGACTCGGCGTAAGGTGGCGACCGTGGCGAAGCCGTAGTCACGGCCTGGGTCGAAGCGTCGCGCGAAAGCGGTGGCAAGCCGATCCTGGTCGATCTCGCCGCGACTACTTAGCTCGGTAACCACAGAGCAGGCCATCTCGGTGTCGTCGGTCCACCCCCACGGTCCG
>NZ_JBSUQM010000069.1:0-807 GCF_054065835.1 Nocardia citri
ATATATCGACACACTGTTGGGTCCTGAGAGAATACGCGAGAGCGAACTCTCTAGGAAGAGATGACGATCCGCTCGGATCTTCGGTGATACCGGCCTTCTTCGAGGGTGTTGGTCCTGAGATTCTGGTTTGAGTGGGTGTGTTGTTTGAGAACTGCACAGTGGACGCGAGCATCTTTGTTTGTAAGTGTTTAAGAGCGTTCGGTGGATGCCTTGGCACCAGGAGCCGATGAAGGACGTAGGAGGCTGCGATAAGCCTCGGGGAGCTGTCAACCGAGCTGAGATCCGAGGATTTCCGAATGGGGAAACCCAGCACGAGTGATGTCGTGTTACCCGCATCTGAATATATAGGGTGTGTGGAGGGAACGTGGGGAAGTGAAACATCTCAGTACCCACAGGAAGAGAAAACAATATGTGATTCCGTGAGTAGTGGCGAGCGAAAGCGGATGAGGCTAAACCGTGTGGATGTGATAGCCGGCGGGCGTTGTCCATGCGGGGTTGTGGGATTGTTCTTCTCGATTCTGCCGGATCGAGCGTGAGTCAGAAACCGTTGTGTTAGCTGAATTGGTCTGGGATGGCCGACCGTAGAGGGTGAGAGTCCTGTAGGCGAAAATACGACGGCTCATGTGAGCGACTCCCGAGTAGCAGCGGGCCCGTGAAATCTGCTGTGAATCTGTCGGGACCACCCGATAAGCCTGAATACTACCTGGTGACCGATAGCGGACTAGTACCGTGAGGGAAAGGTGAAAAGTACCCCGGGAGGGGAGTGAAATAGTACCTGAAACCGTGCGCTTACAATCCGTCAGAGCC
>NZ_JBSUQM010000070.1:0-787 GCF_054065835.1 Nocardia citri
GCTATACCCGCAACCCGCTGGCCGACGCGGGCCTGCTGGGTGTGAATGCCGGTGCGGCGTTCCTTGCGGCACTGAGCAGTTACCTGTTCGCGCTGACCGCACCCGAGCAGTACCTCTGGTTCGCCTTCGCGGGAGCACTGATCGCGGGGCTGGTGGTGTTCGGTGCCTCCGCGATCGGTGGCGGCAAGGCGAGTCCGCTCAGCCTGGTACTGGCCGGCGCCGCGGTGACCGCATTCCTGCAGGCGCTGACGAATGCCATTGTGCTCATGGACAATGCGGCGCTGGACTCCTACAGGTTCTGGGTGGTCGGCACGGTGAACGGGCGCGGCGCCGAGGTGTTCTGGCAGGTATTGCCGTTCTTGGCGATCGGTGTGGTACTGGCCGTGACGGCTGCGCCGGGCCTGAATCTGCTGAGCCTCGGCGACGAGGCCGCGCGCGGACTCGGAGTGCATATCGGACGCAACCGGGCGCTCGGGTTGGCCGCCATTGTATTGCTGTGTGGCGCCGCCACTGCGGCGATCGGTCCGATCGCATTCATCGGGCTGATAGTGCCGCATGTCGCAAGGGTTTTCACCGGTCCCGACTATCGCTGGCTGATCCCGTATTCCGGATTGCTCGGTGCGGTGCTGTTGCTGGTCGCCGATGTGGTCGGGCGAATTGTGGCGCGGCCGGGTGAATTACCGGTCGGTGTGATGATCTCCGCGCTGGGTGCGCCCTTCTTCATTCTGCTCGTTCGCCGCAAGAAGCTGATAAGCCTGTGAGCGAGCGTAGCGAGCGAACCATCGAC
>NZ_JBSUQM010000071.1:0-725 GCF_054065835.1 Nocardia citri
ACACCGACCGACGACCGAGAGAATGTGCATGGCTGAAGGTTCATCAACCACCGGCTCACCGTTTGCGATTGTGCCCGACCATGTTTCGAATGCCGGACAGTATGTGCAGCAGACCGCGCAAACTCTCGTCAACGGTGTGCGCTCAGCCGACGCAGACGTGCAAGGGCTGATGACGAGCTGGAAAGGCACCGCGGCCACCGCCTATTCGACAGGGTGGGAGGAAACCCGCGACGGCGCCTTGCAGGTACTCGACGCCCTGAACACCATGGCTGAACTGCTCGGCGTGGCAGGTGTCGAATACACCCGCACCGACACCACCAACGCCACCGGGCAGCGGCAATCCTCACTGGATCTCCCGTAGCTGATTCCGCGTAACCGAACAGGACTGTGGCACATGAGATATCAGGTCGATCTCGACCACCTGGACAACGTAACCACCCGCATCGGCGGACTGAACGATTTCCTACGGGAATCCCTCCGCGAGATCGATGAACGCATGACCGTGATGCAACAGAGCTGGAACGGCCACGCCGCCGACAAACAAGCCGAAGCACACCGGGAATGGGCTACCGCGGCGCAAGAAGTTCGGGAGGGAATCGAGGCCATGCAGGCCGCAGCCCGCACCGCGCACACCGCCTACAACGACGCCGTCACCGCCAACCTGCGCACCCTGGGCCGCCCGTGACCGTTCTCGATGTCGACACCAGCGTCTACAACGACGCCGG
>NZ_JBSUQM010000072.1:0-718 GCF_054065835.1 Nocardia citri
CTGCGCGTTGACCGGGCATGCGGCGTTCGAGCGGCGCAGCGGGGAGAACGTGGTGACCCAGTTTTTGCGGATCACCACTCAGCCGGTACCGGACCTGCGTGAGCACGGCATCGCCGACGACGTGTCCGCGATCGTGGCGGCCGCGATGAGCCGCGACCCCGGCGAGCGGCCGTCGGCGGCGGCCCTGGGAGAAGCGATCCAGCAGGTGCAGCGTCGTCACGGGTTCACCGCCGACGAGATGGCGTTGCAGGCCGAACCAGCCCGCGAGCGCCGAGGCCGCAAGCCCGCCACGAAGGGGTGGCGTGCGCCCGGGCCCGCGGCGTTCTCACGTGCTGGCACGTTGCCGCTGGAGTTGACCAGTTTCGTCGACCGTCGCAGTGAGTTGGCGGAGGTCAAGAATCTGCTGGCCTCGGCCCGGCTGGTGACGTTGACCGGGATCGGAGGCGTCGGCAAGACACGGCTGGCGCTGCGGGCCGCGTCCACTGTGCGGCGGGAGTTCCCCGACGAGGTATGGATGGTCGAGCTGGCCGATGTGTCCGACCCGTCGCTGCTGGTCGAGGTGGTGGCGGCCACTCTGGGGTTGCGCGAGGATCCGGCGCGGCCGTTGCCGGAAGTGGTGGTCGAATTCTTGTCCGCACGGAAGTCGCTGCTGGTGTTGGACAACTGCGAGCAGTTGGTGGGGGCGGTGGCGGAGTTGGTCGAGGTCTGGTTACGGGAT
>NZ_JBSUQM010000073.1:0-698 GCF_054065835.1 Nocardia citri
GGGAGGGAACCCGTGAGGTGCTGGGCCTGTGGGCCGGCGAGCACGGCGACGGGGAAGGAGCGAAATATTGGCTGCGGGTGCTGACCGAGATCAAGGCCCGTGGTGTCGCGGACTGCCTGATCATGGTGTGCGACGGCCTCAAGGGCCTGCCCGACGCGATCGGCGCGGTGTGGCCGCAAACGATCGTGCAGACGTGCGTCGTTCACTTGTTGCGCAACAGCTTCCGCTACGCGTCCAAGAAGGACTGGGCCGCGGTCGCGAAAGACCTCAAGCCTATTTACACCGCAGCGTCGGAGTCCGACGCCCTCGACCGGTTCGCCGAGTTCGCCAGCACATGGGAGAAACGCTACCCGGCCATCATCAGGCTCTGGACCGGCGCATGGGCGGAGTTCACGCCATTCCTGCAGTTCGACAAGGCAATCCGCACCCTGATCTGCACGACCAACGCGATCGAGAGCCTCAATTCCCGGATCAGGCGCGCGGTCAACGCCCGCCGCCACTTCCCCAACCAGCAGGCCGCCCTCAAATGCGTATACATGGCGGTCATGGCCACCGACCCCACCGGCGCGGGCCGCAAACGCTGGTCCAACCGATGGAAAGACGCCCTCAATGCATTCGACCTGGCCTTCGACGGGCGCCTGTCCGCCGGATACAAGTAGCCAGTTATTAATCAGTTACACCGAAAACTTGACAGTCCC
>NZ_JBSUQM010000074.1:0-691 GCF_054065835.1 Nocardia citri
ACCGTGACGGCTGTAGGAGTAGCCCGCGAAATACGGGAACCCACCCTCAACAGAGCCGAGACCCAGGGACGCGAACATGACGTTCGTCTGAGCCGGATCAGCCAAAATCGAGACAGCCGTACGCAACTCCTCCGGTGCCTCAGCGGCGATATCGGCAGCGGTAACCGGCCGAGGTCCGGCGCCGAGGTGGCGCATCCACACCAGGCCACCAGCGGCGGCGATCGTGCCACCAGTGACCAGCAGGCTTGTCAGCGACATCACGCCACCTCCCGCAGCGGCTCGAACGCCAACGCGACCGAGTGTTCCGCGAGCACGTTCGGCAGTACGTGGGAGAGGGCACGAGCAGCCGCGACGCTCAGACGCACTTCGGCACCGCCCACGAGGAACGACACCGCAGCATCGGACTCGACCGGTTGGAAGCGTTGCGCGGGAACGTATTTCACGTTG
Source organism: Nocardia citri (assembly GCF_054065835.1). Classification (NCBI taxonomy): domain Bacteria; kingdom Bacillati; phylum Actinomycetota; class Actinomycetes; order Mycobacteriales; family Nocardiaceae; genus Nocardia; species Nocardia citri. Next base: position 448 of record NZ_JBSUQM010000074.1, read on the forward strand.
CGCAGACCACCAGAGACCGGGCTGGTGTCGGGGACGGGAGTAGTCATCACGCCACCGCCTTCACCAGATTGACGCGAGACGCGGCAGCCTGGGCAGCGTCGAGGGCATCGGCGATACCGGCGTCGAGCAGATCCCGAAGCCCCCGCGCCTGCTCCACCGACAGATTCATCCCGCAGTGGTGGCCGATGTAGACGAGGATCTTGCCGTCGAAGTAGCGCACTTCGAACGACACGCGATGGTGAGA
>NZ_JBSUQM010000075.1:0-691 GCF_054065835.1 Nocardia citri
GCTCACCATCGCGTGTCGTTCGAAGTGCGCTACTTCGACGGCAAGGTCCTCGTCTACATCGGCCACCACTGCGGGATGAATCTGTCGGTGGAGCAGGCGCGAGGGCTTCGGGATCTGCTCGACGCCGGCATCGCCGATGCCCTCGACGCTGCCGACGCCGCTGAGGTTCGCGTCAATCTGGTGAAGGCGGCGGCGTCATGACTACTCCCGTCCCTGACTCCGTTCCGGTCTCGGGTGGGTTGCGGAACGTGAAATACGTTCCCGCGCAACGCTTCCAACCGGTCGAATCCGCTGCCGGGGTGTCGTTCCTCGTGGGCGGTGCCGAAGTGCGTCTGAGCGTCGCGGATGCTCGTGCCCTCTCCTACGTCCTGCCGAACGTGCTCGCGGAACACTCGGTCGCGTTGGCGTTCGCTCCGCTGCGGGGGGTGGCGTGATGTCGTTGACAAGCCTGCTGGTCACTGGTGGCACGATCGCTGCTGCGGGTGGTCTGGTGTGGATGCGCCATCTCGGTGCGGGCACCCGGCCGATTACTGCTGCCGATATCGCTGCGAATGCTCCCGACGAGTTGCGTACCGCGGTCTCGATTCTGGCTGATCCGGCTCAGACGAACGTCATGTTCGCGTCCCTGGGTCTCGGCTCTGTTGAGGGTGGGTTCCCGTATTTCGCGGGCTACTCCTACAGCCGTCATGGC
>NZ_JBSUQM010000076.1:0-661 GCF_054065835.1 Nocardia citri
GGGACTGTACGGTAAACGGTGTAACTCCTGAGACAGAAGGAGCTCACTGTGACTGATGTGATTACGGAGGAGATGGTAGCGGACCTGGGCGCGGCGCCGGTGGTGCCGCCGCTGCCCGAGGGTGATCTGGTCCGGCAGATGGTGGATCGTGCTCGTGCCGACGGTCTGCAGCTGACCGGTGAGGGCGGGCTGCTGGGGCAGTTGACGAAGAAGGTGCTCGAGGCCGCCCTCGAGGGTGAGCTCGACGATCACCTCGGCTATGGCAAGCACGACCCGGCCGGGCGTGACGGGCGGAATTCGCGTAACGGCCGCCGCGTCAAGACGGTCGTGACCGATGTCGGGCCGGTCGAGATCGCCGTGCCGCGTGATCGGGACGGCAGTTTCTCCCCGAGGATCGTGGCCAAGGGGCAGCGCCGCCTGTCCGGGGTCGAGGACATGGTGATCTCGTTGTCGGCCAAGGGATTGACTCATGGTGAGATCTCCGCGCACCTGGCCGAGGTCTACGACGCGCAGGTGTCCAAGCAGACGATCTCCACGATCACCGACCGGGTGCTCGACGGGATGGCCGACTGGCAGAATCGGCCGCTGGATTCGGTGTATCCGGTGATCTTCATCGATGCGGTGAACGTGAAGATCCGGGGTCTGGCGCAGACTTCGTGAT
>NZ_JBSUQM010000077.1:0-612 GCF_054065835.1 Nocardia citri
GACCGCCGCCGCGTTGCTCATGTTCTGGAATTTCCGGGGTCTGTACGGCGAAGGTCGCCGCTGGATCGACCGGCTCCTCGACCACCCCGCCCGGCAATCCCCACTCGACCATGTCAAAGCGCTCCATACCGGCTGCGTCATGACGGTGATGCAGGGCGATGTGGCGGCGGCTGCCGCCCTGGTCGAGGGAGGACGCGTATTCGCCGAACAAGATCCCACCCCGATGACCCAGGCGCTGATCACCTACGCCGACGGCGTCGTGGCGATGTTCCACGGTGAGCTTGCCCAGGCGACCTCCTGCTTCGAACGCGCTGTCGAGGTACTCGGCTCGACACGGCGAGGATCCCTTTGTGATCCTGCCTTGCATGCTTCTGCCTTGTTCTTGCTCGGCGTGGTACGCGCGCTGGCCGGTGATACACAAGGGGCAACCGAGTCGCAACAGCAGCTGATCTCCATCACCGAGGCATGTGGCGAATCGCTGTTCCGGTCGAGCGCGTTGTGGGTCCTGGGCACTGCCGCCTGGCGGCAAGGCGAGCCGTCCCGAGCCATCGGACTGCTTCAGGAGGCATTGCGAGTCAACCGGCGAATGTCCAGTCCGATCGTCACCGCGGA
>NZ_JBSUQM010000078.1:0-612 GCF_054065835.1 Nocardia citri
AACCGCCGCCGCGTTGCTCATGTTCTGGAATTTCCGGGGTCTGTACGGCGAAGGTCGCCGCTGGATCGACCGGCTCCTCGACCACCCCGCCCGGCAATCCCCACTCGACCGTGTCAAAGCGCTCCATACCGGCTGCATCATGACGGTGATGCAAGGCGATGTGGCAGCGGCTACTGCCCTCACCGAGGAGGGACACGTGCTCGCCGAACAAGATCCCAGCCCGATGACCCAGGCGCTGATCGCCTACGCCGACGGCAACGTGGCGATGTACCGCGCTGAGTTTGCCTCGTCGGTGTCCTGCTTCGAACGCGCTGTTGAGCTACTCGGCTCGATACGGCAAGGATCCCGTTGTGCGCCTGCCTTGTATGCTGCTGCCTTGTTCTTGCTCGGCGTGGTACGCGCGCTGGCCGGTGATACACAAGGGGCAACCGAGTCGCAACAGCAGCTGATCTCCATCACCGAGGCATGTGGCGAATCGCTGTTCCGGTCGTTCGCGTTGTGGGGCCTGGGCACTGCCGCCTGGCGGCAAGGCGAGCAGTCCCGAGCCATCGGACTGCTTCAGGAGGCATTGCGAGTCAACCGGCGAATGTCCAGTCCGATCACGGCCGCGTT
>NZ_JBSUQM010000079.1:0-544 GCF_054065835.1 Nocardia citri
GGTACCACCCGCCGTGGTGACCGTGACCGGTACCGTCCCGACCGACCCTGCAGGGGCGACGGCGGTGATCTGCGTCGACGAGTTCACGACGAACGACGTCGCCGGCGTAGCACCGAAACTCACCGCAGTCGCACCCGACAGATTCGTCCCGGTCAACACGACGGTGGTGCCGCCGGTCACCGGACCGGCGTTCGGGGCGATGGTGGTCAGCGTCGGCACCGCAACATAGGTGTAGGAGACACCGTTGCTCGTTCCACCCGCGGTAGTGACCGTCACCAGTACCGTCCCGGCCGCACCGGCGGGAGCGATGGCGGTGATCTGCGTCGACGAGTTCACGACGAACGACGTCGCCGGCGTAGCACCGAAACTCACCGCGGTCGTACCGGTGAGGTTTGTCCCGGTGAGCACGACGGTGGTCCCACCAGCCACCGGACCAGCGTTCGGAGCGATAGCGGTCAGCGTCGGCACCGCAACATAGGTGTACGAGACACCGTTACTGGTACCACCCGCCGTGGTGACCGTGACCAGTACCGTCCCGGCCGCA
>NZ_JBSUQM010000080.1:0-541 GCF_054065835.1 Nocardia citri
GGTCGGGACGGTACTGGTCACGGTCACTACCGCGGGTGGAACGAGTAACGGTGTCTCCTACACCTACGTCGCGGTGCCGACGCTGACCGTCATCGCCCCGAACGCAGGTCCGGTGACCGGCGGCACCACGGTAGTGCTGACCGGGACGAACCTGACGGGTGCGACGGCGGTGAGTTTCGGTGCTACGCCGGCGACGTCGTTCGTCGTGAACTCGTCGACGCAGATCACGGCGGTGGCGCCTGCCCATTCAGTCGGGACGGTACTGGTCACGGTCACCACAACCGGGGGAACGAGTAACGGTGTCTCCTATACCTATGTCGCGGTGCCGACGCTGACCACGGTAGTGCCCAATGCTGGTCCGGTGACAGGCGGGACGACGGTTGTGTTGACGGGGACGAATCTGTCGGGTGCGACGGCGGTGAGTTTCGGTGCTACGCCGGCGACGTCGTTCGTCGTGAACTCGTCGACGCAGATCACCGCCGTCGCCCCTGCCGGTGCGGCTGGGACGGTACTGGTGACGGTCACCACGGCCGGGGGAACG
>NZ_JBSUQM010000081.1:0-512 GCF_054065835.1 Nocardia citri
CGTCCAGCAATGCGTCGTCCACCTCGTGCGGGCCAGCCTCAAATACTCCTCCCGGAAATATTGGAGCCGGATCACGACCGAACTCCGGGCGATCTACACAGCACCCACGGTGGAGGCCGCCGAATCCCTGTTCGACGAATTCGCCGCGGAATGGGAACCGAAATATCCGGCGATGATCGCGGTATGGCGCAACAGCTGGGAACAATTCACGCCGTTCCTGAAATTCCCGGCCCCGATCCGGAAACTCGTCTACACCACGAACGCGATCGAAAGCCTGAACTCCCGGTTCCGGCATGCCACCCGGCGGCGTGGTCACTTCCCGAACGAGCAGGCCGCACTCAAAGTACTCTACCTCGTCGTACGGAACCCATTGAAAAATCGGCAGAATATCACTGGAAAGATCGCCGGATGGAAGGATATACTGAACACGCTCGCACTGTTCTACGGTGAACGGGTAACTGGAAATTAGGTGGAATGGTCATCGTTTCGCCCACAAAAATTCTGACACTCTC
>NZ_JBSUQM010000082.1:0-488 GCF_054065835.1 Nocardia citri
TGTAGTCCGGCTGCGGCCGCGTCCTCGGTGTCCTCGGCAAGGCAGTATTCGAGCGCGTCACGCAGGTTGGGTTGCTCGCGCTCGAGCCTGGCCATCCAGTAGGGCTGCCGGTCGCTGATCCATTCGGCTTCCGCGGTCAGCGCCAACTGCCGGAACCAGTCGCGGTGGCGGCGCCGAATCAGCTGGTCCTCGCCGGACTCCCCCAGCGTGTGCCGACCGTAGTCGCGGATGGTCTCCAGCATCCGCAGCCGCACCACACCATCGGATTCGTCGCGGATCACGATCGACTTGTCCACCAGCGACGACAGCACATCCAGCGGATCGACCAGATCGGCGCCGCACACCCCTTCGACCGCATCGAGTTCGAAGCCCCCGGCGAACACCGACAACCGGGCCCACATCCGCTGCTCGCCCGGGCTGCACAATTCGTAGCTCCAGTCGATACACCAGCGCAGGGTCTGCTGCCGGGTGGGCGCGTTGCGGCTGGC
>NZ_JBSUQM010000083.1:0-441 GCF_054065835.1 Nocardia citri
GCGGCCCAATGCTTCGCTCCTTCGCCGCCGGTGCCGACCCACAGACCCAGCACGTCACGCTCGCCGGCCAGGGTGACCCCCACCGCGACGTAGATCGGCCGGTTCACCACCCGGCCGTCCCGAATCTTGACGAAAATGGCGTCGATCAGCACGACCGGATATACGCGTTCCAGTGGCCGCATCTGCCATTCATTCATCTCCTCGACCACCTTATCGGTGATCTTCGAGATCAATTCACGCGAGACGTCCACATCGTAAATCTCCGACAAATGCTTCTGAATCTCACCGGTCGTCAACCCTTTCGCATACAGGGAGATGATCGACTCATCGAACCCCTCGACCCGGCGCGCGTGCTTCGGCACGATCTGCGGCTCGAATTCCGCGGTCCGATCGCGTGGCACATCGATCCGCACCGATCCGATATCGGTATGCACCGTCTTC
>NZ_JBSUQM010000084.1:0-434 GCF_054065835.1 Nocardia citri
GGTATCTATTTCTGGTTCCCGAAGATCACCGGCCGCATGCTGGACGAACGCCTGGGCAAGTGGCACTTCTGGACCACCTTCATCGGCTTCCACACCACCTTCCTGGTGCAGCACTGGCTGGGTGCCGAGGGGATGCCGCGCCGCTACGCCGACTACCTGCCCAGCGACGGCTTCACCACACTCAATACGATTTCCACCATCGGTGCCTTCATCCTGGGCGCGTCGATGCTGCCGTTCATCTGGAACGTCTTCAAGAGCTACCGCTACGGCGAAGTCGTCACCGTCGATGATCCGTGGGGATACGGCAACTCACTGGAATGGGCCACCACCTGCCCGCCGCCGCGGCACAACTTCTACGAACTGCCCCGCATCCGTTCCGAGCGTCCCGCCTTCGAACTGCACTACCCGCACATGGTCGAACGGATGCGCGCCGA
>NZ_JBSUQM010000085.1:0-383 GCF_054065835.1 Nocardia citri
TGGTCGCGGCCGCGATGAGCCGCGACCCCGGCGAGCGGCCGTCGGCGGCGGCCCTGGGAGAAGCGATCCGGCAAGTGCAGCGTCGTCATGGCTTCGCGGTCGAGGAGATGGCGTTGCAGAACGAACCAGCCCGCGAGCACCGAGGCCGCAAACCGACCTCACCCAGGTGGGGGCCGGCAGCGTTGGCCACTTCGCGTGGTGCTCGCAGTTTGCCTGCGGAGTTGACCAGTTTTGTCGATCGCCGCGCCGAGTTGGCGGAGGTGAAGAATCTGCTGGCTGCGGCCCGGCTGGTGACGTTGACCGGGATCGGGGGCGTCGGTAAGACACGGCTGGCGCTGCGGGCCGCGTCTACTGTGCGGCGGGAGTTCGCCGACGGGGTATGG
>NZ_JBSUQM010000086.1:0-332 GCF_054065835.1 Nocardia citri
TGGTCTCAGTAGGTTAGACGCGGGCCACGCAGGTTCGGTTCCATCAGAGACCTCTCGATCCGAACCACAAACCACACGTGGCGGGCCGCTCGTGGAACAAGCTAGTCGCCGGATAGGACGACAATTCCGGTGGTCTGAAACTTCGACGGCGACCGTGGATGTCGGTTTGTCACCGGCAATTGCCTCGAGGACCTCGAGCGTTTGCGAAAAGACTGCTGAGGGCGATGGAGACCAGCCACGGTAGAGCGTTGGCTGAAGGTTTTCCGGGCCGCCATGGCGAGGCAGATCCGGGGCCGCCTGGGCACGAATGCGATGACAGGCGGCCGATGCCG
>NZ_JBSUQM010000087.1:0-321 GCF_054065835.1 Nocardia citri
TGAATCCCCCCGGGTTTCATGCGCACCCGGTTATCTGTCTCCGACCGGTTGTTCGGTCAGAGCGGCATAGTAGTCGGCCTCGTACTCGACCGGTGGTTTGCGGCCGAGCCGGTGCATCAGCCGGGACTCGTTGAACCAGCTGACCCACTCATGGGTTAGTTGCTCGACATCAGCGAGCCGGTGCAACGGGCCTCTCCGGAACGGGGAATCATCACGGACCGCTTCGGTCTTATAGAGCCCGATCGTGGTCTCGGCGAGGGCATTGTCGAAGGCATCGCCAACCGACCCTATCGACGGTTTGAGTCCTGAAAGCATCAGTGT
>NZ_JBSUQM010000088.1:0-317 GCF_054065835.1 Nocardia citri
CTCACCAAATTTCACCGATGTATACTCTGCTCAGGTTCAACCGGTGGTCGCAACACCCGAGGTCACGGAGGGTGTATGGGAAGGCCGTCGGACTGGATGCGGGAGGTCACCGGACGAGCACCGATGCGGTCGCCGGGGGCTCCCGGGATTCAGCGCTCAGTGGAACGACTGTTCTGGGATAAGATCGCCGAGGGCCTGTTGCCGACGGAAGCTGGTGTCGCAGTAGGGGTATCGCCTGTCATGGGCAGTCGGTGGTTCCGCGAGGCTGGCGGGATGTCACCGTATTCCTGGAGCCGGCCTGGCGGCCGTTACCTGTC
>NZ_JBSUQM010000089.1:0-317 GCF_054065835.1 Nocardia citri
GTCGCGAACACGATGGTGCCGAAGAGCACGTAGTGGAAGTGCGCGACCACGAAATAGCTGTCGGTGACGTGGAAGTCCAGCGGTGGCGAGGCCAGGATGACGCCGGACAGGCCACCGAAGAGGAAGGTGACCAGGAAGCCGAGGGAGAACAGCATCGGCGATTCGAAGGTCAGCTGGCCGCGCCACATGGTGCCGATCCAGTTGAAGAACTTCACACCGGTCGGCACCGCGATCAGGAAGGTCATGAACGAGAAGTACGGCAGCAGGACGGCCCCGGTGGCGTACATGTGGTGCGCCCAGACCGCGATCGACAACGC
>NZ_JBSUQM010000090.1:0-284 GCF_054065835.1 Nocardia citri
TGGGCTCGGTTCACAACGGGGTGGACCTGGAGGCGGTCCCGGTCGGGGTAACCGAGGATTTCGACACCTGGCGGCTGCGGGTGCTGTACTCCCACATCCTGCTCGCCGGCGCCACCGGGTCGGGTAAGGGCTCGGTGTTGTGGTCGATCCTGGCCGGTATCGGCCCGGCGATCCGTGACGGCCTGGTGGATGTCCGGTTGGCGGACCCGAAAGGTGGTGCGGAGTTCGGCCGTGGCGAGGATCGGCTGTTCACCCGGTTCGCCACCGACACCGCCACGATTCTG
>NZ_JBSUQM010000091.1:0-284 GCF_054065835.1 Nocardia citri
CGGATGTGGTTCACAACGGGGTGGACCTGGAGGCGGTCCCGGTCGGGGTAACCGAGGACTTCGACACCTGGCGGCTGCGGGTGCTGTACTCCCACATCCTGCTCGCCGGCGCCACCGGGTCGGGTAAGGGCTCGGTGTTGTGGTCGATCCTGGCCGGTATCGGTCCCGCGATCCGTGACGGCCTGGTGGATGTCCGGTTGGCGGACCCGAAAGGCGGTGCGGAGTTCGGCCGTGGCGAGGATCGGCTGTTCACCCGGTTCGCCACCGACACCGCCACGATTCTC
>NZ_JBSUQM010000092.1:0-279 GCF_054065835.1 Nocardia citri
GGGACTGTCAGTGATCTTGTGGGCGGAAGGGTGATCCGACAAGCTGAGGCGGCCTGCTTCAGCGGAAGGGATCATCGTGTCGGAGTCGAAGTCGGCGGCCGCGGAGTCGTCGATGGCGGACGGTCTGGACGTCCGAATTGCCCAGGAATTGGTGGATAAAGCGCGGAAAGAAGGTGTGTCGCTTGCCGGGCCGGGCGGTTTGCTGTCACAGATCACGAAAACCGTGCTGGAAACGGCATTGAACGCTGAAATGGATGAACACCTGGGTTATGCCAAGGG
>NZ_JBSUQM010000093.1:0-276 GCF_054065835.1 Nocardia citri
CTGGTCGAGCTGGCGGATGTGTCCGACCCTGAGCTGCTGGTCACCGTGGTCGCGTCTGCCTTGGGGTTGCGCGAGGATCCGGCGCGGCCCTTGCCGGAGGTGGTGGTGGAGTTCCTGTCCGCACGGGAATCGCTGCTGGTGTTGGACAATTGTGAGCATCTGGTGGCAGCGGTGACGGGGCTGGTGGAGACCTGGCTGCGAAACTGTCCGAACCTGCGGGTTCTGGCCACCAGCCGGGAACCGTTGGATATCGCCGGAGAGGCGGTGCTGCGGGTA
>NZ_JBSUQM010000094.1:0-235 GCF_054065835.1 Nocardia citri
GCGCCAGGATCTGCTCGGACGACATCGTGCGCATCCGCGCCGCGGCCAGCTCGATCGCCAACGGTAATCCGTCCAGCCGCGCGCAGATCCGGGCCACGGTGGCCTTGTTATCGTGCGCGAGCTCGAAACCGGGCACCACCGCGCTCGCGCGGTCGGCGAACAAGGTCACCGCGTCGTAGCGGGGCATTCCACGCAGCGACGGCTCCCGGCCCGCGGCGGGCACCGCCAGCGGCGA
>NZ_JBSUQM010000095.1:0-224 GCF_054065835.1 Nocardia citri
ACGACTGACACCGCGGCCGCGCGGCCTTGGGACAGCAGCAGACCGGTCAGGCGCCGGAACTCCTGCTGCTCGTCGCGTTCGGCGTAAGACGACAGGGAAGCGGCTTCGTCGATGATGATCAGGATCAACGGCTCATCGATGCTGGGGACGAGCTTGCGGACACCAGCGGTACGCATCCGGGCCAGGCGTTCGCGCATCTCTTCCACGGCTTCACGCAGCATCGC
>NZ_JBSUQM010000096.1:0-204 GCF_054065835.1 Nocardia citri
GTTTCGCAGCCAGGTCTCCACCAGCCCCGTCACCGCTGCCACCAGATGCTCACAATTGTCCAACACCAGCAGCGATTCCCGCGCCGCCAGGAACTCCAACACCACCTCCGGCAAGGGCCGCGCCGGATCCTCGCGCAACCCCAAGGCAGACGCGACCACGGTGACCAGCAGCTCAGGGTCGGACACATCCGCCAGCTCGACCAT